>NZ_VFTW01000012.1:0-153355 GCF_006440815.1 Mesorhizobium sp. B2-8-3
CGCCAACTTCATGGGCTTCGTCAAACTCGCCGCTATCGCCATCTGGCTCAAATAGTTAAATCGTCACCACCGCCTAGCAAGCCGGACTCAATCCATCCGGATCGTCACGAAGCGCAGTTCGCCGGTCTTCGAAGCCAGCATCAAGAGCGCGTTCTTGCGGCCTTGCTCCTTCAGCGCGCCGATCCGGTCCATCACGTCCTTCGGCGTGCCGACCGATTCCTGCGCGATCTCGGTGATCACCTCGCCAGGCTGGATGCCGCGCTCGGCCGCCGCCGAATTCTTGGCGACATCGGTGATGACCACGCCGGACACGTCCGCCGCGATGCCGAACTTCTGCCGCGTCTGGTCGTTGAGCTCGCCGACCGTCATGCCGAGCACCGAGGCCGTCGATACCGGGGGCGTCGCTTTGTCGCCCTTGTCCTGGTCGGTGTTGCCGTTCTCGCCGCTGGCCAGCTTCTCACTGTCCTCGAGCCGGCCGAGCGTCACCTTGACGGTCTGCTCGACGCCCTTGCGCACGATGACGACGTCGACCGCCTTGCCGACCGGGCTTTCGGCCACGACGCGCGGCAGGTCACGCATTTCGTGGATGTCCTTGCCGTCGAACTTGATGATGACGTCGCCGGCCTGCACCGAACCGTTGTCGACCGGCCCGCCCTTGATGACGCCGGCCACCAGCGCACCCTTGGCGGTTGCCATGCCGAGGCTTTCGGCGATGTCGTCCGTCACCGGCTGGATGCGCACGCCGAGCCAGCCGCGCCGTGTCTCGCCATACTGGCGAAGCTGGTCGACGACGCCGGCGGCAAGCTGCGAGGGGATGGAGAAACCGATGCCGATCGACCCGCCCGACGGCGAGATGATCGCCGTGTTGATGCCGATGACTTCGCCCTCGGCGTCGAACAGCGGGCCGCCGGAATTGCCGCGGTTGATGGCGGCGTCGGTCTGGATGAAATCGTCATAGGGGCCGGAATTGATGTCGCGGTTGCGCGCCGAGACGATGCCGACCGTGACCGTGCCGCCCAGGCCGAACGGATTGCCGATCGCCATCACCCAGTCGCCGACGCGCATCTTGGTGGAATCGCCGAATTTCACCGCCGTCAGCTTGTGGCCCTTGGGGTCGACCTTCAGCACCGCGACATCGGTCTTGGTGTCGGTGCCGACCAGCGTCGCCTTCAGCGTGATGCCGTCGGAGAAATTGACTTCGATATCGTCGGCATCGGCGATGACATGGTTGTTGGTCACGACGATGCCCTGCTCGGCGTCGATGACGAAGCCGGAGCCGAGCGACTGCACTTTCTGCGCGGCACCGCCCTTGTCGCCGCCACGGTTCTTGAAGAAATCGTCGAAGAAGTCCTGGAACGGCGAGCCCTCTGGCAGCTGCGGCATCGGCACCGCGCCCGGCCCTTCAGTGCCTTTCACCGTCTGCGAGGTCGAGATGTTGACCACCGCGCCAAGCAGGCGCTCGGCCAGATCGGCGACCGAAGGCGGTCCATCGGAGGCGATCGTCGGCGTGACGAAAGACGGAACGGCAACAATGCCGACTGCGAATGCCGTGGCGCCGGCGAAGAAGGTGCGCCGCGCCGCGCGCAACAGGGTGTCGGATATCATCGTGGCCTCCCGGTGTTTCAGAAAAGGAACGACGCATCCGCAAAGGCGCCTGTCCGATTCATGTTGGCAAGAAATAAGGCACGTTTGCGGCTATAGCTATCGGCGGAAGATAAATCGTCAATCGCTTCGGCACCAAGGAATTTCATCAACCGCGGACCAGCCAGACGATGCCGACGCCGATGGCGATCGCCGCCAGTCCGCCGATCCGCAGCACATTTTCCGGCACCGACAGCACTTCAGTAGCGAGTTTCCGGGCCAAAGCCGGAAACGCTCCATAGACCAGCCCTTCGATCACGAGGACCAGGCCGATTGCCGCCAGAAAATCCTGCACCGCCCGCTACTGGGCGGTGCCGGGTTGCGTTGCAGGTGGCGTCGCAGGCGCGGCAGGTGCCGGCCCGGGCTTGCTGTCCGGATCGCGGAAGTAGCGGAAGAACTCGGATTCGGGCGAGAGCACCATCGTCGTTCCGGTGTTGTCCAACGCCGTGCCGTAGGCGTTCATCGAGCGATAGAAGTCGAAGAAGGCCGGATCGCGCTTGTAGGCGTCGGCGAAGGTCGCGCTGCGCTGCGCCTCGCCCTCGCCGCGCAGGATTTCCGATTCCTTCTGCGCCTCGGCGATGATCTCGACGACCTCGCGGTCGGCTCGCGCCCTGATGCGCTGTGCCGCCTCGTTGCCGCGCGCCCTCAGGCGCTCGGCTTCCGCCAGGCGCTCGGCCTTCATGCGGTCATAGGTCTGCTGCGAGACCTCCGCCGTCAGATCGGTCCGGCGGATGCGCACGTCCTCGATGTCGAGGCCGAGCGAGGTCGCGTCGGGACGAAGCTGATCGCGCACCTCGCGCATCATGTTGCCGCGCTCTTCCGAAAGAGCGGCTTCGAAGTCGCGCAGGCCGTAGACACGGCGCAGCGCCGCGTCGAGACGCGTCCTCAGGCGGGCTTCGGCCAGTTCGACCTGACCGGACACCGCCGCGCGGAAGGTGCGCGGATCCGAGATGCGGTAGGCGATGAAGGCATCGACCTCGTAGAACTTGCCGCCCGAGACCTGGACGCGGATGTTGTCGAGGTCGAAGCGCATCACCCGCTTCTCGACCATTTGCACGCTGTCGGCATCGAAGAAGGCGAACGGCGCCTTGAAGTAGATGCCGGGCTCGCTCTTGACGTCGATGATCTCGCCGAACCTGAGCACGATAGCTTGCTGGCCGGCATTGACCACGAACACCGACGAATAGAGCAGGAACAGAAGGACGGCCGCGATCACGGCGATGATGGGAAGACGGTTGGCCATCACTGGTTACCTCCCGTCGTGACGCCGCCCATAGGGGCCGGCGCCGGCTGTGCTTTCGGCTGCAATGCCGGCAGCGGCAGGTAAGGCAGCACGCCCTGACCGTTGCCCTGTTCGACGACGACCTTGTTCGAGTCCTTCAGGATCTTCTCCATGGTTTCGAGATAAAGGCGCTTGCGCGTGACGTCGGGCGCCTTGGCGTACTCGTTGTAGACGGAGATGAAGCGCTGCGCCTCGCCTTCCGCCTCCTGCACGACGCGGTTCTTGTAGGCGGCGGCGTCCTCGCGGACCTGCGCCGCCTGGCCGCGCGCCTGGCCGAGCTTCTGGTTGGAATACTGGTTGGCCTGCTCGACGAACTTGTCCTCGTCCTGCTCGGCGCGCTGCACCTCGTCGAACGCGTCGGCCACCTCACGCGGTGGTGCCGCGTCCTCGATCGAGACTGCGTTGACCTGGAGACCGGTCTTGTAGCCGTCGAGCGTGCCCTGGATGATCTCGCGCACCCCGGTTGCGATGCCCTGGCGGTCGTCGCGGAAGATGTCCTGCGCCGGCCGCCGGCCGACGACTTCGCGCATGGCGCTCTCGGCGACCTGGGTCAGCATGCCGTCGGGATCGGAGACATCGAACAGATAGGCTTTGGGATCGGAGACCTGGTAGGCCACCGAGAACTGCACGTTGACGATGTTCTGGTCGCCCGAGAGCATCAGCCCGGAGCCGCTGCTCGAGCCGCCGCCGATGCTGACGAGCTGCTCGGAGATCTTTGCGGTCTCGACCGTTTCGATCGGCCACCAGTGGAAATGCAGGCCTGGCTGCGAAAGCTCGGTCTTCGGCTGGCCGAAGCGCAGTTCGACGGCAACTTCGTCGGGCTGCACGGTGTAGATCGCCTTGAAGGCCCACAGCACGATGAGGGCCAGCGCGATCAGCCCGAGCACGGCCGGGCTGGCGCCGCCGCCTCCCGGAAGCGCGCGCCGCAGCCTGTCCTGGCCGCGGCGGATGATATCCTCAAGATCGGGGGGCGAACCCTGCGGGCCGCTTGGCCCTTTCGGTCCCTGCCCCCAGGGCCCCTGATTGCCGCCGCCGCCCCATGGGCCGCCGCCACCGCTCTTGTCGTTCCAGGGCATGAATGTCCTTTCGCTCCGGTTCCCTCAGGCCTTGCGGCGCAATCCTAACGCATGACCCGGAAAACCCATATCGGTTTTCGAAAAGGAATCATGCGCCAAAATCAAAGTATTACGTCGGCCTCTTGCGCGTATGGTTGGACGCTGTACCGCTGCAACACCGTTCTTCTATAGGGACGCCTTGACCCGCTTTCAACGCGATGTGTCATCGTCTCCGTGCGATTTGGATCGGCAGCGACCCTTTGTCGTCGTCAACGATCGTCGCGTCGGCGCTCGTAAACCGTATAACGCGTGGCGTGGCTGTCCTTCTCGCCGGCGGGGAAATCCTCGGCGCTGACGACTTGCCAGACATTTGGGTCGATCGGCGGGAAATGCGCGTCGCCATCGACGCTGGCCAGCACATGCGTCACATGCAGCCGGTCGGCGAGCGGCAAAGCCTGGGCATAGATCTCGCCGCCACCGACCACGCAAATCTCCTCCGCGCCCGCCATGCAGCGGCCGCGCACCCTGGCCAGCACGATCGCGTCATCCAGCGAGTGGGCCACCTCGATGCCCTCGGCCCGCCAGGTTTTGTCGCGCGTCACCACGATGTTGAGACGGCCGGGCAGCGGCCGGCCGATGCCTTCATAGGTCTTGCGGCCCATGATGATCGGCTTGCCCATCGTGTCGGCCTTGAACCGCTTGAGATCGGTGGAAAGCCGCCACGGCAGGCCGCCTTCGCGGCCGATCACGCCGTTTTCGGCGATGGCGACATAGATCGCGATGTCCATCAGCCGCCATTCCCGCCATTATCCGACGGCTCCAGCAGCAGGATGTCGATGTCGTGCTCGGGATAGAAATCCTTCGCGGTGATCTCGAACATCGTCGGTCCGACCTTTTTGACATTGTCGCCGCAGAAGGAGACGAGGTTTTTGGGGCTGCCCTTGTCGATCGTCAGCTTGAAGTTACCGATATTGCCGGAGGCCCAATTACCCCCCGTGGTCAGGATGTAGGCGATGCGGCTCTCGTAATATTTCGGATAACCATCCGGATTTGCCTTGGCCGCCTTGCGCACCGCATTCTCGAATGCGCCGTCCATGCAATAGCGGGTCTTGTAGGCCGCATACTGGCCCTGGAACTGGCCGTCGGAGAAGAAACTGACCGAGGAAGTGCCGCCGACACTGGGCTTATAGCGATGCGAAACATGGACTTCCTTGTTGGCCGGGAAGGTCGAGCGCCACCAATAGGTCGAGCGCAATTGCCAGAACGGCGCGTAGGCGGTTTTCATGCCCGAGCCGTCATCGGCGGTGTCTTCGATGATGATGCCTCGGTTTTCCCAATCCTCGGCGACATCCTTGGGCAGCTTCGCCAGCGCCGCCTTGGCGGCGTCGCCGAACGGATAGAGCGGTACGTTCTGCGCCTTGAGGTCCGTGGTGATGTCGATGCCCAGCGCAAACGCCCTTTGCTCCAGCTGCGGCTTCGCATCGACGCCGTCGATCGTCACCTCGAAGCCGAGGAAATTGTCGCTCTGCGCTTCCGGGATCGCCGGCATCTCGTTCGGATCGCCCTCGATATCGGGCATCGGGAACGCGACGATGGAGCTGACATCCTTGTCGGTGTTGTTGCGGAACACATAGTCGACCGTCACCTTCTCGGGCGAGATGAAAAGATCCTCGCTCTGCATCGCGACCGCGTCGCTGCGCGACAGGATCAGCCCGCCGGTGCCGAGCTCGGCGACGGAATCATTGGCGAAAGCCGGGGCAGCCATGATTGCCAGCGCTGCGGTCAGTACGGTGCGTAACATGGACCCCTCCTCGACGGCGATACCGGGCGTCTTTTCATCTACCGTTTCAGTGCGCCGTTTCAAAGCCCTTCGTCATCGGGCATCGGGACTTCTGGACACCGCGCCATCGATCGGGCAGGAGAGCGCCATGCGCAAGCTTCTCGTCATCGGCATCGGCGCCGGCAATCCCGACCACATGACTGTACAGGCCATCAATGGCCTGAACCGCGCCGACGCGCTGTTCATTCCCGACAAGGGAACGAAGAAGAACGATCTTGCCGATTTGCGTCGGCAGATATGCGACCGCTTCGTCACCAATCCGAAATCGCGCCGGGTCGAGTTCGATGTACCGGTCCGGGCCGAACCGACATCGTCTTACCGGGCAACCGTCGACGACTGGCACGAGGCGATCGCCGAGATCTATGAGGCGTTGATCCGCGACGAGCTTGCCGACGACGGTTGCGGTGCGTTCCTGATCTGGGGCGATCCGTCGCTCTATGACAGCGCGCTGCGTATCCTCGAACGCGTTCGCCTCAGGGGCAATGTCGGTTTCGAGCTCGAAGTCATCCCCGGCATCACCGCGATCCAGGCGCTGGCCGCCGCCCACGCGACCGCGCTCAATCGCATCGGCGATTCGATCCTGGTCACCACCGGCCGGCGGCTGACCGAGGAAGGCCTGGCCGCCAATGCCGGCTCGACCGTGGTCATGCTCGACGGCAAATGCGCCTTCAACACGCTGGCGGACCGAGACGTCCTCATCCAGTGGGGCGCCTACCTCGGCACGCCGGACGAGATCGTCATTTCCGGCCGGCTGGGCGATGTCAGCGCCGAAATCGAAAGGGTTCGCGAGGAAGCCCGGCGAAAGAAGGGCTGGATCATGGACACCTATCTGCTGAGGAAGCCAGGGGATTAGGCAGTAGGCAGTAGGGAATAGGCAGTAAGATAATGGAGGCGATAGGGGCCTCGATTTCGAGCATCCAGGACATCATACCCTACTGCCTACTGCCTACTGCCTTGCCTTATCCCGCATCGATCTCCGCCTGCAGGGCCTGCATATGGATGGCGGCGGCCGATGAAGCGGCTCGCTCTATGGCGCGAAACCGGCTGACGACCGCCAAACCCACCGATGTCAGTTGCGCGCCGCCGCCTTTGCGGCCACCGGTCTGCGCCGCGACCAGCGGCTTGCCGAACACGCGGTTCATGTCTTCGACCAGATCCCAGGCATGTTTGTAGGACATCTCCATGCCGCGCGCCGCGGCCGAGATCGAGCCGAAGGCGGCGATCTGCTCCAGAAGTTCGATCTTGCCCGGGCCGATCCGGCCGTCGGGGTCGAGATTTATCCGCAGGCTGAGCGACGGCATTTCATCTCCTCGGCTTCCACGGCACCACGATAGTCTCTATGCGAAGCAAGCGCTATTCCAAATATACATAGCGACATGATGGAGCTCCTCAAACGTCGGCCTCGGCCGGCAGGCCGGCGCCGGTGTTTGCGCGATCGAAGCTCACCGTCTTGATGACCGCGAAGACCTCGCTTCCCAGCTTGAGACCAAGCGCCTGCCGCGATTGTTCCGTGATCCGCGCGATCACAACCGCGCCGTGGCAATCGATGCCGATTTCGACCTCGGGCCCCTCGCCGGGCTTCATGCTGACGATTGTTCCCTCCAGGATATTGAGCGCGCTGAGTCCGGCGGGTTTCTCGATGGCGACCATCACGTCGCGGGCGCGGATGCGTATGCGAACCGAAGCACCGGCCGGCCGCGCCAGTTTCGGCACGCGGATCTCGCCGGCCTGCGAGCCAAGCACCGTCATGCCGAAAGCCTCGTCGTGACGCAGGACCTTGGTGTCGAGCACCGCTCCGCCCTCGCCGCGTTCCTCCGCCGGCAACAGGTCGAGCCGCCGCATGATCGCCTCTGTCGGGCCCGCGGCCGCAACCTTGCCCTGCGAAAGCACCATGACGTCGCTCGCCAGCCGCGCCACCTCGGCGACGGAATGGCTGACATAGACGATCGGGATCTTCGTCTCGTCGCGCAACCGCTCGATATAGGGAAGGATCTCGGCCTTGCGCGCCTCGTCGAGCGAGGCGAGCGGTTCGTCCATCAGAAGCATTTTCGGGCTGGTAAGCAGCGCGCGGCCGATCGCGACCCGCTGCCTTTCACCGCCCGACAGTTTCGTCGGCCGCCGGTCGAGCAGGTGACCGATGCCGAGCAGGTCGACCACCGCGTCCATCCTGGCGTAGCGTTCGGAAGCCGGCGTGAACCAGCGGCCGTAGCGCAGATTGCCGGCGACGCTCATATGCGGAAACAGTCGCGCGTCCTGGAACACCATGCCGATCCGCCGCTTGTGCATGGGCACGAAGATGCGCGCGGCGGTGTCGACCAGCACCTTGCCGTCGACCGAGATACGGCCTTTGTCCGGACGGATCAGACCCGCGATCAGATTGATCAGCGTCGACTTGCCCGAACCGGACGGCCCGAACAGCGCCGTCAGCCGGCCGGCGCTCTCGAAACGCGCCTCCACGGCGAAATCGCCGAGGCGATGCTGGATATCGACGGAGAGCGTCATTCGATGTCCATTCGCCGGCCGACCCGCCGCGCCAACACTTCCGAAGCGACCAGCGCGACCATCGAGATGACGATCGAGATCAGCGTCAGCCTGAGCGCGCCTTCATCGCCGCCCGGCACTTGTGTGAAGGTGTAGATCGCCGAGGGCAGCGTCTGCGTCTCGTTGGGGATGTTGGAGACGAAGGTGATGGTGGCGCCGAATTCGCCCATCGCCTTGGCGAAGGAAAGGACCGCGCCTGCGATCAGGCCGGGCAGGATCAGCGGCAGCGTGATGGTGGCGAACACCCAGAGCGGATTGGCGCCGAGCGTGCCGGCGGCCGCCTCGATTCTGCGGTCGACAGCCTCGATCGAGAGGCGGATGGCCCGCACCATCAGCGGAAAGCCCATCACCCCGCAGGCCAGTGCCGCGCCCGTCCAGCGGAACGAGAAGACGATGCCGAAATGCTCGTCAAGGAAGGCGCCGGCCGGGCCACGCCGGCCGAAGGTGAGCAAGAGCAGATAGCCGGTCACCACCGGCGGCAGGATCAAGGGCAGATGCACCAGCCCGTTGAGCAGGGTCTTGCCCCAGAAACGCCCCCGCGCGAGCAGGAGCGCGAGCAGGATGCCGGGCGGCAGGCTGGCGAGCATCGCCACCGTAGCCACCTTGATCGACAGCCGGACCGCATTCCATTCGTCGGGAGTGAGGTCCAACAGCCAATTCATAGCTATGTCTGCGAGGTCTTTCTCAGTTGCTCGGCGCGAGCACCGTAAAACCCTGCTCCTTGAAGAGCTCGGCGGCCTTGGCCGACTCGACGCATTTCAGGAAGGCAGCCGTATCCTTGTCCTTCGAATCCGCGGTCTGGGCAATCGGGTAGACGATCGGCGGATGCGAATCTTCCGGGAAGTTACCGACGACCTTGACGCCCTTTTCGGCATGCGCGTCGGTGGCATAGACGATGCCCAGCGCCGCCTCGCCCGTCGACACCAGCTTCAGTGCGGCGCGCACATTCTCGGCCTGCGCGACCTTGCCTTCGACCGACGACCAGACGCCCAGCGATTCCAGCGCCGCCTTGCCGTATTTGCCGGCCGGCACGGCCTTGAAATCGCCCATGGCAAGCTTGCCGTCGCCGATCAGCTTGGCGAGGTCGAAGCCCTTCTCGACCTTGGTCTCGACCGTGGAATCCTTCGGTGCCACCAGCACGATCTGGTTGCCGAGCAGCTTCACTTCGGTATCCGGCTTGGTCAGCTTCTTGTCGGAGAGATACTTCATCCAGTCGAGGTCGGC
This sequence comes from Mesorhizobium sp. B2-8-3, assembly GCF_006440815.1. Taxonomy (NCBI): domain Bacteria; kingdom Pseudomonadati; phylum Pseudomonadota; class Alphaproteobacteria; order Hyphomicrobiales; family Phyllobacteriaceae; genus Mesorhizobium; species Mesorhizobium sp. B2-8-3. The sequence continues at coordinate 9,584 of NZ_VFTW01000012.1, forward strand.
CGAGACGAAAACGTCGGCCGGCGCGCCGCCTTCGATCTGCTTGGCCAAGGCCGAGCTCCCCGCGTAGGAAATGGTGGCGGCTTCGCCGACTTCCGGCTCGCAGGCCTTGTTGACCGCGTCGAGCGCGTCCTTGAGGCTAGCCGCGGCAAATACGATCATCTTGTCGTCGGCATGGGCCGCCGGTACCGCCATCAGCATTGTCGCCAGGCCGCCAATAGCTGCCGCCTTCAACCCAAAACCCTTGCCCGTCATGGAATCTCTCCCTGGTTTCAAAATCCGTACGGCCCAAAGCCTCTGATCGATATATCCGCATGAACATAACAAGGGAAGGCTTTTCGCCTGCCATGGCGTTGTGCGCCGGCGTGGTCTCGGCCTACGATGAATGCGAAACGGAACGGCGAAGCTTTAAGGAGAGACGCATGAAGATCAGCGCCCGCAACATCCTCAAGGGTAAGGTCACCGAGATCGTCAAGGGAGCCACCACCTCGCATGTCAGGATCGACATCGGCGGCGGCGTCATCGTCACCTCCTCGATCACCAACGAAGCGGTCGCCGACCTCGCGCTCGAAAAAGGCAAGCAGGCCTATGCGGTGATCAAGGCCTCGGATGTCATAGTCGGCATCGACTGAGCCGAAGGCTGGCTCATACCGCGATCGGCGCCTTGATGCTCGCATCCGCGAAATAGTTCTCAAGGCGGAAATCCTCGAAGCGGAAGGCGAAGAGGTCTTTCACCCCCGGATTGATCCACATCGTTGGTAAGGCCTTGGGCGTGCGCCGCATCTGCTCGCGCGCCTGCTCGAAATGGTTCGAATAAAGATGCGCGTCGCCCAGTGTGTGGACGAAATCGCCGGGCTTCAGCCCGGTCACCTGTGCCACCATCATGGTGAGCAAGGCATAGGAAGCGATGTTGAATGGCACGCCGAGGAAGATATCGGCCGAGCGTTGGTAAAGCTGGCACGAGAGCCTGCCCTCCGAGACATAGAACTGGAACAGGCAGTGGCAGGGCGGCAGCGCCATCGCCTCGACTTCGGCCGGGTTCCAGGCCGAGACGATCAGCCGGCGCGAGTTAGGATTCCTGCGTATCTCCTTCAAAAGGCCCGCGATCTGGTCGATCTCGCCGCCATGCCCGTCCGGCCATGAGCGCCATTGCTTGCCGTAGACCGGTCCAAGATCGCCATTCTCGTCGGCCCATTCGTCCCAGATGGTGACGCCATGGTCGTTGAGATATTTGATGTTGGTGTCGCCGGCCAGGAACCACAAAAGCTCGTGGATGATCGACTTCAGATGCAGCTTCTTCGTGGTCGTGACCGGAAAGCCGCGCGAAAGATCGAAGCGCATCTGGTAGCCGAATACCGAGCGCGTGCCTGTCCCGGTGCGATCGCCGCGGTCGGCGCCGTTTTCCAGCACATGCTTCAAGAGGTCGAGATATTGGCGCATCGGCTCCGCCTCGATTCGGGTAACAGGCAATCATACCCGACCGACAGCCGATCGAACACCGCAAAGCAGGCTACCGGTGTGGGTCGCGCCAAAAAACCAACGGCGCCGGCACGGTTTCGTGCCGGCCGCCGGATGGCAGTGCCTTACAGAGAGCCGAGTTTGCCGAGGTCCTTGGCAACCAGATAGTAGAAGGTCACGCGGCTCTTGGTGTTGTCGGCGTGCATTGCCTTGCAGGTCTTCTCGATCGACGCATTCGCCTTTGCGGCATCCGCGATGCCGAGCTTCTTGCCGATCCAGTTCTCCCGCACGCGGTCGAGTTCCTTCGGGTCGGTGCAGGACACCAGCGAGGAATCGCGGTTCCTGAGCGCAATGCCCAGATGCTTGACGATCTTATCGACCGCGTCGGCGCTGGCGCCGGCGTCGTATTTCTTCACATCCGCAAGATAGTCGGCCATCAAACTTCCCCTCGTCGGCGCCACCGATCCGATCGGTGAGGGTTGTGGCGCGCTACGCAACCTGTGCGTTAGGTCAGAGACTCCTCACCGGCAGCGAGATTTGATTGAGTGGGCGCGCAAGTCAACCCTTGGCTGCGCAGTTTGGCATAACCGGACAAGCGCCGGTTTGGCCTTTCTTTTTCCGTTATCGATCCCTATATTCGTTTCGTCGGCTTGACCGACTATGGCGATAAACAGGCGATGAAATAAGCCGTTCGGACCCGGGGGCGGTACCCGGCGCCTCCACCAAAAACCGCTCTGGCTGACGGAGCGGCTTTTGCTGGGGGCGAAATAGGATCGACGAAGGTGTAAAGATCGTACTTTTGCCCGGCATTGTACCACCGTCATCGGGCTAAACTTATAGTTGCCAACGACAACTATGCGGAAGCTCGTCTCGCTGCTTAATGCGGCGCGAACGCTTCAAATCAAGCCCTAGCGGTTCGCACTTCTAGGCGGGGTTCGGAGGTACCTGGCAACAGAAACCTCCACCTTCCCCTCTTTTGCTTCTTCCCATCAACCGAACGGCCAAGGCTCGTCCGGCGCTTGATGCGCGGCGTACAGCCTTGCCGCCCATCCTCAATGGACAAGCGATGCAAAACGATTGCGGCCGATTCTTCGTGCTGACCGGCGGTCCAGGTTCCGGCAAGACCACCTTGATCGAAGCGCTGCGGGCCCAGGGCTTCGCGACGGCGCCTGAGGCCGGGCGCGGCATCATCCGCGACCAGATGGCCATCGGCGGCCCTGCCCTACCCTGGCAGGATCGCGCGCTCTTTGCCGAGCTGATGCTGTCGTGGGAGCTGCGCTCCTGGCAGGCCGCGCATGCCGAACCTCCTGGCCCGGTCTTCTTCGACCGCGGCGCGCCCGACACCATTGGCTATCTCAGACTCTGCGGCCTGCCGGTGCCGGACCACCTCACAAGCGCTGCGAGGAAATTCCGCTACGCGCGCCGCGTCTTCGTCGCGCCACTCTGGCCGGAGATCTTCACCCAGGACGAGGAGCGCAAGCAGACGCTCGACGAGGCCGAGCGCACATTCCGCTCGGTGACCGGGTCTATGTGGAGCTCGGTTACGAACTGGTGCCGTTGCCTCTCGCTCCGGTCGAGGAACGGTTGCGCTTCGTCATCGATCAGGCCGGCTTGCAACAGACATGAAAAAGGCCGGGCAAGCCTGGCCTTTTTCTGTCTTGTCTATGATTGCCTACTCCGCCGGCGCCTCGACCGCTTCGCGCTCGCGGCCGAGCGTCAGCTTGGCCAGCGTGAAGGAAATCACCGCGCAGAGCGTGATGCCCGCCACCATCGGCAGCGGCGTGCCGTCGAAGAAGATGCCGGCGACGCCCATCGCCAGTGCGCCGATGGCGAAATGCAGCGTGCCCATCAGCGCCGAGGCCGTGCCGGCGATCTCGCCATGCTCTTCCATCGCCAGCACCGAGGTTGTCGGGATGACGAGGCCAAGGAAGCCGTAGCCGACGAAGAGCAGCGCGGCGATCACGTCGAGCCGGTCGACACCCGAGGCCATGATGGCGAACAGCGCCACCATGACCGTGGCATAGCCGGTGACCGCCACCCAGACGACACGCTTCAAACCAAAACGGTCGGCCAGCATCCCGGTCAGCTGCGACATGCCGATGAAGGCGACCGCGTTGATCGAGAAGAACACGCTGTAGACCGACGGCGACAGGCCGTAATGGTCGATCAGGATGAAGGACGAGCTCGACAGATAGACGAAGAAGCTCGCAATGCCGAAGCCCGCGATCGCCACAAGGCCGAGGAAGTTGCGGTCGCCCATCAGGTAGCGGTAGCCGGCAAGCGCCGTGCCGAAGGAGGAGCCGGCGCGCTCTTCGACCGGCCGCGTCTCCTTGAGCGAGGTGGCGAGCAGGATGGTGGCCAAAGCAGCGGCACCCGTCACCGTCCAGAACACGGCGCGCCAACCGAAACTCTCGATGATCTGGCTGCCGGTCAGCGGCGCCAGGATCGGCGACACCGAGAACACCAGCATCAGAAGCGACATCAGCTTGGCGGCCTCGTTGCCGGTGTGCAGGTCGCGCACGATGGCGCGCGGCACCGCCATGCCGGCGCTGGCGCCGAGACCCTGAAGGAAGCGGAAGGCGATCAGCCACTCGATGGTCGGCGCCATCGCCGAGCCGACGCCGCCGACCATGAACAGCGCAAGGCCGGCATAAAGCGGCGCCTTGCGGCCGACCATGTCGGAGATCGGTCCGACGACGATCTGCCCGAAGCCCATCGACAGGAAGAAGATCAGAAGGCTCATCTGCACAGCGGCTGTGCCGGCATGCAGATCCTGGCCGATCGAAGGCAGCGCGGGGAGATACATATCGATCGCAAACGGGCCGATCGCGGACAACAAGCCGAGCACGACCGCGATGCGGAGGAATTTTGGACTCATGGTAAAGGCTCTTTTCGGATATGGTTGCCGCCGCGAATATCGGCGTCTGAACCCAGGACGTTCCATCCCGCGGAAATCCGACACCTGAGAGCGAATTCATTCGTCACTAGAGCGAACTTGTTCGTCTCGGTAGCGCAGACTTCCCGTTATTGTGTCCACAAATTTAGACAGGCTTGTCCAATTCGTCAATCACCGCTATATAGATTTTCATGAAGCACGGCATTTCTCCTGACACTTTCCCGCCACGCAGCCATGAGGCCAAGCGGGTGTCGGTGGTGGAGGCTGCTGCTTCGGTTTTTTGTCGGGAAGGCTATGCCGGCGCCAATATCGACCTGATCGCGGCCGAGGCCGGCGTTTCACGCCAGACTGTCTACAACCATCACGGCGATAAGGAAAAGCTCTTCGTCGCCGTCGTGCGCGACCTGACGGAGCGCTGTAATGCCGGCATCTTCGCCACCATCGCCACCTTTCCCGACCAGCCTACGGACCTGGAAGCCGACCTGGTCGCCTTTGCGGTGCGCATGAACCGCAACTGCATCTGCAACCGCGACGGCCGTTTCCTGCGCAAGCTGATCCAGGCCGAAGGCGAGCGCTATCCGGAATTGTTTGCCGAATGGCGCGAACAAGGCCCGGGCCGCACTTGGTCGGCGCTTGCCGCGCGCTTCGCCCGGCTTGCCTTCGCGGGTCACCTGTCGATCGGCGACCCCGACGTCGCGGCGCGTCAGTTCCTCGCCCTCGTCAACGCCGAGCTTCAGATCACTTTCATGCTGGGCGGCTTACCAACCGAGGAAGAGGTGCTGCGCTCCGCCGCCAACGGTGTGCGGACCTTTCTCGGCGCCTTCGCCAGGAAGAAATTGCCGGCCGGCAAACAGGCGGCGCTCGTTCACGCCTGAGCGATCAAATCGCCGACGCCCCTCTTGGCCTCACGGCTTTGCGCCTATATGCGGTTTACGCCGCGCTCAAGCTTGATTACAGCTATGCGGACGATTCAACGGAACCCGACCATCAGATGGCCGACGACCACATCCGCTACGACATTCTGGCCCAGGAGGCTCTGCGCGGCGTCATGCGCAAGGTCCTGGCCGAAGTCGCGCGCACTGGCCTTCCGGGCAATCATCATTTCTTCATCACCTTCCTGACCGGCGCGCCGGGCGTGCGCATCTCGTCCAGGCTGCGCGAGCGCTATCCGGAGCAGATGACCATCGTCATCCAGTTCCAGTATTGGGACCTGAAGGTGACGGATGCCGGCTTCGAGGTCGGACTTTCCTTCTCCGACGTGCCGGAAAAGCTCGAAATCCCCTTCTCGGCCGTGCGCGGCTTCTACGATCCGTCGGTCAATTTCGAGCTCGAATTCGACGTCAAGACGGAGAGCGCCGAAGACGAGGCCGCCGCTCCGGCGCCCGAGCCGGTCGCCGTCGTCCCCGAGAAGAAGCCGGAATCCAAAAAGAAGGCCGCCGAGGCCGAGAAGAAGCCGGCGGTCGCCGAGACCGGCGGCAAGGGCGCCGACGTCGTTTCGCTCGACGCCTTCCGCAAGAAGTAGCCAGCGCCATGGGCGAGGTCGTCAATCTCCGCCAGGCCCGCAAGCAGAAAGCGCGCATCGAGAAAGAACGCCAGGCCGGCGAGAACCGGGCGCTGCACGGCCGCTCGAAGACGGAGCGCGAGCGTGACCGGCTGGCATCGGAAAAGGCCGGGAAATTCGTGGCCGGCCATCGCCGGGAAAAACCCGACGACCCCGGCGAGCGCTGAGTCCCTGCAATGGCCGCGGTCGAAAAACGTTCGGTAACGATCCGCGGTCACCGCACCAGCTTTTCCCTGGAACAGCCTTTTTATGACGATCTCATCGCCATCGCCGGGCAACGCTCGCTGTCGCTCGCGGCCCTGGTCGCGGAGATCGACGAGACGCGCACCCGCGACGCCAACCTGTCGTCCGCGCTGAGGCTCTATGTGCTGGCCTGGGCGAAGCGCGGCGGCGCGGCGCCGTGATGCCTAAGCCGGATCGCCCACGCTTTGCCCTGCCTTGCGCTTGGCGCCGAAGCTGAGCAGGGCCGACCGGTCGCGCTCCTCCGCCTGCTTTTTCGACCTTACCCGCATCATGTCTTTCCAGCCGATATAGCCGACAAGCCGTTCATCGTCGCGTGAGACGACCGGCAGATGCGAGACGTTGGCGAGCAGAAGCTTGTCGGAAAGCGCCTCCAGATATTCGTCCGGATAAGCCAGCGTGATCTTGCTGCCGGCGAGCAATTCGCCGAGCGTCGTGCTGCGATGCTTGCCGGCGCGCCGCCAGCGCAGGATCGCGGGCGGATCGATGACGCCGAGCACATGCCCCTCCCCGTTGACCACCGGGAAGCTCGGGTGCCGCGTGTCCGGCGCGGTCAGGAACGTTGCCGCGCCGTGCAGCGTCATCGTCGCCGGCACGCTCTCGACCTTCGTCGTCATCACTTCCTTGACCCTTGTCAAAGCGAAAGGGTCGACGCGGTATTCGCGCACGAGGTGATGCCCGCGTCGCGCCACCTTTTCGGTCAGGATCGAGCGCTTCATCAACAGCACGGTGACCGCGTGGGCGGTGGCGCAGGCCGCGATCAGCGGCACCAGGACATGCGTGTTGCCGGTGAGCTCGGTGGCGAAGAAAGTCGCGGTCAGCGGCGCGCGCATCGTGCCGCCCATGGTCGCGGCCATCGCCAGCAGCGGCCAGAAGCCGGGGCTTGCCTCGGGCAGGATGCCCGAGAGCACCGCACCCATCGCTCCGCCCATGATGAGCAGCGGCGCCAGCACGCCGCCCGAGGTCCCGGACCCCAGAGCCACCGACCAGATGATGGCCTTCACCACCAGAAGCAGCAGCGCGGCGGTGGCGACGGTGCGGCCGTCGAGCATATTGGCGATGTTGTCGTAGCCGACGCCAAGCGCGTGCGGCTCGATCAGGCCGCCGATGCCGACCACCAGGCCGCCGATCATCGGCCACCACATCCAGTGTATCGGCAGCTTCAGGAAGGCGTCCTCGCAGGCATAGACCAGTTGCGTCAGCAGGCCCGAAAGCAGCCCGGCGGCAATGCCCACCAGCACCCAGCCGCCCAATCCTGCAATCGAGACCTCCATGCTGCCCGAGAACGGAAAGATCGGACCCGGCAGGTGCAGCAAGGTGCGCTCGACTTCCGCGACGATTGCCGCGACGGCGACAGGGATGAAGCTGCGCGGCGTCCACTCGAACAGGAGCAATTCGACGGCGAGCATGATGGCGGCGATCGGCGTGCCGAAAACCGTCGTCATGCCGGCCGCCGCACCCGCCACCAGCAGCGTCTTGCGCTCATTGTCGCTGACCGGCAGCATCTGCGCGATCAGCGAGCCGATGGCGCCGCCGGTCATGATGATCGGGCCTTCGGCGCCGAACGGTCCGCCCGAGCCGATCGAGATCGCCGAAGACAGCGGCTTCAGCACCGCGACCTTGGCGTCGAGCCGCGAGCGTCCGAGCAGGATCGCCTCGATGGCCTCGGGAATGCCGTGGCCGCGGATCTTCTCGCTGCCGAAGCGCGCCATCAGGCCGATGATCAGCGCGCCGATCACCGGGACGATCACGGCGGCATAGCCCAGCGGCGAGTCCTCGAGCTTGAGTTCGGCCAGCGAGAACTGGCCGAAATAGGCGATGTTGGTGGCAAGACGGATGAGCTGCAGAAGTACGATGCCGGCGAAGAGCCCAGCGGTCGCCACCACGACGGCGATGGCCGCGATCAGCAGAACACGCGGATCGGTCGTGAAGTCGCGGAGATTGCCGTTGCCGGCGTGAGCAGGTTTCATTCTGGGGGCCTGAACTTTCTGGCGGCGCGAAGGCCGTCCGGTTTCAGGCGGCCTAATATCGTAATACGATATAAATCTGCAAGGCTGTTTTCAATCGCTGCACCGCGTCATTTTGGACAGGGATCGGGACGGCCAGTTGAGCTTTTGCGGGAAAAGACCATAAGTCGGGAAATGACGCCGCCGAAACCACGCCCCGCCATCAGCCAGGCCGACTACCAGCGGCTGTCGCAGTTTCGTTATCTGATCCGCCGCTTTCTCGAATTCAGCCAGGTCCAGGCCAATGAGGCGGGCCTCACGCCGCGCCAGCACCAGGCGCTGCTGGCGATCAAGGGATTTCCCGGCGGCGGATCGGTGACGGTGGGCGAGCTTGCCGAGCGGCTGCGCATCCGCCATCACAGCGCGGTGGAACTGGTGAACCGCCTTGCCGAGGCAGGCCTGGTGATACGCGATCAGGACAAGAGCGATCACCGCCGCGTCCTGCTGCAGCTCACCTCTTTGGCCGACGATCGCCTGGCCGACTTGTCGGCCGCGCATCTCGACGAGCTTTCGCGCATCGAGCCGATGCTGCGGCGCCTGCTCTCGCGCCAGGAACAGTCCTAGGCGCGGTGGCTAATTCGCTACGTGTGTGACGCGAAGCTCAACCGCCGTCGAGCGACTTCAGCAGATTGTCGATCGTGAACGGGTTGGCCTTCGGCTTCGCCGGCGCTGAAGTCGAACCATCATTGACGCCGGGCAGCGTCCCCTCGGCCTTTGGCGTTTGCGCGGCCGCCTTGCGTGCTGCTTCCAGCTTCGCCTGCTCGGCCTTCTTGCGGTCGGCCTGTGCCTTAGCCGCCTCGTCCGCGGCCCGCTGCTCGGCCTCGGCCTTCGCCTGTGCATCGGCCTTGGCCTTGGCGTCCGCTTCGGCCTGCGCCTTGGCGTCGGCTTCCGCCTTCACCCTGGCCTCTTCGTCGGCCTTGGCTTTTGCTTCAGCTTCAGCCTTTGCCTGCGCTTCAGCCTGTGCCTGCGCTTCCGCTTCGGCTTTCGCCCTGGCTTCCGCCTCGGCCTTCTGCCGCGCCTCTTCCTCTTGCCGGCGCAACTCTTCGGCCGCGTTGTCGCGCTCCGTCTGCAGCGAGGCGTAATAGCGCACTTCGCGCCGCAGCCGCTGCTTCTCCAAGAGCGCCGCCTGCATCGCCTCGACCCGCTGCTGTTCCTTCTCCAGCGCGCGCTGCGTCAGGAACTGCGCCAGCGGGCCGCTGTCGAACTGGGGCGCGGTCGCCCCAAGCGGACCGGCCAGGCTGAAATTGACGGCCGGTTCGGAACCGACCAGCGCCTCGTCGCCAGCGTGGTAGGTCAGCGCCCCTTTTGCCGTGACGGTGCTCGTGTTGAGATCGGCCGTCACGTCGGCGGACAAGGTCGCGCCGGGATTGTCGAGGCTGATTGGCGGCACCCGCAACGTGCCGTTGGCGACGGTGAAGGCCACATCGGTATCGCCGGCGGCGAAGCTGCCCTCCCCGGCGATCTGGGGCGCGAACTCCGCGGTTTTGGCCGTGTCGATGTCGCGTCCGATCGCGTCGGCCTTGGCGATCATGGCGGCAAAGCCTGCCGGATTGATGCCGTCCACTTTCAATCCCTTCAGCGCCGCCGTGCCGGATCCGGACAGGGCCGCAATCATGGCGTCAACGGATTTGCCGCTGGTCGACAGCGCCGTCGAAATATCGCCGCTGCCGCCGATACCGGCGCCGGGCAGAACCGCGGAAAGATCGCTGCCGGCCAGCCTCATCTGGCCGGAGAACAGGCCGGTGCCCTCCGTGTTCTTCAGGTCGAACAGGCCGGTCAGGTCGCCGCCGTAGAGCTTCGCCTTGAGGTCGGAGACGTGGATGCCTTCGCGGTCGAGCTTCAGCGAGAATGAAGCGTCATGCGCCGTGGCGAAGGGCCCGACGGCGAGCGCCGAGGTGTTGAGATCGAGATCTGCGTTGAACGGCAGCGTCGACTTCTGGCTGAACGGCGTCGTCGGCCAGCCGCCCTTGGCGGCGGCGAAAGACTGGTCCCCGAACAGCGAGACCGCCAGCGGATCAAGGTCGAGCTCGTCGAGCACCAGCGCCCCGGCAAGATGCGGCAGCCCATCCTTGGCGTCGTCGATGTTGACGTCGCCGGAAACCGCCGCCTTGTTGATCGAACCGGTAAGACCGCTCAGCACCAGGAGCCCATTGCCGAAATCGGCATCGGCCGCCAGCGACGTTGCCGTCCCGGTTCCCATGCCGGGCAGGCCTACACCCGTCGTCATCAGCCACGGCTCGATATCGGCGGCATCGAGACTGACCTTGCCCTTGGCGGTCGGGCCTTGCGCCGTCGAGGCGACTGTTCCGTCGAAGCCTGCCCTGAAATCATCGGCCGTCAGGTTGAAGCTGGTCGCGAGACCGCCGGCAACCGAGCCCTTCGCCGAGACGTCGGTGTTGGCGTGGCCGAGCATGCCGAGCGGCAGCGCAGGCAGGCCGTAAAGCGCAAGCAGCGTGGTGGCATTGTCGTTGCGGGCGTTGAAGGTGATCGACACCGGCGCCTCGGAGAGCTTGTCCGCGGTCCCCTTGCCGGAAAGCGACGCCGAGAAGGCCGAGCCGCCGGCCTTGCCCTGGGCCGAGAGCGCCAAGCCCGTGGTGCCGTCGCCATTGTCGGCGGCACTGGTCAAGAGATCGATGCGCGCGTCCTGGAACAGTTCGGGATAGGCCGCCGCGCGGCTGGCCAGGCCTTTGAGCACGCCATTGTCGGGATAGTGCTGTGCGGCGACATCGATCAGCGGCTTGAGGTCCACCGCCACCACGGAAGCGTTGAGCTTGCCGGTCGGGCTCTGCGGGAAATCCTTGACCCGGCCCGTGGCGCTGATCGAGGCGCCAGCCAGGCCGCCGATCGAAAGCCGATCGATCTCGAGCAGGCCCTCGCGCAGCCGCAGCGCCGTGTCGACGGTGTCGGCGCTGAGCCCGGCAGCGCTGACTGGACCCGCCTTGATCTGGAAATCGAGATCGCGATCCGAAAACCGGTTGGCGCCCTTGTCGCTGACGAAGATCGAGGCGAAGGCGGCGAGCCCGTCCAGGTCCATCTCGCCGCCCGTCAGCCGCATCAGCACCGACGGCCTGGCGCCATCCTGCTGGCTGGAATCGATGCTGCCCGCAAACTTCGCCTTGCCGAGGATGAGCTCGAGATCGCTGAAGGACTGCCGGTTCTCGCTGAGATCGACCTTGGCCTTGAAGCCTGCCGCGGGCAGCCGGCGGATCGCCTCGTCGACGTCCTTCGACAGCCAGGCGGCAAAGCCGGACGGCTGTCCGACGGCGAGCAGCAACGAGCCGGTGAAGCCGAAGTGGTCTTCCACGCTCAACATGCCGTCGGCTTCGAGCGTCGTGCGGCCCGGCAGCGTCGCGGCGAGCGACTTGACCGACCAGCCCCCTTCGACCGGCTCGGCCGACAGCCGCACGTCGCGCACCGTCGTGTCGCCCGCCACCACCGCCGGCAGCCTGACCTCGACCGTGCCCGGTATGGTCGGCTTCGGCATGTGCTGCAGCGTCCGCTCGAATGCCGCGATGCGCTGGTCGAGCGTGAAGCCGGCGCCAGCGGCCCCGCCGACGGCCTCGTCGAACTGCACCTGCGCGCCGCTGGCCTCGACCGAGAAATGCGGCTTCAGGCCGAGATCGACCGATGCCTTGCCGTCGGCGGTGTAGGGATTGTCGAGCGGCCCGGTTTCGAAGCGGAACTCGTCGAAATTGAGCTTCTGGTGGTCGAGCGCGAACTTGCCGTTCAGCCGGAAGCCTGGGTCGGGCTTGCCGGTGCTGATCTTGACCGGCTGGCCCTCGTTGCCGCGCAGTTCGGCCGAATTCCTGTCGTCACCCGAAATCTTGAACTGGCCGGAATAGACCGCGGCGCCCTTGACGATGCCGGCATTGCCGTCGGTTTCGATGATCAGCGGATAGGCATCGGGATCCGCTTTCACCCTGAGCCGCATCTGGCCGTCCGGCTCCGCCTTGCCGGTCGAAGCCGAGACGTCGGCGCGCAGGCCGTCGAAGCGCAGCGTTCCGTCCATGCGCCATGGGCCGGTGAGCGCCTTGGCCGAAATGGTCGAGTTGATCTCCGAGATCAGATGGCTGCGCCCGCCGGCGGCGTGGCGCAATTCGATCTGCCCTTCGGTTACCGACAGCTTCTCGATCGCGATCTGGCCTGGGTCGAAGGGCGTCGAGGGCCGGAGCGTCCAGTCGACGGTGCCGTCGCCGGCTACGTTGATGGTGGCTTTCGGATGCACCAGCCGCATGTCGAAGATCAGCACCTCGCCGCGCAGGAATGGCGCAAGCTCGGCATCCATGGAAAAGGTCTCGACCGTCATCGCCGGCTGGCCTTCCGGCCCTCCCGCCACCTCCACATTGGAGAAGGTCACCGACGGAAACGGCAACAGCCGCGCCGTCGCGTCGCCCTTCACCGTCACCTTGCGGCCGAGGATGGCGCTCGCCTCGCGCTCGAAATCGCCTCGGTAACCCGTCCAGTCGATGAAATACGGCACCACCAGCGCCGCGCACAGCACCAGCACGAACAGGCCACCGAAGATCACGAACAGGCGGGCGAGCATCTGTTTCCCGGGTTGAAAGTCAGCCGCACTCTACCCGCATCCGCGTGTCGATAAAGAGGCAATTCAGCGCGCGCCAGCCGCCAACGTCTCCAGTTGCGTGACCGCTCGCGGTCGCGATATCTCTTTTGCAAATTCCTGCCCTTCCGGCCGCGCCCTTGGCCACCATGAATCTGAACCCAACACGGAGTGTTCCCGATGTCAGGCAAGAACTGGGATAGAGTGCCGATCGACGCGCAGAGCGTCGACGCGCCGCTGTCGCAAGCCGCGATTTTCCTGGTCGTCACGGTCGGCGGCGACAAGGCGGCGCTTTCGGCCGTCGCTTCAGTGCTGGGCGAGCTCGACGACCTCGTCAAGAATGTCGGCTTCCGCGACCTGTCGGGCCGGCTGTCCTGCATCGCCGGCATCGGCGCCGGGCTCTGGAACCGCCTGTCGCCCAACCCGCGGCCGCGCGAGCTGAAACCCTTCGCGCCGATCGAGGGTTCGGCCCATTCGGCGCCCTCGACCCCCGGCGATCTGCTCTTCCACATCCGCGCCGAGCGGCCCGACATGTGCTTCGAGTTCGAGCGCGTCCTGCTGAACAGTCTTGGTGCCAGCGTGACCGTCGCCGACGAGGTGTCCGGCTTTCGCTATTTCGACGCGCGCGATCTTCTGGGCTTCGTCGACGGCACCGCCAATCCGACCGGCCTCGACCTGCCCGCCTCCGCTTTGGTCGGCGACGAGGACGGCGACTTTGCCGGCGGCAGCTATGTCGTCGTGCAGAAGTACCTGCACGACATAGCCGCCTGGGGCAAAACGCCGACGCATGTCCAGGAAGAAATCATCGGCCGCACCAAGATCGACAACATCGAGATCGATGACGACGACAAGCCACGCAAGTCGCACAAGTCGTTGGCTACCATCGAGGACGACGCCGGCAACGAATACGACATCCTGCGCGACAACATGCCGTTCGGCCGCCCGGGACAAAACGAGTTCGGCACCTATTTCATCGGCTACACGCGCTATCTGTGGGTGATCGAGAAGATGCTGCAGCGCATGTATATCGGCGAACCGCCCGGCGCTTACGACCGGCTGCTCGACTTCTCGACGCCGCATACCGGCACGACTTTCTTCGCGCCGACGCGGCCCATGCTGCAGAAGCTGGTCGAGGGCGCGGGGGAATAGCCTCAGGTCGGCAGGTTACCCAGCCGCCGGCAATATCTTTCCGGGATTCATGATGTTGAGCGGATCGAGCGCCTGCTTGATCGTGTGCATGACCTCGACGCCATGGCCGAGTTCGTGCCGCAGGAAGCCGACCTTGCCCTGGCCGATGCCGTGCTCGCCGGTGCAGGTGCCTTCCATGGCGATCGCGCGCATGTTGAGCCGGGCGACGAATTTCTCGGCGAGCGCGATCTCTTCAGGATTGTCGACATCCATCAGCACCAGCACATGGAAATTGCCGTCGCCGGCATGGCCGACGATCGGCGCGACAAGCCCCATCTCGGCAATGTCGGCCTCGGTTTCCGTGACGCATTCGGCAAGCCGCGAGATCGGCACGCAGACGTCGGTCGACAGCCCCTTGGCGCCGGGGCGCAGCGTCAGCGACGACCAGTAGGCGTCGTGCCGCGCCTTCCAGAGTTTTGTCCGCTCCTCCGCGACGCTGGTCCACAGGAACGGCCCCCCTCCATTCTCCTCGGCGATCATGCCAAACATCTCGGCCTGCTCGGCCACGCCGGCGTCGCTGCCATGGAACTCGACGAACAGGCACGGGCTCTCCGGATAGTCGAGCTTGGAATAATTCTTCATCGCCCGCATCTGCAGCGCGTTGACCAGTTCGATGCGCGCCACCGGGATGCCCATCTGGATCGTGGCTATCACCGTGTTGCAGGCCGCCTCCAGGCTTGGAAACGGGCAGACGCCGCCTGAGATCGCCTGCGGAATGCCCTGCAGTCTCAGCGTCAGCGAGGTGATGACGCCGAGCGTGCCTTCCGAACCGACCAAAAGCCGCGTCAGGTCGTAGCCGGCCGAGCTCTTCTTCGCCCGCTTGCCGGTCGTCACCGTCTCGCCGTCGGCCATGACGGCGGTCAGCGACAGCACGTTTTCGCGCATGGTGCCGTAGCGCACCGCATTGGTGCCGGAAGCCCTCGTTGCCGCCATGCCGCCCAGCGACGCGTTGGCGCCGGGATCGATCGGGAAGAACAGGCCGGTGTCGCGCAGGTGCCTGTTGAGGTCCTCGCGCGTCACCCCGGGCTCGACGGTGCAGTCGAGATCCTGCGGATTGACGGCCAGGATCCGGTTCATGCGCGAGGTGTCGATGGAAATGCCGCCGCCCGGCGCGTTGGTGTGGCCCTCGAGCGAGGAGCCGACGCCGAAGGCGATGACCGGCACGCGGTGGGCGGCGCAGGCGCGTACGATCTCCTGCACGTCCGCGGCTGTCTCGACGAAAGCGACGCCGTCGGGCGCCTGGGTCGGGATATAGGTGGTGGTGTGCGCGTGCTGGCCGCGAATCGCCTCGCCGGTCTGGAAGCGCTCGCCGAAGCGCTGCTTGAGGATGCCGAGCACCGCGGCGATGCCTTCCTCGTTGCGTTCGACGGGGTTGAGGTCGCTCAAAGCCATGAATTCCTCCGCGAATGGACCAGCCTTACATGCCCAAGCGGCTCTATGCTACTTGCTGTATCAATTTCATTGACTATCGACGGAACCAGGGGCTCTGGGCGCAAACCATGCCGGGCGGGGTCTGATATGAAGCACGCTGGATGGATAGGCGGCCTTGCGTTCCTTGTCACTCTGTTGCCGGCTTGGGCTGTGAAGTCCGCATCTCAGCAAAGCCGGATCGTTTGGGCAGGATTCGTGGTTCTGATGGTATTCGTAGGCGCGATAGGGGCGGCAGCTCGAGCGCGAGACCCGCGAACGCGCATGGTCCTGGGACCTTATGTGCAACGAAATTTCTGGTATCTAGCCGCCTTCGTGGGAACAAGCTTTTTGATTGCAGGAGCTTTCTCCACCTCGATCACTTATGCACAGCCAGGGGTTGGCTTCGTTGGCGAACTGGGACTGGTGCTATCGCAAAAAGCAGCGAGCCTCATTCCAGTTGTCGCCAAATATGCGACTAACATGGACCCGCCACTTTCCCCTGAAGTGTTGTTCAAAACCCAGTCGATTGTTGCCTCATTCATGCTTGCGGGATTTTTGAATCTCGCCGCCTATGCAGTCTATCTGGTGAGAATGCCAAAGGCCGAACGTACAGAAATCTATACATCGAGACAACTCAAACGGCATTCGGTGCTGTTTGTATGCTTCTCTACGGTTTTTGCGGTTTACGTGGCACTCGCTGCCTACTGGGGCTTTGATGAGTTCGAGGCGGCCCCAAAGGCGAAATGGTGGTGCGCGATGCAGGCAAGTTGTTATGCGAGAGGCGATGATTTGACGATTTTCGCAGCTGCCTTGCTGAAGGTTCTTGCATTGCTCGTGTTCCCGCTTGGGGCCGCAGTGCTCATAGATGCGTCAAGACTTCTGCCGCGAGAATCATAGCCCAGAGATTAAGGAAACCAGATGACGATCCCCGCGCCCATCATTTCCCGCCCATTGGCGATCGAGAAGGACTGGATCGACTATAACGGCCATCTCAACATGGCCTATTACAACGTCCTGTTCGATCGCGGCACCGACGAAGCGTTCGCAATGATGGGAGTGGACTCGAGCTATACCAAGGAGCGCCGCCTCAGCGTCTACACCGCGGAAGTCCATGTCTGCTACGTACGCGAGCTGCATCTCCACGACACGGTCAAGGTATCGTTCCAGCTCATCGACCATGACGACAAGCGGTTGAGAACCTATCAGGAAATCCGCCATGTCGACGGCTGGCTTGCCGCCACATCGGAAACGCTGTCGCTGCATGTCGACATGGAAGGACCGAAGGTCGCCCCCTTCCCCGCCGACGTGATGGCCAAGTTGGAGGCCGTGCGCGCCGCTCATGCGGCGCTGCCGATGCCCGAGCGCGCCGGCCGCTCGATCGGCATCAAGCGCAAGGGCGCTTGAAAACCCGCGCGCCCGCGTTAACCTTACCAAGGTTTTAACGTGAACAAGTCGGTTGAGTCCGTTGAACGACTCACCGGTGCGTTCGAAAACCGCCCTACCGGGTTTACGCGCGGGCGGCTGGCGGAATGCGGTGCGAGGACAGTGCATGAAAACCGACATCAAGGTCGAAGTGGAACGGTTGGCGGCCGATCCACGCATCACCGACTATGATTTCTGGCGATCGCTGAAGAACGTCAACAACGAGATCTTCCACATCGCCAACAACAACGAACCTATCCCGTTCGACATGATCCGCTGGCGCGCGATTCTGAAGCAGGCGCGCATGAAACGCGGCCACGCTTGATCCATCATCGCTGCCTCATCATCCCCGCCCAGTCATCTCTGCCCAGTCATAGCTGCTTGAATCCGCCCAGCGGCGAGCGCGGCTCGACCGGCGACGACTGGATGATGGCGGTGTTGGTCATCGCATAGGGGATGATCCGGTCGATCACCCGCTCGAGCTCGCTCACAGAGCCGACATGGGCAAGCGCGATGAAGCAGTCCTCGCCGGTGACCCGGTCGCATTGCGCGATTTCCGGCAGCTCGCGGATGATGTCCGCTACCACCGAAAGCTGTCCCGGCACGGGCCTTATTCTCAGCCATGCCGACAGCTTCATGCCGAGAGCGGCCGGATTGATCCTGACCGTATAGGCCTCGATCACGCCGTTCTCCTGCAGCTTGCGGATGCGCTCCGCCACGCTCGGCGCCGACAGCCCGACCGCGCGCGCCAGTTCCGCCGTGCTGATGCGCGCGTCCTTTTCCAGCAGACGCAGGACCTTCAGATCGATCGCGTCGATGTCGACATTTTCACTTCGAAGGTTTTTCAAACCGAATCTCTTCCATCAGAAGCCAAACTAGGCACCCAGCCATTCATTGCGCATATATTCCGTGAATTTTGCCTGCGATAATGCTCCTATGAAAGCTCAAACGCAAATTCCGGCTGCAAAGCAGGCCAGCGGTGATATCGATGCCCGCCCCGCCCTCGCCGGCCCCACCACACTTGCTGGAATGGCCAACGCGTTGCCGCCGCATGTCTGGTTCTGCGTCAGCGCCGTGTTCCATTATCTGGGCCCGGCCTTCGCGGTGCTGCTTTTCGCTCAGGTCGGCGTCCTCGGCATGGCTTGGCTGCGCATCGCCACCGCCGCTGTCATCTTCGCCCCGCTGACAAGGCCCTGGCGCGTCTTCGCCCGCGCGGATCGCGCTCAGCGGCGGCTGCTGCTGGCCTTCGGCATCTGCCTGGCGGTGATGAACTGCTCGTTCTATCTGGCGCTCGACCGCCTGCCGATCTCGCTGGTGGCGGCGATCGAATTCGTCGGCACGATCGCGGTTGCGCTGGTCGGCCTTCGCAGCCGGCGCAACTTTGCCGCGCTCGCCGTTGCCGTTATCGGCACCTTGCTGCTCATCGACGTGAAATGGTCCAGCGATCCGGTCGGCTTGTTCTGGGCCTTCTTGAATGGTGCCCTCTTCGTCGGCTACATCGTGATCGGTCACCGCGTCGCCCAGGCAGGCATCGGCATCGCCGGCCTCGGCACCGCCATGGCAGTCGCTTTCCTCATCGTGTTGCCCATCGGCTTTCGCGAGGCGCTGCCTGCCTTCTCGTCGCCGCAACTCCTCGTCGCGGCGATCGGCGTCGGCGTCTGCTCCTCGGTCATCCCCTACATCTGCGACCAGTTCGCCATGGCGCGGTTGCCGCGCGCGAGCTTCGCATTGATGCTCTCGCTCCTGCCGCTCACGGCAACGCTGATCGGCGTCGTCGTGCTGCGCCAGGTGCCCAGCGTCACCGACTGCATCGGCATTGCGCTGGTCATCGCCGGCGTCGCCTTCCACAAGCCGGCGGCAAACGCCTAGTGGCACTGCGCAGGGATTTTGACCGGTCGGCTCTGTTTGCGTTGTCGGCAGGCGACATGCCTCGGAGATTGGCCGAAACGCCCATCACGATCGTCATTCTAGGGCGGAGCAGGAGCGAAGCGACGCGGCGCAGACCATAGAATGACGAGGTTGGGCGGCTTCAACCAATCCCTGGCGCCGTTTCCGTGAGACAGTGAAACGCCCTGGTTCCCCGACACAGGGATTTTGAAAGGTTGCCGTTTGTCACTCTTCCTGGAAATTGCTCTGGACCGCTCGGCTAGGCCAGCTTCTCCTTCAGGAAAGCGATCGTCCTCCCCCAGGCGAGATCGGCGGCCTTCTTGTCGTAGCGCGCGGCCGAGGTGTCGTTGTTGAAGGCGTGATTGGCGCCGTCATAGACATAGACGGTGTATTCGACATGCGCGGCGTCGAGCGCCTTCTTGTAGGCGTCGATGCCGGCATTGGTCCTGGTGTCCAGCCCGGCATAATGCAGAAGCAAGGGCGCCTTGATCTTCGCGGCGTCCTCGGCCTTGGGCTGCATGCCGTAATAGGCGACGCCTGCGCTGAGGTCCGGCGCATGGACGGCAAGTTGGTTGACCGCGCCGCCGCCCCAGCAGAAGCCGACCGCCCCGACCTTGCCGTTGCCGTCCTTGAGGCCCTTGAGGTAGGCGATCGTCGCCACGCCGTCGGCCGCGACCTGGGCAGCGTCGAGCTTGGTGAACATGTCGCGCGCCTTGTCCTCGTCGGACGGCGTACCGCCGAGCGGCGACAGAAAGTCCGGCGCCAGCGCGACGAACCCTTCCAGCGCCACGCGCCGGGCGACGTCGCGGATATGCGCGTTGAGACCCCTGTTCTCGTGGATGACGATGACGGTGCCGAGCTTGCCCGACTGATCCGCCGGCTTGACCAGATAGGCTTTCATCTCGCCGCTTGAGCCGGGATAGGTGACGTCCTCGCCCTGAACGCGGCTGTCGTCCTCGGCGACGATCGCGGCCTGGGCGGAATTGGCCGCCAGCATCGGCGCGATCGCGGCCGCCGCGGCGCCCGAGCCCGCCAGCTTGGTCAACTGCTCCATGAAGCGGCGGCGGTCGAGCGTCAGATGCGTGTATTCGTCATAGGCATCGATCATCGCCTGACTGATGACAGGCTGAGTGATGACGGGCTTGGCAACGGGTTCGGTCATGGCTGTCCTCGACGATTGGCGGGTGATCCGCAAGATAGGGTCGAGAATTGCACGGTCCAGTCACGCCCGGGTGATGATCCCTTGGGGAATCTTAGTAGAGCCGCTGCGCCGGCAAGCAGCTTGATTCATCACATTTTGGTCATTTCCGAAAGTCTTGATGGTGCTGTCACATTAGGACACGAAGTTGGCCGAGCCGCCTTGCCGATGCGAATGACGAAAAAGGGGAATGCCATGAACGTCCAGGACATCATCAACACCGTTTCCTCGAAGGCCGGCCTCGACGAGCCGACCACCGAAAAGGTTGTCGGCACCATCTTTTCCGTGCTCGAGCACGAAGCGGAAGGCACCAGCGTTTCGTCCTTCTTCGACCAGATCCCCGGCGCCGGTGCGCTGGCGCAGAAATACGACGTGATGGCCGCCGGCGCGACGGCCAATTCGGGCGGCGGACTTCTGTCGTCGCTGCAGGGCGCGCTTGGCGGCGTGCTCGGCGAAAAAGCCGGTGCGCTGATCAACGGCGTCGCCGCGCTCAAGGCGTCCGGCCTCGACATGGCGCAGATCCAGAAGGCCGGCGAGACCTTGATCAAGCAGGCCGAAGCCGCCGCCGGCCCGGACCTGACCAACCAGGTGCTGGACCAGGTGCCGAGCCTGAGGGGCCATCTCGGGCTTTGAAGCGTTCCGAACAGGTCTTGAGCGGCTCGGCCATTCGACGGCGGGGCCGATCCGCTTTCTGACGACCGAAGGCGTCCCACTGGCGAAGCCGCCTAGTCCGCCTTATGGGGAACAAGATAGTTCGTAGTTTTTGTGCCTCGGGTGATTGTTAGGGCGGAATATCCAGGCGGCAGCGAATCGGTGAACGTGGCGTCAACCTCCCTGCACTGGCCAATAATTTCGCCGACAGGGGACTTGGCCAAACGATCCGCCAAGGCCGCTCTGCATTTATCGACGGAGTAGATTTGACGCGCGATTTCGAGCGGCCGACAAGCCCACTCCGGACTGCACGAAAGCAAAACCATTATCGCTGACGCCTCCGGTCCCATTTAGCATTTTCCTGAGCGCTCATCCGACGTGACAAAGGACAGTGCGATCAGGTCATCGACGTCGATGCCGCCGCGACCATTGTCCAAAATGTGGGCGACCTTCTGAAATGCGACCATATCATCCACGCTGACGTTGGCCGTCTGCATCCTCTCATGCAGACCCGCCACCTTGGTTTCCAGGGATCTGGAAGTTTCGATCATGGTTTGCCTCCGTTAGTAGGTGTGCCAGACGTCAATTTGGTCTTGCAGTCATCGCAGCTGAAGATGCTTACCGCCTTGAACCATGAACCAGTTTTGATGGTCGGCGAGTGGCGGCTAGGGCGCTCGTAACGGATCTCACGTCTCGCAACTCATTGGAAATCGACACCGTCCACCTCTGGCTCCCTCAACGGATGCCCGCCATCCTGCTGGGGTGACGGGCATCCATAAACTGGCGATGAAGGGACTCATGGCCGCCAGTCGGGGACACAATGAGATAGCGGGCTATATGTTTCGTCCTTGGGACCAATGCTTGTGATGTGCGACTTCAGTCGGAACCGATAGCGGACTGGGGACTTGCGCCAGGAACGAACCAACCGACCCTCCGTTGACCGACTGCCGGAAGCTCCCGCGACGGCGGTTGAGCACGAGCAGAGGCTCCAGCGCTGGCGGGTTACGCGCTGGAGCCGTCTTAAAAGGTTGGAGCGAGAAAATGGAAGACTATCGGAACAGTGTCCTGGAGGCTCGTTGGCTTCTCGCCGTACCCGTGTCGCTTCTCCTGACCGTCCTGCTGGCGGGCTTCTTGCTTTCGTAGCACACCGGCCTCACCCGCACCTATTTCGGCAGCGTATAGGCCATCACGTAATCGCCCGGTTTGGTGCCGACCGAGCCGTGACCGCCGGCGACGATGACGACGAACTGGCGGCCATCGGCCACCGTATAGGTCATCGGCGTCGACTGGCCGCCGGCCGGCAGCCTCGCCTGCCAGAGCTGCCTGCCGGTGGTGAGATCATAGGCGCGCAGATAATCGTCGACCGCGGCGCCCAGGAAAGCGACGCCGCCCGCCGTGATCATCGGTCCGCCTATGCCTGGAACGCCGACCTTGAAGGGCAAGGGCAGCGGCGTCATGTCGTAGACGGTGCCGTTGCGGTGCTTGTAGGCGATGTTTCCAGTCTTGAGGTCGACGCCGGCGACATAGCCCCAGGGCGGCGCCTGGCAGGGAATGCTGAGCGGCGACAGGAACGGTCCCATCACCACCGCGTAAGGCGCGCCGTCGTTGCGGTTCAGCCCCTGCTCGCTGCCCTTGGTGTTGTCGCCCGGCGCCGGCACGTCCGCGCGCGGAATGAGCTTCGAGGTGAAGGCGAGGTAGGTCGGCATGCCGAACATCACCTGCCGCACCGGATCGACCGCGACGCCGCCCCAGTTGAAGACGCCGAAATTGCCGGGATAGATCAGCGAGCCCTGCAGCGAGGGCGGCGTGTAGCGTCCCTCATAGCGCAGCTTCTTCAACTCGATCCGGCACGCCAGCTGGTCGAACATGGTGATGCCCCACATGTCGGCGCCGGTCAGCGGCTTCGGATTGAATGAAAGGTCCGACGCCGGCTGCGTCGGCGAGGCATGATCGCCCTCGATCGCGCCGCCGGGCGCGGGCACTTCCTTCACTGGAATGATCGGCTCGCCCGTGCGCCGGTCGAGCACGTAGAGATCGCCCTGCTTGGTCGGCCCGACCAGCGCCGGCACCACGCCGTTCGCCGTGGTGATGTCGACCAGCGACGGCTGCGCCGGCACGTCCATGTCCCACAGATCGTGATGCACGGTCTGCCGCACCCAGCGCAATTGTCCGGTGTTGAGGTCGAGCGCGGTGATCGAGGACGAGAATTTCTCGACATTGGCGCTGCGGCCCATGCCGAGCTGGTCCGGCGTCTGGTTGCCGAGCGGCACGTAGAGCAGCCCGAGCTTCTCGTCGGCGCTCGCGGTCGACCACATGTTGGGCGAGTTGTGCGTGTAGGTTTGCCCGGCGGGCAGCGGCGTCGTCACATCCGGATTGCCGGAATCCCAGTTCCACAGCAGCGCGCCGGTATCGACGTCGAAGGCGCGGATGACGCCGGACGGCTCCTCGGTCGAATAATTGTCGTTGACCGCGCCGCCGACGATGATCTTTCCGGCGACGATCAGCGGCGCCGACGTCGAATAGTAATAGCCCGACTTCGGATAGGGCATGCTGGCCATCAGGTTCAACGTGCCCTCCTCGGCGAAGGACGGACACACCTGCCCGTTCGCCGCGTCGAGCGCGATCAGCCTCGCGTCGGAAGTCGGCAGATAGATGCGCGCGGCGCAAGGCTGGCCGGCGGCGATCTTGGCGTCGGCATAATAGGACACGCCGCGGCATGTCTGGTGCTGGCGGTCGGGGTCGAGCTTGATCTTCGGGTCGTAGCGCCACTTCTCCTTGCCGCTCGCGGCATCGATGGCGATGGCGAAATTATGCGGCGTGCAGATGAACAGCGCGTCGCCGATCTTCAGCGGCGTCACCTGATAGGTCGTCTCGCCGATATCGTCGGGGCCTTTCACGTCGCCGGTGCGATAGGTCCAGGCCGGCTGCAATTTCGCGACATTGTCAGGCGTGATCTGGTCGAGCGGCGAATAGCGCTGGCCGAAGGGCGTGCGGCCGTAGAAGCGCCACTCGCCGGCCGGCATGTCGCCGCCGAGATTGGCCGCCGCCGCCACCTTCTCGGTGCCCAGCGTGCCGCCGATGTCGTAAGGATCGGCGGTCATCGAATAGCCGGCGACCGCGAGCGAGGCGAGCACGGCCAGGATCAGCGGCGCGCGTCCGTCCGGCCCCCGCAGGCCTCGCCTTGCCCATGGCGTCAGCAACCACAGGGCGATGAGCACGATGACGCCGCCGCGCGGACCGAGCTGCCACCAGTCGAAGCCGATTTCCCAGACCGCCCAGCACAAGGTGGCGAGCACGAACAGGGCGTAGAGCCAAAGCGAGGTCGACCTGCGCCTGAACAGCAGCCAGGCGGTGATCAGGAAGACCAGGCCGGCGATCAGGTAATACCAACTGCCGCCCAGCGCGATGAGCCAGATGCCGCCGCCGCCAAGAATGAGACCGATGAGGAAGAGGACAAGGGAGGTGATGGTGGTGGCCACGAAAGACTCCCGCAGTTATGCGCAGCAGAAAGATCCCCGCTACAAACCTGGAACCAGTATGCTTCCGATTCTCTTCTGCAGCGGCAGTTTCGGTTGGCCCGTGCGCCGTGTCAATTCATGGCGCCGGTCCTCCCACTGCGCAATCGGCGTTTCGATCCCGCTGGCCGGTGCGTGAGCGCGTGCGCATGCCGGACGGTCTTCCGGAAATCCGTCGGCCGGTGCTATGTCTTGTCGATGGACAGCGTTGCCACAATGCTCCGACGCGCCCGCGACGCCTATGAGAAGCGGGCTTGGGCGGATGCGCTGGAGTTACTGCGGGCCACGGACGAAGTCACCGCTTTGGGAACAGACGATCTGGAGCGCATGTTCTGGTCGGCTGGAATGCTTGACCGCGATCCCGATATCGTTGCCGCAGCCGAACGCCTGGTCAAAGCGCACAGCGATGCGGGCCGTGACGACAGAGCGGCATATTGGGCCTGCTTCCATGGCTCCCGGCTTCTGGCATTGGGCGAGCAGGGCCGCGCAACCGCATGGCTGCAGCGGGCGCAGCGCCTTGTGGAGAGCTTTGGTCGCGAATGCTCGACACAAGGCTATCTGGCTTTGCTGGCGGCGCAGAAAGATCTCAGGGCAGGCAGTGATGAAACATCCGCTGCGCATGCAAGGCAGGCGCTTGCGATAGGCGAGCGCTGTCGCGATATCGACCTGGTCGCTTTCGCCAGGTGCGTTCTCGGTCGCGCGCTGGTACGGCAAGGGCGCGTCGAGGAAGGCATCGCCTCTCTGGATGAAGCCATGTTGCCCGTCATCGGCGGCGAGCTCTCGCCGGTAGTCACCGGGCTGGTCTATTGCAATCTCATCGCCGAGTGCCGCCAGGTCTATGCGCTCGATCGCTCCCGCGAATGGACGGATGCGCTGTCGGCCTGGTGCGGAGCGCAGCCGCAACTGGTTCAATTCAACGGTGCCTGCATGCTGCACCGGGCAGAGATCATGGAAATGAACGGCAATTGGCCGGAGGCGATCGCGGAGTCGCGCCGTGCGGCATCTTCTCCTGTTGCCAAGGCGGCTCGCGACAACACGATCGCGGGCGCCGCCTATCAAGAAGCCGAAATCCACCGCCTGCGCGGCGAATTCGCCGCCGCCGAGGAGATGTACCGGAATGCCAGCCGGCTAGGACTCGAGCCGCAGCCGGGCATGGCCTTGCTGCGCCTGATGCAACGTCGCACGGAGCAGGCGGCCGCGACCCTGCGCCGTGTGCTCGCCACCACCGAAGCACCGCTCAGCCGTGCCCGCCTGCTTCCGGCGATGATCGAAATTGCAATCGCCGCCGGGGCGATCGAGGAGGCCCGCAACGCCTGCCGTGAGCTGGAAGCGACCGCCAGCCGGTTCGCGACCGAGATACTGGGTGCGATCGCATCTCAGGCAAGAGGCGAAATCGAAATGCACGACGGCAACGCCGCGGCTGCGCTCAGTCACTTCCGCGCGGCGCTCGCGATCTGGCAACGCGCCGGCGCTCCCTATCTGGAGGCGCGGCTGCGCGTGCTGGCCGGCCAGGCCTGCCGTATGCTCGCGGACGAGGATGGCGCGGGACTCGAATTCGACGCCGCGCGTTCGGTTTTTGTGGAACTCGGCGCCGCGCCTGATCTCGATCGCCTTAACGCATTGGCTAGGCCCGTCACGCCATCGGCGCACGGCCTGACGCGGCGCGAGATAGAGGTGCTGACCCATATCACCACCGGCAAAACAAACAGGACGATAGCGGTTGAACTTGGCCTCAGCGAAAAGACCGTCGACCGTCACGTTTCCAACATCTTCGACAAGCTCGCGGTCAACTCGCGCGCCGCAGCGACCGCCTACGCCTTCCAGCACGGCCTGCTCTAACGCATATCGTCCAAATTGCGCAGCGTTTTGGGGCAACGACAAGTATCGAAACAAAGACTTGGAGCGTCGCCCGAATCCGTTCGTCGCGGCGCGCTTTAGGCACTGCCAGCCCCATGGGGAGAAATCCCCATCACCTCTCCTTTGCCGCATGGGGCCTATCCCCGAAGCGCGTCGACGGGCTGGTTCGCTACTCTTCTCCCATGGCTCACCAAGCCGATGGAGACAGAGATGAACGGACGAACGGAAGTGATTTCAATTCAACAGGCAAATCCGCAAGGCACGGGCGCAATCGGCATAGCGGAGACGAAGGCGCGTGCCGGCGCGCTGCTCGAACTCGGGACAGCCTTCATGAAACTTCAGGCTGACACCGCGCAGACGCAGCTGGGCGACGCGAACATCGACAGCGAGCCGCGCCCCGCGCCGCGAGAGGAGCATTTCGACGTCGTCATCGTCGGCGCAGGCCAGAGCGGCCTTTCCGTCGGTTACTATCTGGCCCGCAAGGGGATAAAGTTCGTCATCCTGGAAGCTCGCCAGCGCGTCGGGGATATTTGGCGCGCGCGATGGAATTCGCTGCGCCTTTTCACGCCGGCGCGCTTCGACGGACTGGCGGGCATGCGTTTCCCGGCCCCGGCCCATTCCTTCCCGACCAAGGATGAAATGGCCGATTATCTGGAAGCCTATGCCGAGAAATTCGCCTTGCCGGTACGCACGGGCGCCAAGGTTGACGAGGTTAATCGCCACGGCGGGCGTTATGTCGTCACCGCCGGCGCGAGCCGTTTCACCGCCGATCATGTCGTCATTGCCGCCGCGAGCTACCAGAAGCCGAAGCTTCCGGATTTCGCCGCGCTGCTTGATCCCGCGATACGGCAATTCCACTCATCCGCCTACCAAAACCCGTCGCAGCTCAGGCCGGGCGGGGTACTTCTGATCGGGGCCAGCAATTCAGGTGCGGAGATTGCCATGGACCTGGCCGGCACGCACCGCGTCTGGCTGGCCGGCCGGCATCCAGGCCACATTCCCGTGGCCTACAACGGCACCATCGCTCTCCGTGTGGTGATACCGTTCGTTTTCCGCGTCCTTCTCCACCGTCTGCTTTCCGTGGATACGCCGATCGGGCGCAGGGTAAGACCAGCACATCTCGTCCATGGCCTTCCGCTGATCCGGGTAAAGCCGCAACACATGGACGCGGCCGGGATAAACCGGGTTGCGCGCGTCGCCACCGTCAAGGACGGTAAGCCGGTGCTCGAGACCGGCGAGGCTCTCGAGGTCGAGAACGTAGTCTGGTGCACCGGCTTCCGGCCCGGACTGGATTGGATCAAGCTGCCGATTTTTGATGAAAGCGGCCGGCCGGGGCAATATCGCGGGTCCGTTACCGGCGAACCTGGGCTCTATGTCTGCGGCCTGCCATTCCAGCACTCCCCCTCCTCGACAATGATCCACGGCGCGGAAAGGGACGCCGGCTACGTGGCGGATGCGATAAGCGAGCGGATGCGGATCGCCAAAAACTAGAACAAAACGTAGACAGTTCTGGTCTTTCGCTGCCGAATCACTACATTCGGGGGCGATGTCGGGCTTTTCCGAGGACATGCCTTTTTTCGATGAACCGAATGCGCGGCCGGCAGCGGCTCCATCCGGCATAGCCGCGCGCGCCATGGCGGCGCGCAGCGGCCAGACCGGCGCGCCCGATTATCTGAAGGGCCTCAACCCGGAGCAGCGGCTCGCCGTCGAGACGACCGAAGGCCCGGTTCTGGTGCTGGCCGGCGCGGGCACCGGCAAGACGCGGGTGCTCACCACCCGCATCGCCCATATCCTTGCCACCGGCAGGGCCTTCCCTTCGCAGATCCTGGCCGTCACCTTCACCAACAAGGCCGCGCGCGAGATGAAGCAGCGCATCGGCATCCTGATTGGTGAAGGCAATGTCGAGGGCATGCCCTGGCTCGGCACCTTCCACTCGATCGGCGTGAAGCTGCTTCGCCGCCACGCCGAGCTTGCCGGGCTGAAATCGGATTTCACCATCCTCGACACCGACGACGTGGTGCGGCTGATCAAGCAGTTGATCCAGGCCGAAGGGCTGGACGACAAGCGCTGGCCGGCCAAGACCTTCGCCCAGATGCTCGACAACTGGAAGAACAAGGGCCTCGGACCCGACGAAATCGCCGAAGGCGATGCGCGCAGCTTCGGCAATGGCAAGGGCCGCCAGCTCTACAAGGCCTATCAGGAACGGCTGCAGACGCTGAATTCCTGCGACTTCGGCGACCTGCTCTATCACCCGATCCGCATCTTCCGCGCCTATCCGGACGTGCTGAAGGAGTACCACCGCAGGTTCAAATACATATTGGTCGACGAGTACCAGGACACCAACACCGCGCAATATATGTGGCTGCGCCTGTTGGCGCAAAGACCCCAGTCAGGGCGCGCGCCATCGGCCGAAGGCCGCAAGCCCGACCGGGCGCCGGCCGGTCAGGCCGCCCCCGCGGAGGCCAGCGAGCGGAGCGAGCGCGCGGCCGTGAGCGAAAACAAAGTCAACATCTGCTGCGTCGGCGACGACGATCAGTCGATTTATGGCTGGCGCGGCGCCGAGGTCGACAACATCCTGCGCTTCGACAAGGATTTTCCGGGCGCCACCATCATCCGGCTGGAGCGCAATTACCGGTCCACCGCGCATATTCTGGGCGCGGCCTCGCATCTCATCGCCCATAATGAGGGCCGCTTCGGCAAGACGCTGTTCACCGACCGCGACGATCCCGAGGACGACAAGGTGCACGTCCACGCCGCCTGGGACTCGGAGGAAGAGGCCCGCGCCATCGGCGACACCATCGAGACCTACCAGCGGCAAAAGCACAACCTCAATGACATGGCGATCCTGGTGCGCGCCTCGTTCCAGATGCGCGCCTTCGAAGACCGATTCATCACGCTGGGCTTGAACTACCGCGTCATCGGCGGCCCGCGCTTCTACGAGCGCTTGGAAATCCGCGATGCATTGGCCTTCTTCCGCGTCGTCGCCAACGGCGGCGACGACCTCGCCTTCGAGCGCATAGTCAACGTGCCGAAGCGCGGGCTGGGCGAAGCCACCATCCGCCAGATCCATGACACGGCGCGCGCCATGCGCGTCCCGATGCTGGAGGCCGCCGCGACGCTCGCCGAAAGCGACGAGCTGAAGCCGAAGCCGCGCGCGGCGCTGCGCGAGGTCGCAGCCAATTTCGAGCGCTGGCAGAAGGCGCTGGAAACCACCCCGCACACCGAACTCGCCGAGACCATCCTGGAGGAGAGCGGCTACACCGACATGTGGAAGAACGACCGTTCGGCGGATTCGCCCGGACGGCTGGAAAACCTCAAGGAGCTGATCCGCTCCATGGAGGAGTATGAATCGCTCCGTTCCTTCCTCGAGCATGTCGCGCTGGTGATGGAGGCCGAGCAAGGCGAGTCGCAAGATGCGGTCTCGATCATGACGCTGCATTCGGCCAAGGGCCTCGAATTCGAGACCGTCTTCCTGCCCGGCTGGGAGGAAGGCCTGTTCCCGCATCAGCGCGCGCTGGATGAAGGCGGACGCTCCGGCCTCGAGGAAGAGCGCCGGCTTGCCTATGTCGGCCTGACGCGCGCCAAGAAGAACCTGCACATCTGGTTCGTCTCCAACCGCCAGATTCACGGCCTGTGGCAATCGACGATCGCGTCGCGCTTCGTCGACGAATTGCCCGAAACCCATGTCGATATCGCCGACAGCGGCAACAGCTACGGCGGCTACGGCAATCCCTATGGCGGCGGCGCCTTCGCTTCCGGGCGCGGCGGCGGTCGGCAGAATCCCTACGGCGCCTCGCGCTTCGACAATATCGGCGCCAAGGACCAGGGCAGCTTCTCCAACACCTATGCCACGCCCGGCTGGCAGCGGGCGCAGGCGAACCGCACCGAGGCGACCGACCGCAACTGGGGCACCCGCTCCGGCCACCAGGTGGAACGCATCGGCTATGGCGAGACAGACTCCGGCTACGGCGCCGGCCGCACCTCGGTGAAGGGCCGCACCATCGAGGGCGAGCTGGTCGCCAAATCCGTCGCCGACACGCCATCCGCCTTCAATGTCGGCGACCGCGTCTTCCACCAGAAATTCGGCAACGGCAACATCGCGGCCATAGACGGCAACAAGCTCACCATCGACTTCGACAAGGCCGGCCAGAAACGCGTGCTGGACGGGTTCGTCGCGCCGGCGTGAGAGAGAAACTATGTTATTGAATTAAGATATGAAATATATTCATTGAACCTATTAACCGTATGCTGGGATATCTCAATCATCTCATCCATTGCCTCTGAAACTTGACGCCTCCCTCGATTAAATCTCTGAGTTGCACGCGGGCTATTGTCGGTAGCTTCCTTTCCAACAACCATCTCCCGGATGAAGCCGTTCATAGATTCGATTGCCTGGACCATAGAACTCTTTAACGTCTCAATTGCCTCTTTGTCTTCGTCCTCTTTTCCACGAAATTCGTCTATCATTAATAGAACATTCTCAAATGATTCAGAATGATCTTTCAACTTTGATCGCATTTGTTTTGCGATATCTTGCATTAAAGCCGCCTTGCCAGAAAGCATAGTACCTATATCATCAAATTTCGCTTTTTGACCACTATCTCCGTACTTTTCCAAAGTCGCCTGCATTTCTGCCGTCATACCTTCCAGTAGCTGACCATACGCCCCTATCAAAGCTGCCTGCGCTCCAATTGCCGCGTTAGATCGCTCCAACTCGTCAAAAAAACCCAAACCATCATCCAATTCATCAACCTTGTCATCCGCAGTAACGTCACTCGCAGGCATGTCACTCAGATCATGCTTTGACTGGTCATCGGGAGCACGCCCTGCGCTTCCTGCGCGATTCACGTCGCGAGAATTTCCAATATCACCCTGAACATCTCTACATGCCGACTCAAGAAACCTATTGATGATCCCATCCAGCTCGTCGTCATCGCCGAAATCAGCAACTATGGCCATTTTATAGAGAGACGACTTAAAATCTTTCACTTTTTGTATCTGCTCGCCGTCTATGGACGCCATGTCTGAATCGATCTTAGTCCTAAACACAACCTGAACATGCTTCCCACCGAAGATATCATCCTTCTTCTCAATAGCTTTCCGAATCTCCTCCGCCGTCCCCGATTCTGCCCTGGGGGTAGCATCCCCCAATCGGTCTCCTATCAGGCCGATAAGAAGATCGTAGTCTTCCATAAGTTGAGAGTTTACGGCTAGTTGGGGATCATTGGTAACTTGTCCAATTATGTTTTTTCTCCAAGAAACCGTCCTAAAAATTACTCCACGCTGAAATCCAAATACCCCGTTAAAATCATCTATGATGCTAGTGACTCTATCAACATAACGAGACATGTTCGATGGAGATGAAATAAATACTGAAACGCAAGATATAGGTTTTGGCACAAACCCCTCCAGCCCTCATAGAAATCGATATATAACATATGCCGACTTCTTCTTCGCGAAAAGCCGTCACAGCAATAAATTTGGAGGGAAATCAGCGGTAACGAAATTGCCTTTTGTTTTCTATCACAGAAGGATCAATGTAGCCCTTATTTCGTCCCGTTTCGTCAGGCTCACGGTACTTGGCGACGTCGTTGATGGTAGAACAGTATCTCCTTCAGGCCGCTCGCTTTTTCCGATGTGGCTGGCGCTCCAGCTGTAGCGGTGCCCCTCACCTGTACCGCGCCTGGTTCCACTTATGGCCGAGCAGCGACAGGATGATGATTAGCCCGTTGAAGAACTGGACGTAGAAGCCGCTCAGGCCCGCCGCCACCACGCCGGTCTGGATGAACGACACGGTGACCGCGCCGATCGCGCCGCCAACCACAGTGCCGATGCCGCCCCAGGTCGGCGTGCCGCCGACGAACACCGAGGCGAGCACCGGCAACAGATAGCCGTCGCCCGCCGTCGGCCACCAGGTGAAGTTGATCATCACCGAAAACGTGCCGGCGATCGCAGCGCCGATCCCGACGAAAACGAACACTTTCACCCGAACCCATTTGACGTCGATGCCCATCTGCCTGGCGCTGTCGGGATTGTCGCCGACCACCTTGACCTGCGCGCCGAAGCGATGGCGGTTGTAGAGCAGCGCCGAAAACACAACGAAGGCGATGGCCCAGAATATCTGCACAGGGATGCCCCAGACCTGGCTGGAGAAGATCCTGTAGGCCGAGCTGTCGGCAAGGCCGGTCAGCGCCATCGACTTGCCCTCGTTGATGATCTGGATCAGCCCGCGCAGCAGGAAATTCATGCCGAGCGTGGCGATCAGCGACGACAGCCCGCCATAGACGACCAGCGATCCGACCAGGAAGCCGAGCAGCGTGCCGGTGACGAGCGCCGCCGCGATGCCGAGGAACGGGTCATAGCCGGCCTGCACCACCAGCGCGAAGACCCAGGAGGCAAAACCCATCGTCGCCGGGAACGACAGGTCGATCTCCCCGCAGGTGACGACGAAGACCAGCGGCACCACCACGAACAGCGCCACCGGGAGCGTCGTCAGCACCGAGCTGTAAAGGTACCAGGTGGAGAACACGGTCGGGTTGGCGATGATGAACACCGCCATCATGACGACGAAGACGGCGAGCGTGCCGAGCGATGCACGGTTGTCGAGGACGAAGCCGCGCAGCCAGTGATCGGAGGGATGGTTCCATTCCTTGCCAACCGCCGCGCCGCGCGCGCTTGCAAGGGGCTTCTGCAGATCGGGTTCCATGGCCTTGCTCATCGCGCTCCGTGCTCCGCTTCGCCGGCTTCCTGCAGTCCGGGCAGCCCGCCCGGATGCGCGACGTCTTCCATGAAATTGATGAGGTCGTCGGCCGACTTGACGTCGCTACGGTCAGCGCTGAGCGCCACCTTGCCGCGGTCGAGCACGACGAAACGGTCGGCGATATCGAAGACATGGTGGATGTTGTGGCCGATGAACAGGATCGAGCGGCCGCTCGCCCGCACCTGGCGCACGAAGTGGAAGACCTTGGCGGTCTCGGTCAGCGACAGCGCCGTCGTCGGCTCGTCGAGGATGATCAGCTCCGCCTGCTTGTAGATGGCGCGCGCGATCGCCACGCCCTGGCGCTCGCCGCCGGAAAGCTGGCCGACGATCGACTGCGGCGTGAACACTTTCGAGGTGAAGCCGATCTCGCGCATCAGCCGGCTCGCTTCCTCGATCTCCTTGTTGACCTTCAGCCAGCCCATGAAGCTGGTGAGCTCGCGGCCCATGAAGATGTTGCGCACGATCGTCTGCTGCACGGCCAAAGCCCGGTCCTGGAACACCGTCTCGATGCCGGCGTCGCGCGAGCGCGCCGCGCTCCATCCGCTGACCGGCTTGCCGCGCACCAGGATCTCGCCGCTGGTCGGCTTGACCACGCCGGACAGGATCTTGATCAGCGTCGACTTGCCGGCGCCATTGTCGCCGATCAGGCCGACCACCTCGCCGCGGTCGACGCTGAGATTGACGCCGCCCAGCGCATAGACCTGGCCATAGGATTTCTTGATGTCGCGCAGTTCGATGATGCGTTCGCCCATGCGATCCTCGCTTGAATTGTCCATCTGCCGGCCTTTGCGCCGGCGATCCGGCCGGCCGGGCCTAATCCCGGCCGGCGGCTTGGGAGGTCAACGCAGCGCCTGCTTGGCGAGCTCGGCGACGATCTCATAATTCTGCGGCGTGACGAAACCCGCGCCGGTATCGACATTCATCGGCGCCAGTCCCAGCACGACCTGCTGGCAAAGGCTGAGGATAGGCAGGTAACCTTGCAGGAACGGCTGCTGGTCGGCCGTCAGCTGCACCCAGCCGCCCTTGAAGGCTTCGACGATCTGCGGGCTGGTGTCGAAGCCGAAATTGAAGATGTCGCCTGGCTTTCGCCCCGCCGCCTGCATGTAGGTGGCGACATTGCCGAGCATCTGTCCGCCGGGATAGCCGACCGCCTTGACGTCGGGATGGTTGAGAAGTGCTGCCGTGATCACCGGAATGGCGAGATTGGGATCGGAAGCCCATTCGCCGCTCGGCGGCGAGGAGAGCTGGATCACCTCGACGCCCGCCTCCTTCAAGGCAGCTACCGTGCCGCGTTCGCGGGCACCGCGGTTTTCATTCTCGAACGGCCCGATCATGATTGCCTTGTCGCCGGCTTTCAGCTTGCCAAGCTTGAACGCCTCGGCGCCGAGCGCGCGGCCCTGCTGCTCCTGCTGCGCGCCGACATAGCCGCCGCCGAACGCTTCCACCACCTTCGGCACCGGCACGTTCTGGTACATCATCTTGATGCCGTCCTTATGCGCCTGCTCGGCCAGCGGCATGATCGCGGCATCGCCCGGATGGCCCATCATGGCGATGCCCTGCGGCTTGACAGCGACCGCCTCGCGCAATTGCTGCACCATTTTCTCGACGTCCCACTGAGAGAAGATGTAGTCGACCTTCGGCCCGAGATCGGCGGCCGCCTGCTTGGCGCCATTGTAGACGATGGTGCCGAAGGCGTCGCCCTCGGCGCCGCCGACGAAGAAGCGGATGTGCACGTCCTTGCACCATTGCGCGTCCAGCGCCTGTGCCGGCAAAGTGGAGATCGAGGCGCAGAGCGCCGTGGCGGCCGCCACGACGGTCGAGCGCAGAACAGTCCTTCTGGTCGTCATGCTCATGCACGTTCCTCCCTTTTGATCCCTCGCATCGGAGGGTTTTCGACAATCGCTCGGCGCGGCGCGCCGCAGTGCCGGCCGGCTCCTCCCGCCGACCAATCCTCAATTTGGCCTCAAGCCGGATTGGGCAGGTAGCTGGACCCTCCCCGGCATTGCTTCAGATAGTCGAGCGCGCGCGCCTGGCCGGTGATCTCGAGATCGCCGCGATAGACCGGATCGTGCCAGCCCTCGATGTCGATGGCGCCCTTGTAACCGGCAAGACGCAACTCGCTGATCACCCGCGTCCAGTCGCTGTCGCCAAAACCCGGCGTACGCATCTGCACGAAAGGCAGGCGGCCGAACACGCCGTGCTCGCGGATCACATCCCAGCGCACGGTGGCGTCCTTGCCGTGGACGTGGAAGATGCGCGGCGCCCATTTGCGGATCTGCGGGATCGGGTCGATCAGATAGACGAGCTGATGGCACGGCTCCCATTCGAGGCCGAGATTGTCGTTGGGCAACTCGTTGAACATCAGCTCCCAGGCATCCGGGTTGTGGGCGATGTTCCAGTCGCCGCTCGCCCAGTTGCCGTCCATCGCGCAATTCTCGAAGGCGATGCGCACGCCCTTGTCGGCGGCGCGTTTCGCCAACGGCCCCCAGACTTCACGGAAACGCGGGAGGCTGTCGGTCAGCTTCTTGCCGCGGATGCGGCCGGTGAAGCCGCTGACCATGGACGTCCCGAACAGATGCGCATTGTCGATGACGGCCTCCCAAGCCGCGAGCACGCCGCGATCGACCTCGCCGCCTTCCAGCGGGTTGCCGAACACGCCGATCGACGACACGGTAACGTCGGCATCGCCGATCGCTTCGCGGATTTCGCCCGCCAGGCGCTTCAGGTCCTTGCCGTCCAGCGTCTGCCAGAAGAAAGGCTGGATGCTCTCGAAGCCGAGCGGCAGGATCTGCCTGACATAGGCGCCCGGGTCGTCGAGATTGGCCCGCACCATGGTGCCGATCCTGATGTCGAGAAGCGGATTTGCCATCATTGTGCTTCCTTGACGATTGCCACGCGCCGCCCGCTCTCCGCGCTCTCGATCGCGCCGAAGACCATGGCCAGGCTTTTGAGGTTGTCGGCGCCGCGCGTCTCCGGCTCGGCGCCGGTCTCGATCGCGTGCATGAAATCCTTGATGATGCCGAGATGGCCGTCGACGCGGTCGGTCGGATCAAGCGGCGGCACTTCGATCGGCTGGGTCTTGTCGATGATACCATCGCGGCCGGACGCAACCACCTCCGCCTTGAGCCCGTCATGGCCATCCCACAGCACGCTGCCGCGCTCGGCGACGATGCGCCAGCTGCCTTCCCAGCTGGTGCGGAAGCCGTCCGCGCACCAGGAGCCGGCATAGGTGAACACCTTGCCGCCGCCGAGATCGAAGACGGCGCTCGCCGATGAGCCCTGCCGGTACCAGGAATTGGCCGGCTCCCATTCCTGGCAGTAGACGCTGGCCGGTTCGCCGGCGACCATGTAGCGCGCGGCGTCGAAAGTGTGGATCGCCATGTCGAGCAGCAGCACGTGGCGCATCTCCTCGCGAAAGCCGCCGAAATGCGGCGCGACGAAGAAATCGGCGTGGATGCTGGTCGCCGCGCCGATGGCGCCTGAATCAAGAAAGCGCCTGATGCGCCTGACATTGGCGACGTAGCGCCGGTTCTGGACGACGGCATGGACGCGCCTGGCCTTGCGCGCCGCCTTGATGATGGCGCGCGCATTGTCCGGGCTGTCGGCCAGCGGCTTTTCGGTGAGCAAATGGCAATGATGGGCGAAGGCCGAAAGCGCGACTTCGCGGCGGGCAGCCGGGACCACGACATCGAATACGGCGTCGGGCTTGGTCTCATCGAGAACGGCGTCGAGGCTTGTGCTGACCACTGCATTGGAGAGCCCGTATTCGCGCGCCCTCGCTTGCGCCCGTTCGGCATCGAGATCGACAAGGCCGGCAATGGCGAGCCCGTCGATCCGCCTTGCGGCATCGAGCCAGTGCTTGCTCATGGCTCCGCACCCGACCAGGACGACCTTCATCATCCAGCACTCCTCCTCGGCTCGGCCCCTCCAGGCCGAGTGTCACGGGGCATCCGCGGCATCAACCGTAAACGTTTTTCCGTAAACGTTTACGAGAACACACCCGATGGCGTAGAATGTCAATCGGCTGCTTGTCGAAAATTGTCCCGAAGCCTTGGCCTGAGCGGCAGCCGGTGCTAGCCAAGGCAGGGGGAGAACCGTCCTTGGCGTCCAGCATCCACGACCTTGCGCGTCACCTGAACATTTCGATCGGCACCGTGTCGCGGGCGCTGAACGGCCGCGCCGACGTCAATGCCGACACCCGCCGGCGCGTGCTGGAAGCCGCCAAGCTGCTGAACTACGCGCCCAACCAATCCGGCCGCAGCTTGCGGCAAGGCGCCACCCATTCCGTCGCCTTCATGCTGCAGCCGCATCCGGGTGACCAGCAATATGGCGAGCCGTTCTTCATCCCGTTCCTGACCGGCCTGCAGGCGCGGCTGGCCGAAAGCGGGCTCGATCTGATCGTGGTGATGGGCGCGCCTGGCGACTACCAGCAGGAGCGCCTGCGCCGCGTCGTCGAGACCCGCCGCGCCGACGCGGTGGTGCTGGCCTGGACGCGGCGCGAGGACGAACGCATCGACTATCTGACCGAGCGAGGCTTTCCCTTCGCAACACTCGGCCGCAGCCGCTCGGGCGGCAAGTCCTACCCTTCGCTTGATCTCGATTTCGAGAAGGCGGGCAGCGACGCGGTCGACCGGCTGGTCGCGCGCGGCCATCGTCGCATCGCCGCCATCCGCCCGGCGCTCAACCTCAATTTCGGATATCTCTTCCTCGACGGCTATCGCAAGGCGCTGAAACGGCACGGCATCGAGGTTGACCTCGGCCTGATCGCCGAGGGCTTCATCAACGAGGCCGGCGGCTACCAGGTGACGCCGCGCGTCATGCTCTCCAAGGACCGACCGACGGCAATCATCTTCAACAACGACGCCATGGCGCTCGGCGGCTGCAAGGCACTGGCCGAGATGGGCATCCGGCCGGGTCACGACATCGCCGTGACCGTCATCGTCGACACGCCGCTCTGCCGCTATTTCTCGCCGACTCTGACAGCCTTCCGTCCATCGCTGGAGCCGATGGGCCGGAGGCTGGCCGAGATGCTGTTCGCCTCGCTTCCCGCCTTCGCCGGCCCCGAAGGCACACGCATCATCCGCGAGGTTTGGCCGCTGGAGCTGGTCGTTCGGGAGAGCGATTGAGCGGAAGCGCTTTCCTTCTCCCCCTTTGGAAGAAGGAAAGAACCTCCGCCTGTCACGCAACCATCACGTTCACGTCCTAGACCGCTCGACGGCCAGGGCTGGCCGCATCGTCGATGCCGCGCCTTTTTGAGCCACTGGCCGCTCTGCTCGTCAAGAAGGGGATATCGATGAAACACCTTAACCGAACCGTCGCGCTCGGCGCGGCGCTTGCCCTGTTCACCGCCCTCACCCCGGCGCTCGCCGACGGCGTTGCCTATGTCAACAAGGGGCTGGTCGGCATCGGCCGCATCCCGGCCAGCCAGAAGGACAAGTTCGGCGAGACCTTCGGTTCAGGGTCCGGCATGGCGATCGACACCAAGTCCTGGGCGCGTGATGGCGCCGGCTACAAGGGTTCGCTCTGGCTGCTGCCGGATCGCGGCTACAATGTCGTCGGCACCACCGACTATCGCCCGCGTCTCAACACCATTTCGATCGAGCTGGCCCCGACCGCTCCTGGCGCAGCGCCCGCTGCTGGACAGGAACAGACCGGCGTCAAGGCGACGCTCGCCGACACGATGCTGTTGACCGACGACAAGGGCGCCGACGCCACCGGCCTCGATCCGTTGAACGGCGTGCGCGAAGCCGCCGGCGACATGCCGATCCTGCCGCAGGCCGACAACGGCAAGCTGGCGTTGGATAACGAAGCGATCGCACGGCTGGCGGACGGCACGATGTTCATCTCCGACGAATATGGCCCCAACATCTACCGTTTTTCGGCCGACGGCCACCTGATGTCGGCGACGCAACCGCCCGCGGCCCTTGTGCCGATGCGCCACGGCAAGCCGAATTTCGCCTCCGACAACCCTGGCCCGGGCGCCGCCGAGCCCGATCCGAAGGACCCGGAGACCGGCCGCCAGAACAACCAGGGGCTCGAAGGCATGTCGATGACGCCCGACGGCAAGTTCCTGATCGCCGTGCTGCAGTCGGCGGCCCGCCAGGACGGCGGCGATTCCGGCTCGACCCGCCAGAACACCCGCGCGCTGGTCTATAATGCTTCCGACCTCGCCCACCTCAAGCTGGCGCACGAATATGTCGTGCCGCTGCCGGTGTTCAAGGATGCCAAAGGCAAGACCAAGGTGGCCGCGCAGAGCGAGATCGTTGCGCTCTCCGACAAGAGCTTCCTGATGCTGGCGCGCGACTCGGGCAACGGCCAGGGTCTCAAGGGCGACGAGTCGCTCTATCGCAAGATCGAGATCGTCGACCTTTCCGCCGCCACCGATATCGCCAACGGTCCGTTCGACGCGGCCGACAAGCCGGTCGCGCCGAAGGGCGTGCTCGACCCGTCGGTGACGCCGGCCAAGCTTACCTCGTTCATCGACATCAACGACAAGGGCGAGCTCGGCCGCTTCGGCCTGCACAATGGCGCGCCGAACGACAAGGACAACCTTTCGGAGAAGTGGGAGGCGATGTCGCTGGTCTCCGTGCTCGATCCGAAGCTGCCCGACGACTATTTCCTGTTCGTCGCCAACGACAACGACTTCCTCACCCAGGACGGCTTCCAGGTCGGCGCTTCGTACAAGGCCGAGGATGGCGCCGATGTCGACACCACCTTCCTCGTCTATCAGGTGACAATCCCCGGCCTGTCTGGGAACACTGTCGCCGGCCAGTAACCGGCGACGGGCGAATGCCCGTCATCCCGCTGATCCTGAAAAGGATGCATGACCATCAGGCCTGCGATACCATCGCGGGCCTGATTCATTTTCGGTGCTGCCATGGATGACAAGAAGCCCACCCGCCGGCGGACCGGCGACCTGACCAGCGGCCCCATTCCGCGCACGCTGCTTTTGTTCGCCCTGCCGGTGCTGGGCTCCAACGTGCTGCAGTCGCTGAACGGCTCGATCAATGCCGTCTGGGTGGGGCGCTTCCTTGGCGAAGCGGCGCTGACGGCGACCTCCAACGCCAATCTGGTGCTGTTCCTGATCCTTGGCACGGTGTTCGGCATCGGCATGGCGGCGACCATTCTGGTCGCGCAGTCCGTCGGCGCCCGCGATCTGCCGGAAGCCAGGCGCATCGTCGGCACCAGCGCCACCTTCTTCTTCCTGGTTTCCGTGGTGTTCGCGGTCTGCGGCTGGGTCTGGGTCGACGCCATCCTCACCGGGCTCGGCACGCCGGCGGATGCCTTGCCGCTGGCGCGCGCCTACCTGCGCATCATCTTTGTCGCCGTGCCGATGATGAACCTTTTGTCCTTCGTCATGACCGTGCTGCGCGGCGCCGGCGATTCGCGCACGCCGTTTGTCTTCATGGCGCTGGCGGTCGTTCTCGACGTCGTGCTCAATCCCTTGCTGATCCGCGGCATCGGCCCCTTCCCCGAGCTCGGCATCGCCGGCTCGGCGACTTCGACGCTCATAGGCCAGACGGTCAGCGTGATCGCCATCCTGATCGTGCTCTATGCCCGCAAACACCCGCTGCGGTTGGCGGGCGCCGACCTCGCCCTGCTCAGGCCCGACCCGGCGCTGCTGCGCATCGTCGTCTTCAAGGGCATTCCGATGGGCCTGCAGATGATCGTCATCTCGGCCGCGGCATTGACCGTGATGGGCATCGTCAATTCCTACGGCTCGCAGGTCGCTGCCGCTTACGGCATCGCCGCGCAGCTCTGGACCTATATCCAGATGCCGGCTCTGGCGATCGGCGCCGCCGTCTCCTCGATGGCGGCGCAGAATGTCGGCGCCGGGCGCTGGGACCGCATCGGCAAGGTCGCGGCGTCCGGCGTGGGCTTCAACCTGGTGTTGACCGGCGCGCTGGTGGCGCTGCTTTTCGTCTTCGACCGCGCGGTGCTCAGCCTCTTCCTCAGCAACGACAGCGCCGCGATCGACATCGCCGCCCACATCAACAGGATAGCGTCCTGGTCGTTCATCCTGTTCGGCATCACGATCGTGCTGTTCGCCACGGTGCGCGCCACCGGCGCCGTCATGCCGCCGCTCATCATCCTGATCATCTCGGTGTTGATCATTCGCACCGGCTTTGCCTATTCCATGCGCAGCGTCATCGGCCAGGAGGCGCTGTGGTGGAGCTTTCCGGCGGGCTCGATCGCTTCGCTGGTGCTGGCCGCCGCCTATTATCGCTTCGGCCGCTGGCGCACCATGCATATGATCGAGGATCGGCCGGCGGCGGGCGAGCCGCCCGACACCGGCCTTGGCATGCCGCGCCAACGCGCGCAGCTCCTGCCGGAGACCGAATAGCCAAGACCTACCGTGCATATCTGACGCCAAAGCCGAGCGCGACCAGCGAGAAGACGATGATCATGCCGGCAAAGGCCAGGCTTGCCACGGTGGCGCTCGCCAGGCTGGACAGGATGCCGATGCCGATCACCGGCAGCGCGTTGCCGCAGAAGCAGCAGATGAAGAAGGCCGACACCACCTCGGCGCGGCGGTCGGCCGGCGCGATCTGATTGACCACTTGCAGGCCGCCGCGATAGCCAAGCGCCGCCGCCACGCCGCAGACCGCCGTCGCGGCGATCATGAGCGCCATCGAGGCGTAGACCTGCGCCGCCACGATCAGCGCCACGGCGGGGATCATCAGCGCCAGCGCCGCGAGCATGGTGGAGCGGCTGAAGAACCAGGCGGTGCCGACGATGGTGATGGCCGCCACGCTCGACAGCTCGAAGAAAAGCCCGCCGGCTTCGGCATGATTGGTCACGTGCAGCTGCTGCGCGAGAATGCTCGGCGCCAGCGCGGCATAGAAGCCGACCAGCGCCATGGCGCCGAAACCGGTCACCGCCGGCGCCACGAACTGCGCGCGGATACCGTCAGGCACCGAAAGCTGCGGCCGCAGCGAGACGTCGGAGAACCGTCCAGGCCTGGAGACGGTTTCCCGCGTGCGCCAGATCAGCAGGGTGACGAGCCCAAGCAGGACGAGATAGACGGCAAATGTCAGCCTGAGCGGCCATGGCGCGAATTGGGCGAGCACCCCCGCCACGAGCGCGCCGGCCCCGAGGCCGACAAAGTTGGTGCTGGTGGCGATGACGGCGGCGCGCGACTTGTCCTTGCCCTCGATCAGTTCGGCCAGCCAGGCGGTGCCGGCGCCTGCGCCGACGCCGATGCCGAGCCCGCTCAGGATGCGGGCGATGTCGAGCCAGGCGAGGTCTTCGGCGAAGAGGAAGGACAACGCGCTGACCACCGCAACAGCCATCGCGGCAAGCGCGGCGGGGCGGCGGCCGACGGCATCCGAGAGACGGCCGAAAAACAGCAGCGCCGCCAGATTGCCGACCACATAGACGGCATAGACCAGCGTCAGCGTGATCTGCGAAAAGCCGAATTCCTGCTTGTAGATCACGTAAAGCGGGGTCAGCGCGGTGCTGCCGGCAAAGAGCGCGGCGATCATGGCGGCGACGGCGGCCTTTGCGGCGGTCCCGTCAAGTTCATTCTCACGCGTCATGGTTTGAGCGTCGCTGGCCATCGGCACCTCCGGCGTTGCAAGCCCAACGCCTATGTAATGACGGCTGTTCCGGTTGCCGAACGCCCTACTGACAATTCTGGCAGGATGGTCAGGCGCAAAATCCTCTCGTAACGTCCGTCAGCCACCGAGGGAGGAATCATGGGCAAGGGACGGGTCGAGGCATTTACCGATGGCGTCGTCGCCATCATCATCACCATCATGGTGCTGGACCTGAAAGTGCCGCACGGCGAGGATTTTTCAACACTTCTGCCGCAGTGGCCGATCTTCTTCTGCTACGTGCTCTCCTTCATCAATGTCGGCATCTACTGGAACAACCTGCACAACATGTTCCACACCGTGCAGCGCGTCGACGGACGCGTGCTATGGGCCAATCTCAACCTTCTGTTCTGGCTGTCGCTGATCCCGGTGACCACGGCGTTCATGGGAGAGAACCATTTCGCGCCTGCGCCGGTCGCCGTTTATGGCACCGACCTCGCGCTCTGCGCCGTCGCCTACGCCATCCTGGTCATCAAGCTTCGCCATCTGCATGGCGCCGACACGACCTTCGCCAAGGCCGTCGGCCACGACAAAAAGGGCAAGATCTCGCTGGCGCTCTATATCGTTGCCGTGCTGCTAAGCTTTTTCAATCAGTGGATCAGCGTGGCGATCTATGTGCTGGTGGCGACCGTCTGGTTCGCGCCGGACAAGCGCTTCGAGCGGTTGGTAGAGAAATAACGGCTATTTCCGCATCACTTTCAGCTTTTCCGCCACAGAGGCGGCAAGATCGGCATAGCGTTCCTCCAGCCTTTCTGCCGCCTTGATGATCGGGAAGTCATGGCCGAACTTCTCCAGCGCCAGCCGCAGCTTTTCGGCGAAATCCGCCTGTTTCTCCAGCGCCGCGAACAGCGTTTTCACCTGCGCCTCGCTGATGTCGGGATTGGCGAGCATCTTCGACACCTCGCGACCCATCTGATCGCCGTTGACGGTTTGCTCTTTCAGGATTCCGATCCAGTCGGTCAAATGCCGAACTCCTTTTTGGGACACCATGCGCGGCGGGCGCCGCCATGGTCAACCCGTTGCGGCCATCGCCGTCAACCCGTTGCCGCCATCGCCGTCAACCCGTTGCGGCTGTTGCCGTCAACCCGTTGCGGCTGTTGTT
Organism: Mesorhizobium sp. B2-8-3; assembly: GCF_006440815.1. Classification (NCBI taxonomy): domain Bacteria; kingdom Pseudomonadati; phylum Pseudomonadota; class Alphaproteobacteria; order Hyphomicrobiales; family Phyllobacteriaceae; genus Mesorhizobium; species Mesorhizobium sp. B2-8-3. Next base: position 52,889 of record NZ_VFTW01000012.1, read on the forward strand.
GCGGTCACATGCGGGACGAACCGGGCTTGCCTCGGCAACGTCCGGCGTTAAGTTCGGCCCGACCCTCATAAGGATGGAAACCATGACCAGCGACGCCCAGATCCAGATCGCCCTGCCCGCTTTCGCTTCCGGCAACGTCGCCGTCATCACTGGCGGCGCCAGCGGCATCGGCCTTGCCGCCGCAAAACGGTTCGCGGCGATGGGCATGAAGGTGGTGCTGGCCGATATCGGCGGCGTGCGCCTCGACCAGGCAAGAGAGGCGGTCGCGGCGATCGCCGGCGACGACGCCGTGCTCCCAATCCCCACCGACGTCTCCAGGGCGGACGAGGTAGACCGGTTGGCGGATCTCGCCAACGGCGCCTTCGGCGCGGTGTCGGTGCTGATGAACAATGCCGGCGTCGGCAACAATCCGGGCAAGCCCTGGGAGAACCGCGACGCCTGGAAGCGGCTGCTCGACATCAATTTCTGGGGTGTCGTGCATGGCGTCTAGGCCTTCGCGCCGCGCATGCTCGCGGCGGGCAAGCCGGGCACGATCATCAACACCGGGTCCAAGCAAGGCATCACCACGCCACCCGGCAACCTCGCCTACAACGTCTCCAAGGCCGGCGTGAAGACTTTTACCGAAGGGCTGGCGCACGCGCTGCGCAACGAGCCGGGAGCCAAGGTGTCGGCGCATCTGCTGATCCCCGGCTTCACCTATACCGGCCTGACCGAAGGCGCGACGGAAAAGCCCGCCGGCGCCTGGACCGGCGAGCAGGTGATCGACTTCATGCTGGCATCGCTGATGGACGGCGACTTCTACATCCTGTGCCCAGACAACGAGGTGGCGCGGCCGACGGATGAAAAGCGCATGGCCTGGGCGATCGGCGACATCATCGAGAACCGCCCTGCTCTGTCGCGCTGGCATCCCGATCACAAGGACGCCTTCGCGGCCTTCATGGGCCGCTAAGCAATTCCAGGAAAAGTGCGTAGCGGTTTTCCGTCCGGAATTGCGCAAAAGCAAATATTTAGAGCGGTTCGACGTTTCTGCGAAACGCTCTAGCCGACCAGGCTCAGGCGGCTGCTTTCTTCTTGGAACCAGCCTTGCCCGCCACAGCCTTCTTCGCCGCCATCTCGGCAATCTTGCGGTCGTGCCGCTTGGCCGCCGCTTCGCATTTGTCGCGGATCTCCTCGACCTCCGATTCCGTCAGATGCTCGATGCCGATGAAGTGGTTCTGGGCGCGGCCGACCCGGATCAGCTCGTCGAGCTTGGCCTGGATCGCCGCGCCGTCACGGTTCTGCGTGTTCTGGATCAGGAATACCATCAGGAAGGTGATGATGGTGGTGCCGGTGTTGATGACCAGTTGCCAGGTGTCCGAAAAGCCGAAGAGCGGGCCGGTTGCCGCCCAGACCACCACGATCAACACGCAGACAGCGAAAGTCGGCGGCATGCCGGCGAGATGTGCCACGCAATTGGCAACCCTTGTGAATAGTTTCTCTATCATCTGGATCCCACAACAGGCCGCATCGGCGCGGCGCTCACAGGAAAACAGACAGCCGCGGCTTCCGGTTCCAAGTCGTTGGATTTTCTCGCATGCGCGCGTCCACAATCGGCTGCACGCGAAAGGCGCGAACGGGGGAAAACACACCTTATTTGTTTGTTTGCGATAGTGCCGGTGCAGGCCGAAGCCTGTCATTCCGCTTCACGGCGGTTTACCTCCAGCCCCTTCCGCTGCGCCACCCCCGCATGGCGGAAGGGGCAACTATTCCCGAGAGCGAAGCGTAATACCCAAGTAGCGCCCCTCAGCGTCCTCTGGCGCTCCGCCGCTGGTTCGCCTTTAGAGGGTGCCGTCTTCCCAACGATCGAGAAAGGCCTCGATCGGCACGGCCTGCATGTCGGGGATTGCGCTCGCCAGTTTCTCGGGCGTCCAGTCCCACCAGGCGAGCGCGTCGATGCGCGCCGCGACGGCGGCCGGGAACCGCTGGCGCAGCGGCTTGGCCGGAACGCCGGCGACGATCGTGTAAGGCGCGACGTCATGCGTTACCACGGCATTGGCGCCGATGACGGCGCCGTTGCCGATCGCGACGCCCGGCATGATGACCGCGCCGTGACCGATCCAGACATCATGGCCGATGCTCACCGATTTTGCCTGGCGCCGCGCGCGGAATTCGGTGTCGACGCCCAGCCAGCGGAAATATTCGTTGGGCCGGTAGCTGACCTTGTGCTGCGTCAGCCGCTCGATCGGATGCTCGAGCGCGTTGATGCGGCTGTTGGCGGCGATCGAGCAGAACTTGCCGATCGTCGTGTAGATCGCCTCGGAATGGCGTTCGAAATAGGAAAAGTCGCCGACGCTCACTTCGCGCAGGATCACCCGCTCGCCGATCGAGGCATAGCGGCCGAGCTTGCACGCCTTCAACTCCGCGGTCGGATGGATGCGCGGCTCGGGATCTTTCAGGACAAGATTTTCAGGGTGGTCCATAACTCGGGCTTTACGCCCGAGCGATTGGTCCCGCAAGCGGGGCCGATCGTCCGCTTCGGCCTATTGCGGCTTGCCCTTGGTCCAGACCACGTTCTGGCCGTAAAGCGGCACGGTCGTGACCGACATCTTCGCCGAGCCATTCTGCACCTGGCGCGAATGCGACAGATAGATCAGCGTCTCGTTCTTCTTGTCGTAGATGCGGTTCACCACCTGCTTCTTCCAGATCAGGCTGAGGCCCTGCTTGAACACCTCTTCGCCGCCCTCGCTCATGTCGATGTCGCCGATGGTGATCGGCCCGGTCTGGCGGCAGGAGATCGAGGAATCGGAAGGATCCTCGAACCAGTTGCCCTTATGCAGCCGGTCGATGATGCTGCGGTCGAAATAGGCGACATGGCAGGTGACGCCGTCGACCTTCGGGTCCTTGATCGCGTCGATCATGATGTCGTTGCCGATCCAGTCGACGCCGACTTTACCCACTTCGTCAGCCATGGCCGCGCTGGCGCTCAGGGCAAGACAGGCAGCGAACAAGCCGATCAATTTTCGCAAGGAGGCCTCCTCGGTTCGGTTTTTGCCGATGTCAGGTGGGGCAGGATCGTGGCGTTTACAAGCCGATCGGCCTGCCCGGCCGCTTGCGGCAACGCGACATCTTTGCGCGCCCGGCGCCGACCCGCTAAGACTGTCGCCGAACCTGGCTTCCAGCCAAAGCAATGGACATTCACTGATGATGCGTTCAATCCTGGTCGGCATTCTCGTCCTGATGGCGGCGGGTATCGGCTGGCTGACATTCGACTGGTACCGGGGCCATTATGGCGGCGAGCCCTTCGGCGCGCCCTTCACGCTGGTCGACCAGAAAGGCGCGCCGATCACCGAAGCGGCGTTCAGAGGGCACCCGAGCGTCGTGTTCTTCGGCTTCACCCATTGCCCGGAAGTCTGCCCGACGACCCTGTTCGAGCTGGCCGGCTGGCTGAAGACGATGGGCGACAGCGGCAAGAACCTCAACGCCTATTTCGTCACCGTCGATCCGGAGCGTGACACGCCGCAGACGATGAACACCTATGTCAGCAACTTCTCCGACCGCATCACCGGCATCACCGGCGATCCGGACAAGTTGCATGCCATGGCCAAGGCCTTCGGCATCTACTGGAAGAAGGTCGACACAGGCGACGGCGACTACACGATGGACCATACGGCTTCGGTGCTGCTGCTCAATGCCAAGGGCGATTTCGCCGGCACCATCGCCTATGGCGAGAGCGCCGACACCGCTGTCGCCAAGCTGAAGCGGCTGGCAGCGGGCGGGCAAACATGATGAGCCAGACCCGGCTCCATCTCACTGCCAACAAGGTCGAGGCCGACCGCATCTTCGCGGCGCTCGACGCCGCTTTCGAGGATGACGGCCTGCCGATCGCCGTGCTGGAGCTCGACGAGGACAACGACATCCACGAAGTTTCGCTCTATGCCGATGGCGACGTCGATCCCGTCGAAGCGCGGGTCAAGGATCTCCTCGCCGGTCTCGGACTGCCGAAGCCCGTCGCGCGCGAGGTCCTTCCCGACGTGGACTGGGTGTCGCGCTCGCTGGAAGGCTTGAAGCCGGTGTGCGCCGGCCGCTTCCTGGTCCACGGCTCGCACGACCGCGCCAAGCGCCACGCCGGCGACCTCGCCATTGAGATCGAGGCCGGCCTTGCCTTCGGCACCGGCCATCACGGCACCACCGCCGGCTGCCTCGAAATGCTGGAGCAGGTGGTGCTGCGCGAGCGGCCGCGCAACGCGCTCGACCTCGGCACCGGCAGCGCGGTGCTCGCCATCGCGCTCGCCAAGCTCGCGCACATCCCGGTGCTGGCGACCGACATCGATCCGGTCGCCATCCGCGTCGCCGCCGCCAATGCCCGCCTCAACCATGTCAAGGCGCTGGTCGAGACGGTGACGGCGCCCGGCTTCCACAATCCGATCTTCGCCAGGCGCGCGCCTTTCGACCTCATCGTCGCCAACATCCTGGCCCGGCCGCTTATGCGGCTGGCGCCGGAGATGGCCAAGCATATCAGGCTCGGCGGTTCGCTCGTGCTCTCCGGCATCCTCGACCGGCAGCGCGACGCGGTGATCTCGGCCTATGTCGGCCAAGCCTTCCGCCACGTCCGCACGCTGCATCGCGAGGGCTGGGTGACCATCCACCTCAAGCGCTGAGCCTGGCAAAATCTAGCCTGTCTGGCCCTGCCGAAATCGATTCCGGTTTGAAGGTCTATGCGCTACGCTCTCGGCTCGCATTCGAGGGAGACGCCAAAAATGTTCCAGACCTTTGATTCCGCTGGCGATCCGGCCGTCGGCAAGCCGCGCGTGGCGCTGCTGCGGCGATGGCTGTCCGAGAACGGCCTCGACGGCTTCATGGTCCCCCGCGCCGACGAGCATCAGGGCGAATATGTCGCCGACCGCTCGGCGCGGCTGAAATGGCTGACCGGCTTTTCCGGTTCGGCCGGTGTCGCCATCGTGCTCCGCGACCGCGCCTTCATCTTCGTCGACGGCCGCTACACGCTGCAGGTGCGCAACGAGGTCGACCTTTCGATCTTCACCATCGAAAGCGTCATCGACAATCCGCCGGCCGCCTGGATCAAGGACAATCTCGGCAAGGGCGCGAGGCTCGGCTTCGACCCCTGGCTGCACACGATCGGCGAGATCAAGGCGCTCAAGGCATCGGCCGAGCAGTCCGGCGCTACTCTGGTGCCGCTCGACAAGAATCCCATCGACATCATCTGGAAGGACCAGCCGCAGCCGCCGCGCGCGCCTGTCGAGATCCATCCGCAAAACCTCGCCGGTGAGCTCGCCAAGGACAAGCTGGCTCGGCTGGCGGGCGCGATCGGAAAGGACGGCGCCACCCACGCAGTGCTGACCGATCCCTCTTCGATAGCCTGGGCCTTCAACATCCGTGGCGGCGACGTGCCCCATACGCCGCTGGCACTCGGCTTCGCCATCCTCGCCGCCGACGGCAAGCATCAGATCTTCATGGACCAGCGTAAATTCCCTCGCCAGGTCGCGGCCTACCTCACGCAGTTGGCTGACCTGCACGATCCAGGCGAATTCGAAGCCGCGATCATCGAGCTCGCCAAGGGCGGCGCGAAAATCGCGCTCGATCCTGTGCTGGCGGCGGACAAGCTGAGGATGCTGGTCGAGGACAATGGCGGCACCGTCGTGTTGGCCGCCGACCCGGCGCGCATACCGCGTGCCACCAAGAACCAGGCCGAGATCGCCGGCAGCCGCGCCGCGCATCGCCGCGACGGCGCCGCGGTCGCCAAGCTGCTCTGCTGGCTGGATCGCCAGAAGCCCGGCTCGCTGGACGAGATCGCCGTCGTCACCAAGCTCGAGGAAGTGCGCCGCCAGACCGGCGAGGAAACGCAGATGCCGCTGCGCGACGTCTCCTTCGACACGATTTCCGGCGCCGGCCCGAACGGCGCGATCATGCATTACCGCGTCTCGCGCGCCACCAGCCGCAAGCTTGAAAGCGGCGAACTGTTCCTGCTCGATTCCGGCGGCCAGTATCAGGACGGCACCACCGACATCACCCGCACCGTGCCGATCGGCCAGCCGACCGAGGAGATGCGCGAACGCTTCACCCTCGTGCTGAAGGGCATGATCGGCATCTCGACGCTGCGTTTCCCTGCCGGCACGCGCGGCTCGGAGATCGACGCCGTCGCCCGCGTGGCGCTGTGGAAGCATGGCTGCGACTTCGCCCACGGCACCGGCCACGGCGTCGGTTCCTACCTTGCCGTGCATGAAGGGCCGCAGCGCATCGCCCGCACCGGCACCGAAAAACTGCTGGCCGGCATGATGCTGTCCAACGAGCCGGGCTATTACAAGGAAGGTGCCTACGGCATCCGCATCGAGAACCTGATCCTGGTGACGCCTGCGGAGCAGATCGAAGGCGGCGACACCGCCATGCACGGCTTCGAGACGCTGACCCTGGCGCCGATCGACAAGCGGCTCATCCGCAGCGACCTGCTGCACCGGGACGAGCTGCAATGGCTCGACCGGTATCACGCCTGGGTTCTGGCCGAGATCGGCCCGATGGTCGACGGCGAAACGCTGGCCTGGCTGGAAAAAGCCACCGCGCCGCTGCCGCACGACGCGAAGATTTGAGAACAGCCTCTCTCTCCCCCGTTCACCGGGAGAAATGCCCGGTTCACCCTCCGTAGCTGCAGCGCCGCTGCTGCGGAGGACGGCCAGCGCAATGAGGGGCAGCGCCAACCATTCAGGATGGAAAGCTAACCCATAAACTGGCGCGCGATAATCAACACCGCCGCGCCGGCCAAAAACATCGCCATCAGGCCGCCACGCAGCGATACCAGCACGGTGACGATCAGCGCCGCCCATTCGGCCGGTCCGGCATGCAGCAGTTCCGGCGCGACGAGCGTCGTCAGCACCGCCGCCGGCACGGCGTTGAGCCCGGCCTCGACGCGCGGATGGATGGTCTCGAAGCGCGAGATGACGAGATGGCCGCCGACACGGGTCAGATAGGTGGCGACGGCGCCGGCGAGGATGATCCAGAAGGTGGTGCTCATGGCCGCTTGCCCACGCCGCTGTGGTGTGGCGGCAGGATCACCGCCAGAAGGACGCCGGCGACCGCGCCGATCGAGACATGCCAGGGCGAGCCGACGGTTTTGTAGGCGATGATCGAGGCGACGGCGCTGGCGGCGACGACGGGCGCCCAGAGCGGCCGCTTGCGGAAGCCAAGCACCAGGCCGAGGAAATAGATCGGCAGCAGGAAATCGATGCCCAGCGCATGCGTATCCGGGATCATCTTGCCGAACACAGCACCCAAGCCGCTTTCGATCACCCAGAACACGTAGACCGGCAGGCCGAGACCCAGATACCAGACGAAACCGACGGGACGGCCGGACTCGGCCCTTGCCTCCGCGATGGCATATTGCGGGTCGGTCAGGATGAAGTAGCCGAGCGCCTGCTGCAGCACGGGCCAATGCGCGATGCGCCTGCCGATGCCGGCCGAGTAGAGCACATGGCGGAAATTCACCGCGAAGATCGACAGCACGATCAGCCATGGCGCGACATGCTGGCCGAACAATTCGATGCCGACCATCTGGCTGGCGCCGCCATAGATCATGGCGCTCATCAGAAAAGCTTCGAGCACGGAGAAACCATTGTCGACGGCGATCGCGCCGAACAGGATCGCGAACGGCGCCGAGGCGACGACGACCGGCATCGACAATCGCACGCCGTCCCAGAAATCGCCGCCGGTCCTGCCTCCGGAGATTGCTTCCGCCGCCATCAGCCGCTCCTTAAGCATGTCGCCCAGAAGTGCGCAGCGGTTCTGGGACAACGACATGCATCAACCAAAGACTTAACGCGCGCCGCCTGAATCCGCTCAACGAGACGCGCTTTAAGAGCGGCCTCATTTAGGGAGCGTCGCCTTGCTTGTCACACCAATTCGCTTGACCCAGCGATCAGCGGAACTGATCGCCGGGTTGCCAATCGCCGGAAATTCCTGAGCGTTCAGCTGACGAAATAGCGCTGCCATTCGAAGTCGGTGATGTGCGAGGCTTGCCAGGCATCGAACGCCGCCTGCTCGGCGTGGCGGCTCTCGGCGTAATTGTCGCGGAAAGCCTCGCCGAAAGCTTCGGCGCAGAAGTCGGATGCGGCGAAGGCTTCGATAGAAGCGTTAAGCGTGCGCGGCAGCTTCGGCTTGTCGAGATTGGCCAGATTGGATGTCACCGGCACCTCAAGCGGCAGGTCCTTTTCGATGCCTTCGCAGCCCGCCGCCAGGATCGCGGCGATCGACAGGTAAGGATTGACGTCGGCGCCCGGCGCGCGGTGCTCCAGCCGGCAGGCTGCGTCGTTCGGCGTGGTGATGGCGCGGATCGGCGCGGTGCGGTTTTCGAAACCCCAGGCGACGTCTTCCGGCGACCACGCGCCGCGGTCGAAGCGGCGATAGGAATTGACCGTCGGCCGGAAGAAAATATGCGTCTCCTGCATGCGGTTGAGCACGCCGGCGAGGAATTTTTCGGCGACCGGCGTCAAGCGGTTGGGGCCGGCCGCGAAGGCCGGCTTGCCGTCCCGCCACAGGCTGACATGGTGGTGCGCGCCGCAGGCGCTTTCCTTGCCGGGCGGCTGGAAGCGCGTCATGAAAGTCGCGACCAGCCCGCGCTCGGCGCATAGCTCGCGCAGATGCAGCTTGGCCCGCATCGCGGCATCCGCCGCTTCCAGCGCGCTCGTCGGCGTCAGCGCGTATTCATACATGCCGTAGCCATATTCGGTGACCAGCGAAGCGATGCCGATGCCGATGCTTTTCATGCGCGTGATGAACTCGGCGGCGAAATCCTGGTAGTCGCCGCTGCGCACGAGATCGTAGTTGATCAGCGAATGGCCCCACGGCTTCAGCTCGCGGTAGCGGCCGGCGCGCATCAGGTCGTGGTCGGCGTGGAAAATGCCGAACTCGTATTCGAGCGCGAATTTCGGCTCGTAACCGAGCGCTCGCGCACGCTCCTCGACGCGGGCCAGAACGCCGCGCGGATCATACGGGCAGACGGAACCGTCGAGCATGTAGGAGCGCGTGATGGCCGAGGCGAATTTCGGTTTCCAGCCATGCTGCACCACCGTGTCCGGATCGATGAGCCCCTTTATGTTTGGAAAGCCGTTCTCCTCATTGGCGCTCGGCGAGGCGAAGGCGACGTCGCCCATCGGCTGGCCGTCGCCATGGGTGACGCAATAGAGGATGGCGTTGATCGACTCGCCATAGGTCGAAAGCTTCAGCGGCGCGATCTTGGAGCGCACGACGCCTGACGTGTCGACCGTGTGCACCTCGACGAACTCGACGCCGCGCGACGCGAGCTCGGCCTGCAGCGCTTCGAGCTTCGGCGCATACTCCGCCACCCTGTCCTCAAATTCCACGTTCAACCCTCCACCAGGAAATGACGACGCTATTTGGCGCTGCGCCGGAAAAGAAGCGACAGCAGCTCGTCGAGCTCGTGCCGTCCGCTGATGCCGCTCGGCCGGAATGCCATGCAGAGCACGATGACCACGCCGAGCGCCACGCCCGAGAGCCCCAGCAGCTGCGGCATTTGGATGCCGGCGATGGTCACGCCGGACTCGATGCTGCGGATGAATTCCAGCCCGATCGAAAGCACGATGACGCCGGTCACCGCCCCGGTCACCGTTGCCATGCCGCCAAGGATCAGCATCGCCAGCGTGTTGAAGATCATCTGGAAATAGAACAGCTTCGGACTGATCGTGCCGGCGAAATAGGCGTAAAGCACGCCAGCGAGGCCGCAGATCAGTGCCGACAGCACCCACGACATCAGCCGCAGCTTTTTCGCGTCGATCCCGAGTGCCGCCGCTGCCTGCGGGCTTTGCGCGCTGGCTCGCAGCTGCAGGCCCCAGCGGCTGTCCTTGAACAGCCGCGCCGCCACGATCGCCACCACCGCGAAGACCAGCATCCACGGCAGGCCGACGACTTTCGGAATGCCGAAGAAGGCCTGGTTGCCTTTGAACAGATCAGTCCAGTTGAGGAACACCGAGTGGATGATGATCAGCAGCGCCAGGCTGACGATGGTCGCCGCGACTCCCGACAGCCGGCTGATCACCTTGCCGCTGACCAGCGCCACGATGCCGACGACCAAGAGCGCGATGAGCGCCGACGAAACCGGATCGAGCTCCAGCGTCGCAAAGCCGAACGGCGCGTTGGGGATCGACAGCTTCTTCATGGCAAGCGGCGTCGACAGGATGGCGACGCCATAGGCGCCGAGCCCGACAAAGGCGCTGTGGCCGAGATTGGCGATGTTGGAATTGCCCATGAACACTTGCAGCCCAACCACCACGATCAGGTTCACGAAGGCGCCGAGCGCCAGGAAGGTGTAGTAGGTCGGCGCGAAATTCAGCACCAGCAGGCCGATCGCCAGCACCGGCAGCGCCGTCACCAGCCCGCCGATCAGCGAGCGGAGGACCGCGTTGCCGGGCCGCGCGGTGGCGGCCGGCGCAGCCATCTGGTCGACAGCCTGCGAGAGTTCGGAGCCTGTCACGTCAGATCTCCTTATCGCCGAGTTCGATGCGCTGGCCGAGCAGGCCTTCCGGACGGTAGACGAGCAGAGCGACGATGATTGCGTAGGTAAGCGCGTCCCTGAAGCCCGCATATTCCTGCGGCAAGGCAACGAGCAGGCCAACTTCGATGAAACCGAGCAGCATGCCGCCCACCGCCGCGCCCGGCAGCGAGCCGAAGCCGCCGATGACGCAGGCGACGAAGGCCTTCAGCACCAGGCCGAAGCCGAGATCCGGCGAGACGCTGCCGCGCCGCGCCAGGATGAAGACGGCGGCGATGCCCGCCAGCGCGCCTGAAATCGCGAAGGCCGTGGCGATCACCCGGTTTGCCTTGATCCCCATCAGCCGCACCGTGGCGAAATCGCGCGAGGCGGCGCGGATGGCGAGGCCGAGCGTCGAGCGGTTGAGGAAGAGCACCAGGGCAAGGATGGTCAGGCCCGACACGATCAGTTCCATCACCTGCAGCGACGACACGGCGAACGGGCCGAAGAACCACATCTGGTTCAAGCCGTTGAGGATCGAGACCGACTGCGGCTTGGGCGAGATCAAAAGCATGAAAAGGTTCTGCACCACGATCGAAACGCCGAAGGCGGTGAGCAGCCCGGTCGTGGTCGGCGCGTAGCGCACCGGACGGAAGGCGACGCGCTCGAACACGACCGCCGCCAGCGCCGCCATGCCCACGGCAAGCAGCACCGCCACGTAGGGCGAGGTCAGCCCGAGCGCCGCGGCCAGGAACACGCTGTAGGCCGAGACGCCGATGATCTCGCCATGCGCGAAATTCACCAGGCCCATGATCGAGAAGACGACGGCCAACCCGAGCGCCACCAGCGAATATTCCGCCCCAAAGGCGAGCGCGTTCAGAAGCTGCTGCAGAGCGTAGTCCATGTCGCCGCTACCCGCCGATATAGAGGTTGAACAGGCCGTGCTCGTCGGCGAGCCTGGCCGGCGGTCCGTCATAGCGCAGCGTGCCCGAGCTCACGACATAGACGCGGTCGGCGAAGCGCAGCGCCTGCTTGGCGTTCTGCTCGACCACCAGCAGCGTCAATCCTTGCGCCTTGAGTTCGCCGATGAAATCGAAGATGCGCGCCACGATCTTCGGCGCGAGCCCCAGCGACGGCTCGTCGAGCAAAAGCAGCTTCGGCCGCGACATCAGCGAACGGGCGATCGCCAGCATCTGCTGCTCGCCGCCCGACAGCGTGCCGGCTGCCTGGCCGTAGCGTTCGGAAAGCACCGGGAACAGCGCCAGGTACCGCTCGATGTCCTGGCGCACACCAGCGGGGTCACGCCTTGTCGCCGCCCCCAGCCGCAGGTTCTCGCCGACGCTCAGGTTGGAGAAGATGTGCCGGCCTTCCGGCGTCGAGGTCAGTCCGGCGCGGATGCGGTCCTCGGTACGGACATGCGAGATGTCCTTGCCGTCGAGGACGATGCGGCCCGAAGCCGGCGTGACCAGGCCTGTCAGCGCGTTGATGGTCGAGCTCTTGCCGGCGCCATTGGGACCGAGCAGGGCGACAAGTTCGCCCTGCCCGACCTCGAGCGACAGCTCGCGCACCGCCGCGACGGCGCCGTAGCGCACGACGAGCTTCTCGACCTTCAGCACGTGTCCCTGCCCTGCCTAGTTCAGCGCCGGAACGAAGGTCGGCGGCGCGTCGGTGATCAGCACCCGCTTGCCGTCGGCAAAGCCCATCACCGGAACGGCCTTGACCGGATAGCCCTTCTTCTCGGCAAAGGAGATCGTCGGCGCCGTCGTGCCCGGATAGCCGCCTGGTGCGCGGATCGCCTCGCGCAGGGCTGCGGGCTCGACGGTGCCGGCTTTCTTCGCCGCTTCATAGCTGATCTGCACCATGTCGGCGCCAAGCGCGTCGAAGATGCCGTTGATCTTGTAGCCGTCGGCCTTGCACTGGGCGAGGAACTTGTCGATCGGACCGTCGACGCCGGTCGCGCCATGGGTCGCGAACATGACCTTTTCCAGCGACTTCGGATCGCCGACGGTGCCTTCCAGCGACTTGTCGTCGAAGGCGTCGCAACCGGCCACCCAGCCGTCATAGCCGTTGGCGCGCAGTTGCCGGATCAGGATGCCGACATCGGGCAGCACGGCGCAGATATGGATCGCGTCCGGCTTCTGCGGCAGCGCCTTGATGCTGGCGATCTGCGGCGACCAGTCGGTGGTGCCATAGGAATAGTTGAACTTGCCGACAACCTTGCCGCCGAGATGCTCGAACACCTCGCCGAACCACTCCGGCAGTTTCTCCGAGTACGAACCGGCATCGGGCGACACCATCAGCGCCACGGTGCGCGCGCCCTTGCCGTAAAGCGCGTTGGCGGTGGCCGAGGCGTTGATCGGATCGGGCACGGCGCCGGCGATGAAATTGTCGAGACCGGCCTGCTGCATCTCGAGCTGCGTGTTCGGCGCCGAGAACACGGTGGCTCCGTAAGGCTGAGCGGTCTGCGCCATCGGGATCAGCGCATCCGGAAACGGCACACCGGTGATGATCTGCGCGCCGGCATCGAGGAACTTCTGTCCGAGCGAGACCGAAAGCTGCGGATCGGAGCGGTTGTCCTCGATCATCAGTTCGACCTTGGGATCGGTCGCGCCCGCAGCCTTGTTCAGCCTGTCGGCCATGCAGCGCGCACCCTCGGCCTCGCTGTAGGGCGCGTAGGCGCCGGTCATGGCGACCGCAAGCCCGATCTTGAGATCGGCCGCGCCCGCGTGCCCTGCCTGCAACAGCCCGGCGGTCAGCACCGCGGCTCCCAGCAAAATCTTTTCCATTCTACCCTCCTTCCTCTCACTACGGTTGTTCTTCCGGGCCTTCAGCCATCTCCGACTGCCCGACATAGACCTCGATGACGCGCTGATCGCGCCACACGTCTTCCGTCTCGCCCGAAGCGATCACCTGCCCCTGGTCCATCACGCAAAGCCGGTCGCAGAGCCGGTTGATGAAGCGCAGGTCGTGGTCGATGACGATGGTCGCGCAGCCGGCGTCGCGGCGGATGCCTTCGATCGCGACCGCCAGCGTTTCCGACTCGGCGTCGTTGAGGCCGGCCGCCGGTTCGTCGAGCAGCAAGAGCGACGGCCCCAGCGCCAGCGCGCGGGCGATCTCGAGCCGGCGCTGGCTGCCATAGGGAAGCGTGCCGGCCGGGCTGTCGGCGAAGCCCGCCAGCTCATATTGCTGCAGCAACTGGTCGACGCCGATCCGAGCGGCGGCGTCGGGGCGCACGGCGCGGCAGGTGATATGCGCGACCTCGACGTTCTGGCGTACAGTCAAATCCTTGAACAGCCTGATGGTCTGGAAGGTGCGGCCGACCCCTGCCCGCGCGCAATGCTCCGGGCCTCGCCCGGTGATCTCCTCGCCCGCCAGGCGCACGCTGCCACTGTCCGGCTTGAGCACGCCCGAGATGGCGTTGACGAGCGTCGACTTGCCGGCGCCGTTCGGACCGATGAGGCCGAGGATCTCGCCGGCCTCGCAGGTCAGCGAGGCGTTGCGCAGAGCCTGCACGCCTCCGAATGTCTTGCTGACCGCCTCAACCGACAGCATCGGTCATCTCTCCCATTGCCGGCCGCTGGCTGTTCTCCTGTCGGCCGTCAAAAGGATGCTAGTCCCCTGACTTTTCCAGAACAAGCATTTTTTTCCATTTTAGAAAAATTCTTGAAGTCCCGGCCCGTCGATCAGGCGCCTGCTCCCGGCGGCAGCCCGTCGCGCGGCACGGTGTTCGACATCAGCATGATGACCGGCTCGTCGCCGAGCGCGACATAGGCGTGCTGCATCTCGCCGTCGAACAGGATGCTGTCGCCGGGCTGCAGCACAGTCGGGTCGTAGTGGAGCGTATGCAGTTGCAGGCTGCCGCTCAGCACATGGATGAACTCTTCGCCCGAGTGGCTGCGCCAGCCGCCGTTTTCCTCGAAGTTCCTGGCACGCAGCGTGACGCGCCAGAAAATATTGGTCTTGTCGCGGAAATCGCTGCACAAGACCTCGAATTCCATCGCGTTGCCTTCATGCAGAATGCCGCTGCCGGCGCGCGTGATCGAGCGGCGCGCCTGCGGTCCGGACTTCGGACTGAACAGGAACGAGGCCACCGGCACATGCAGCACGCCGGCGATCATCAGCGCGATGTCGACGGTCAGCCTGGCCTTGCCGTTCTCCAGCTTCGACAGCTGCGAAACGGAAAGGCCGGAGCGCTCGCTGAGATCGCGCAAGGTGATGTTCTGCTGCTTGCGCGCGTCGCGGATCTTGCTGCCCACATTGCCTTGCATCGTCCACGCCCTTGGCTGTCGTGTTTCCAATTCGACAAGCTCTAGCGTTCCGCTATTTGAGCGTCCAGCCTTTAGACGGTTACGGCTGATTGCGGCCATAGGGACATCGCGACGGTGGAAAAGGCATCTTCGAGAAGACGGCTGATGCGTTCGAAAGTTTCCGGATCGGCAAGCAGGTCGTTGCGCACTTCGAGGTAGAGGCAGGGCCGACCCTGCTGCAGCCCATGCCGGTTCAGCGTGTAGCCGACGGCCTGGCGCCAGTCGTAAGGTTCGTTGTCGCCGACCCCGAAGCCTGCTGCCGCGCCCTGGGTCCTGAGCGTTTTCAGCACCGAATTGACGAAGGGCGACTGTTCCCGCCACAGCACGCCGATATCGACATTGCGCTTCACCCCGCCCATCACCGGCGTGAAGGAATGCACAGAGATCAGCGCCCGGCAGCCTGCGGCGGCATCGATGATCGCCCGCTCGACCGGCGCCCAGGCGACGAGCTTGCGCAGCCTCGCATCCGCGGCATCGACCGCCAGATTGCCCGGCACCGGGATGCCGCCGAGATCCGGCCGCATGAAATCCCACTCATCCGCGGGCCGGTTGTAGTCGAGGAACAGCCGCGAATAGCGCGCGATCACGGCCGGCGCCCGCAGCGTTTGCGAGAGCCGCCGCGTCAGCGCATCGACGCCGATGTCGACCGCGAAATGCGTGTCGAGATAAGGTCCTGCCAGGCCAAGATCGCGCCACGGCGCCGGCACGGCGTTGCCGGCATGCTCGGCGATCAAAAGATAAGGGTTGGCCGCTTCCGGCAGCAACCGTTCCACGCCGGCGGCGGCAAGCGCCGCTACAGCCGCATCGCCAAGCTTTTCAAGGTCCCGCACGGCCGGATGCCGTTGGCGATCAGGCGATGATGGAGCGGACATGGTACGCCTTCGCCGCCGTCGCCTCGATCAGGCCGGCACGTCCGTTGGTGCGCCCGAGACCGGAATTCTTGATGCCACCCCAGGGCAGGTAAAGGTCGGCATGGTCGCAGCGGTTGAGATAGACCGTGCCGGCCTCGACCTCGTCGAGCAGCGCCACGCCGCGCTCGACGTCGCGCGTCCAGATCGAGGCGCTGAGACCGTAGTCGCTGTCGTTCATCAGCCGTATCGCTTCGTCGTCGCCGCTGACCGCCTGAACGCAGGCCACCGGCCCGAACAGCTCGTCGCGCATGATCTGCATGCCATGATCGACGCCGGTAAGCACTTCGGGCGCGACATAGGCGGTCCCGAGCCTTGCCGCCTTGAGTGCGCCATCCTGCGGCATCAGGCGCTTCGCCCCTGCCCGCACCGCGCTTTCGGTAAGGCCGCGGATGGTGTCGGCCGCAATCGCGCGCACCACCGGACCGACCATCGGTTTTTCGCCGATCGGATGGCCGATGGACCATTTCGCCGTCTCGGCGACCAGCGCCTCGACGAAACGGTCATGGATCGACCGGTCGACATAGATACGCTCGACCGAGCAGCAGGACTGGCCGGCATTGGAATAGGTTCCCTCGGCAATCAGCGGAACCGCCGCTTCGAGATCGGCGTCGGAGCGCACATAGGTCGGATCCTTGCCGCCGAGCTCGAGATGCACCTGGGTGAAGGTGCCGGCGGCGGCCGCATGCACGCGGCGGCCGCCATTGACCGAACCGATGAAATTGACGGCGTTGAAGACGCCGGAGGCGATCAGCCGCTCGGCGTCCGGATGGTCGAGATGCAGGCTCTGGAAGACGCCTTCCGGTCCGCCTGCGGCGCGGAACGCCTCTTCGGCCAACTCCGCGATCAGCGGCGTCTGCGGCGAATGCTTGAAGATCACCACATTGCCAGCCGCAAGCGGCGACGTGACCAGATAGCCGAGCATGGCTGTCGGGTAGTTCCAGGCGCAGATCGACAGATGCAGGCCGCCGGCCATCGGCTTGGCGTAGCGGCGGATATTCTCGTCCGACGGAAAGGGCATGTCGGCCAGCGTGTCGGGCGCGGCACCAGCAAGTAGCTCGCCGATCAGCGCCAGGCGCGGCGTCTCGTCGGCCTGCCACAAGGGCCTACCGATCTGCCATGCCACCGCCTCGGCGAGCGGGGCGGCGCGCGCCTTCATCTCCTCGCCGAAGCGCAGAAGGATCGCCAGCCGCTCAGCCAGCGGCGTGCGCCGCCAAGCCGGCAGCGCCGCGCGAGCCCGGGCGACGGCCGCCGCGATCGCGGCGCCGTCTGCATAGGGACGCGTGGCGTAGATCGAGCCGTCGACAGGAGAGGTCACCGAAAAAGTCCGCGCGCCGGAATGCAGGTTCATGGTCTTGAAATCCACCCGATAGGAGAGCCGTCAATCGCCGCACGATATCGCGATTTTCCATTTTGGCAAATTTTTTCGAATACGGCTTGATGGATTTTTGGCTCGCCCCTATTGTCCGGCTGTCGCGTCCTGGCGCAAAACGCGTCTCTGGCGCCAACAAGAGAGGGACAGATGGTCGTCTATGATTTCACCGGCAGGCATGCGGTCGTCACCGGAGCGGGCGGCGGCATGGGCGAAGCGATCGCGCTGGCGCTGCTCGATGCCGGCGCCTCCGTCACCGCCATCGATATCAAGCCACGCCCAGCCTCGCTTGCCGCCTATGACGACAGGTTGACCTTCGCGCAGGGTGATTTGACCGACGCCGCTTTCGTCGAACAGGTCATCGGCACCGCCGGCCGCGAGCGCGGCGGCATCGACTATCTCGCCAATGTCGCCGGTGTGCTGTGGTTCGGCCGCGACAAGTCTGCGCTCGATATGGACCTCGATGTCTGGGACCAGGTCTTCAACATCAATTTGAAATCCTTCGTGCACACCGCACGCGCCGTCGTTCCTTACATGCGTTCCGGCGGCCGCGGCGGCGCCATGGTGCATTTCTCCACCATCCAGTGGTATCGCGGCGACCCGAACCCGCAGGACGCCTATCAGGCCTCGAAGGCCGGCGTGTGCGCGCTGTCCAAGTCGCTCGCCATGCAGCTTGCCGGCGAACGCATCCGCTCGAACGCGATATGCCCCGGCATGGCGCTGACGCCGCTGCAGGCGCGCTGGGACACCGAGGAGAAGCGCGCCGCCGTGGCGAGCTATGCGCCGCTCGGCCGCATCGGCACGCCGCAGGACATGGCAAACGCGGCGCTGTTCCTGTTCTCGGATGCCGCGAGCTACATCACGGGTATCGAACTCGCCGTCGACGGCGGCCTGCTGATGCGGATGTAAACCCTGACGGCCGCCGGACGACGGCGTCAAGCCGCCACGGCCGTGCCCTGGATCGCCCTGCCCCAGTCGAGCAGCGGCCTGGCGCCAAGCGTGAAATCGACGAGATCGTCGACCAGCGCCGGCGAATGGATCGTCGACGGATCGATGTCGTGCCGGACGACGAAATGCCGGTTGCGCACCGCCTGGGCGAGATCCTCGTCGCCGACATCCTCGAAACCGCGCGGCGCGCGCTTCAGGCGGTCTTCAGCATCGAGTGCCAGGCCGGCCTTCTCGAGCGACGAGACCATGCCGCGGAACGCGGCCGGCTTGGTCACGATCGCCTTGCGCATCGCCTGCAGCAGCTCGGGCGCCGGCTGCCACCAGGCCACACCGGCAAAGCAGCGCTCCAGCCCGATATGCACATAGAAGACCCCTTGCGACATCTTGCTGCCGTCGGGCGAGAGGATCGCCGACAGGTGCCGGTTGTAGGGCCGCTTGTCCTTTGCGAAGCGCACGTCGCGATTGATGCGGAAGAGCGATTTCTTGCGGTCGCCGCGCAGACCGAGCTTGGCCGCCTCGAATCGCTCGCTGAGCGCCTCGACCAAATCGCAGAACGGCCCGTGCAGCTCGCTGTCGAAGAGTTCGCGGTTTTCCTGGAACCACTCGCGGCTCTGGTGGAAGTCGAGCGCCTTGAAGAACGGAATGGCCTTCTGCCCAAAACCCTTGAACGCGCCAGTCATCAGCCGGCCCTACCGATGCGCTGCAGCCAGGTATCCTCGTCGATCACCTCGATGCCGAGGTCGCTCGCAGTTTTCAGCTTCGAGCCGGCGCCCGGACCCGCCACCACCAGGTCGGTCTTGGCGGAAACCGAGCCCGCGACCTTGGCGCCGAGCCGCTCCGCCATCGCCTTGGCTTCGGATCGCGTCATCTTTTCCAGCGAGCCGGTGAACACCACCGTCTTGCCGGAGACTTCGCTGCCGGCCGAGATTTCCATGACGTAGGGTTTCGGATGAACCTGCGCGAGCAAGGCATCCAGCACATCGTCATTGCGCTCATTGCCGAAGAAGTCGCGCAACGCGTTGATCACCGTGTCGCCGATGCCGTTGATCGACGGGAAGACGGTGTGCGGATCCTCCGCCTTCGCCGTCTCCTTGCCGACGCGGATCAATTCCTCGATGGTCGAGAACTGGCGGGCAAGCACGGCCGCGGTCGTCTCGCCGATATGGCGGATGCCGAGCGCGAAGATGAAGCGGTCGAGCTCCGGCTCGCGGCGCGCGTCGATGGCCGAAAACAGCTTGTCGAGGCCTTCATAGTTGCGCTCCTCGACGCTGCGCACATTCTTGCGCGTCTTGCCCGAGGCTTCCTCGCGCAGCCGAGCCTGCTCCTCGCGCCGCTCGGCCAGCGCCTTGGTGACGGCCGGGCGGCGATCCTTCAGCGTGAAGATGTCGGCGGCCGTCTTCACCAGCCCCGAATTGAAGAAGAGGTCGATGTTTTCCGCGCCCAAGCCCTCGATATCGAGCGCGCCGCGCGACACGAAGTGGCGCAGCCTCTCCACGGCCTGCGCGGCGCAGATCAGCTCGCCGGTGCAGCGCCGCCGCGAATCCTCCTTGCCCGTCTTCTCGTTGATCTCGCGCGTCGCCGGCGAGCCGCAGACCGGGCAGGTATGCGGGAATTCATAAGGCACCGCGCCGGCCGGCCGCTTGTCGATGACGACGCTGACGATCTGCGGGATGACGTCGCCTGCCCGCTGGATGACCACCGTGTCGCCGATGCGCACGTCGATACCGTCGCGGATCGGCTGGCCGTTGCTGTCGAAACCCTTGATGTAGTCTTCGTTGTGCAGCGTGACGTTCTCGACCACCACGCCGCCGACTGTGACCGGCGCCAGCCGCGCCACCGGCGCCAGCGTGCCGGTACGGCCGACCTGGATGTCGATCTTCTCGACCGTCGTCATCGCCTGCTCGGCCGGGAATTTGTGGGCGACCGCCCAGCGCGGCTCGCCGGTGACGAAACCCCAGCGGCGTTGCAGCTCCAACTGGTCGACCTTGTAGACGACGCCATCGATGTCGTAGCCCAACGAGGAGCGCTGCTCCTCGATGCGATGGTAGTGCGCGATGAGTTCGTCGATCGACTTCGCCCGCACCATCAGCGGGCTGACCTTGAACCCCCACTCGGCGAATTTCTGCACCGAATCGTACTGGGTGGGAGCCGGATCCGCCGTCGTATAGCCCCAGGCATAGGCGAAGAATTTCAGATTGCGGCTGGCGGTGACCGACGGGTCCTTCTGGCGGAGCGATCCGGCAGCCGTATTGCGCGGATTGACGTAATCTTGGCCGCCGACGGCCGCCGAGCGCTGCTTCAGCGCCTCGAATTCGGCATAGGTCATGTAGACTTCGCCGCGGATTTCGATCGTCTCCGGCCAGCCCGACCCCTTCAGCGTCTTCGGGATGTCGGCAATCGTCTTCAGATTGGCGGTGATGTCCTCGCCGACGGCGCCGTCGCCACGCGTCGCGCCCTGCACGAACACGCCGTTCTCGTAACGCAGTGAAGCCGACAGCCCGTCGATCTTCGGCTCGGCGGTGAAGGCGATATCGAGATCCTTGTCGCGGTCGAAGAAACGCCGGCCGCGCTCGATGAAATCGGCAACGTCCTGGTCGGTATAGGCCTTGGCGAGGCTGAGCATCGGCACCGCGTGCCGCACCTTGGTAAAGCCCTCCGCGGGCGCGGCGCCAACCCGCAGCGACGGCGAATCCTCACGTATCAGGCCAGGAAAATGCTCTTCAAGAGCGAGGTTGCGCCGCCGCAGCGTGTCATATTCGGCATCGGTGATCGTCGGTGCATCCTCGGCATGATAGCGCCGGTCATGTTCGGCGATCTCCGCCGCCAGCCGCTTCAGCTCCTCCGCGGCCTCGCCTTCGGTCAGCGATTCGACTGGTTTTTCCGACATGCATTGATCCCTGGATTGTGGCGCGCCACTATAAATCAGGATTCGCTGCGAGGGAGTCGGGTTGCGAAGAAATCATTGCTGAACAGCGGGATGCAGCCATCTGCTGACTCAGCCTGCCAGCGTCCAGAAATCTTAAGCCGCGGCGGTATTCTCGCGCAGCAACCGCTCCGCGGCGGCGCGGGCCTCGTCGGTGATGGTGGCGCCGGCCAGCATGCGCGCGATTTCTTCCTGGCGCGCGGCGCGGTCCATTTCGACAATACCGGTGGCCACACGCTCCTTGCCGCCGGATTTCGAGATCAGGAAATGCGTCGCGGCGCGTGCCGCGACCTGCGGCGCATGTGTGACCGAAAGCACCTGCACCCGCTTCGACAACCGCGCCAGCCGCTGGCCGATGGCGTCGGCCACCGCGCCGCCGACACCGGTATCGATTTCGTCGAACACCAGGGTCGGCGCCGAGCCGCGATCGGCAAGCGCCACCTTCAGTGCCAAAAGGAAGCGCGAGAGCTCGCCGCCCGAGGCGACTTTCATCATCGGCCCCGGCCGGGTGCCTGGATTGGTCCGCACCCAGAATTCGACCTGGTCGATGCCTTCTTCCATGCGGCTTTCGGCATCGCTTCCCATCTCAACGATGAACTCGGCCCGCTCGAGCTTGAGCGCCGGCAGTTCCGCCATCACCGCCTTGGTCAGTCCCCCAGCCGCCGCATGGCGCAGCGACGAAAGCTGCGCCGCGGAAATATCGTAGGCCTCGCGCGCCTCGGCGGCCTGCTTGGCCAGCGCGTGCAGCCGTTCCTCGCCGGCATCGAGATCGGCAAGATCGGCCACCATCGTGTCGCGCAGTTGCGCCAGATCGTCGACCGCGACACTGTGCTTGCGAGAGGCGGCGCGCAGCGCAAACAGACGCTCTTCCGCCTTCTCCAGACGCTGCGGATCATATTCGGTGGCACGAAGCGCTGCTTCCACGCCAGACTGCGCGGCGTCGAGCGAGATCATCGCTTCATCGAGCGATTTGACCACATCGTCGAGCAGGCCGGGCGCTTCGCTGGACTTGCGCTGCAGTCGCCGCAACAGGCTGGCGAGCTGCGGCAAGGGCGAGGACGGCCCCGACAGCACATCCTGCGCATCATGGATTTCGGTGGCGATCTTTTCGACGCGCATCATCGTCGCGCGCAATTCCGCAAGCTCCGTTTCTTCGCCCGGCTGCGGGTCGAGCTTTGCGAGCTCGGCGACGGAAGCGCGCAGATAATCGGCCTCGCGCGCCGCCGCCTCGACCTTGGCACGATGCCGCGAAAGCTCCTGCTCGCAGTTTCGCCAGTACCGCCAGGCTTCGCCCGTGCCGCGCACGGCGCCCAGATGGCCGCCGAAACTGTCCAGCAATTCACGATGCGCGCCGGGATCGACCAGCGCCCGCTCATCATGCTGGCCGTGGATCTCAACCAGCGCGCGGCCGACATCGCGCATCAGGGTGACGCTGGAGGGCTGGTCGTTGACGAAGACGCGGGTGCGGCCATCGGCCGTCTGCACGCGGCGCAGGATGATGTCGCCATCGTCCTCGATATCGTTTCCGGCGAGCAACGCGCGTGCCGGATGGTTGCGCGGCACGTCGAACACGGCGATGACCTGGCCTTGCGCGGCGCCATGGCGGACGAGCGAGGCATCGCCGCGGGCGCCAAGCGCCAGCGACAACGCATCGAGCAGGATGGATTTGCCGGCGCCGGTTTCGCCGGTCAGCACCGAAAGCCCAGGCAGGAAGTCGATATCCAGCTTCTCGATCAGGACGATATCGCGGATCGACAGTCTGGACAGCATCGCAAGCTTCAGGCGCCGGTGATCAGCTTCCCGGCCTTGGAAATCCACGACCCGGCATTTTCGCGCGGTTCAAGCCCGTTGCTCTGCAGGAGCTTGTAGGAATCCTTGTACCACGAGCTGTCCGGATAATTGTGGCCGAGCACCGCCGCGGCCGTCTGCGCTTCCGAGGTCAGGCCCATCGCATAGTAGGACTCGGTCAGCCGCGCGAGCGCCTCCTCGACATGGCGGGTGTTGGAATAGTTTTCGACCACGGTGCGGAACCGCTTCACTGCGGCGATGTATTCGCGGCGCTCGAGATAGTAGCGGCCGATCTGCATCTCCTTGCCGGCGAGCTGGTCGTTGGCGAAGCGGATCTTGTCCTTGGCGTCGCCGACATATTCCGAGTTCGGCCAGCGCGTCACCAGATCCTGCATGGTCTGGATGGTCTGGCGCGCTTCCTTCTGGTCCTGGGTGACGTCCTTGATCTGCCGATAGTAGCAGAGGCCGATGATGTACTGCGCGTAAGCCGCGTCGTCGGTCGAGGGATAGAGGGTCAGGTAGCGCTTGGCCGAACCGATCGCCTCGTCATAATTGCCGGCGCGGTAGTCGGCGAAAGCGCCCATCACCATCGATTTGCGGGCGAATTCGGAATAGGGATGCTGGCGGTCGACCGCGTCGAACTTCTTGCTCGCCTCGTCGAGGCGGCCGGCATTCATGTTGGCCAGGCCCTGGTTGTAGAGAACGTCGGCCGGCTCGGTCTGGTCGACATAGGTCGCCAGGTTGACATCCTTCTCGGAGGACATGCAGGCCGACAGCACGAGCGCGGGAGCAATCACCGACAGCGCCAGCAAAACACCCCGACGCGGCGTTGCCGATTGACCAACTCGCGAAAAAAACATGTTTGGATTCCGCCCCTTCGGCGTCGTTTCGGTCCGGGCCGAAGCCTTAAACCATTATCCCCTTGCCCGGCAACGCTATGTCCGGCCAATCGCACATTTTTGTGGCAAGCCCACGCTATGGCCAAAGCCGCGCGTTTTGGCACCCCTGTGATGCAGCCATGCAACACAAGCCTGACCACAAAGCCAGAAAACGGTTAAAAATCAGATCACCCAGGGTGCGTAGACCGGCCGGCTGACGGCGATCATCTCGGCGACGCGGCCGCGCTCGCGGCGCCTCGTTTCGACGATCTCGAAGGCCGTGTGGTCGGAAAGCAGCCGGCGTAGCGCCGAGGCGTTCATCCGGTGGCCGCCGCGATAGGAGCGGAAGCAGCCGATGAAGCGCGCGCCGGCCAGCGCCAGGTCGCCCATCGCATCGAGCGTCTTGTGGCGGGCGAATTCGTTGGGATAGCGCAGCCCGCCGACATTGATGACGCGGTTGTCGTCGCCGATGACCAGCGAGTTTTCCAGCGAGGAGCCAAGCGCGTAGCCGGCGGCCCAAAGCCGCTCGACGTCTTTCATGAAGCCGAAGGTTCGCGCCCGCGCGATGTCGCGGCGGAAGATGTCGGGATTGATGTCGGAAGCGAATTGCTGGCGGCCGATCGCCGGGCTCTCGAAATCGATCTCGATCTCGAATCGCGTGCCGTCATAGGGGCGGAACTCCGCCCAGGACGCACCGGCTTCCACCCGCACCGGCTTGACGACGCGGATGTAGCGACGCTTCACCGCCAGCGTCTCGATACCGGCCTGGTCGATGGCTTCGACGAAGGCCATGGCGCTGCCATCGAGGATAGGGACTTCCGAACCGTCGATTTCTATGATGAGGTTGTCGATGCCAAGACCGAACACGGTGGCCATCAGATGCTCGACGGTGCCGATATGCTCGCCGGTCGGATCGCCAAGCATGGTGCATAGATCCGTGGCGCCGACTTCGGCGACCAGGGCGCGGAATTCTCGGGCTTCGCCGCCGTTCGAAAGATGGAAGACGATGCCCGTGTCGGCGTCGGCCGGCAGGAAATGAACGGTGACGGTTTTGCCGCTATGAACGCCGATGCCAGCCAGCCTCGCGCGCGATTTCACTGTCGTCTGATAGTCGTGCAAGAGTAACCCCATACGCCCAAAATGCCTGCGTCCGCTCCATCGGCCTTGGGTATCTTGCAGCCAGTCGAATGGTCTGGCGCTCGCACAAAGGCGGCAAAATAGTCAAGAGCATGCGGCTCTGTGTGATCGGCAGGCAGGGCTACTCCCCGAATCCCGGCAAACCGACTTTAGTCCGTGGCGAAGATAATGGCCCGCTTTGGAGACTCCAAATCACGGTTTCTTTCCCCGTGTAACTGCGGGACTGTGTCAGAAGCAGCTCATAAGCCGCTGTTTTCAATTAATTTTATAAAAGCAACAGGCAGACGATACCTCGTCTGCCTGTTAACAACCGTTATATATCGTTAACGATCGGCGGCCCGTATCGACGATCGGCGGTCCGCCGTATTGTCAGTTGGCCTGGCGGCGCAGGAAAGCCGGGATTTCCAGCTGGTCGTCTTCCTGGACAGTGCGGGCCTGCGGTGTCAGCCGGCCCTGATCGTCGAGCTGGCCGCGACGCGGCGCGTAGAGCTGCGGATCCTGGCTGGCGAGACGGCGCATCTCGGGCGCGGCCTGGCGCAGCTTCGGCTCGCGCGGCTGCGCCGGCTGGAGCCGGGCCGGCTCTTCCTCGCGGCGGGTCAGGCCGTTGGTCAGCCGCTTGATCAGCCCCATCGGACCGCTGTTCTCATGGTCCGCCGGACGGGCCTTGGCTTCGACTTCAGCCCTTACCACCGGCGGAAAGTCCTCCACGCGCGGCATGCGCTGCGGGGCAGCGGCCATCGGCTGCGGCATCTCGCGCTGCGGCGCGGGCTGCTGCATGACCTGCTGCGGTACCACCGGCTGCGGCTGCGGCTGGGCCGGCGGGGCCTGGAAGATCTTGCTCTGCGGCCGAAAGTCGTCGACCGGCGCGGGGCGCGGCTGTGCCATGGCGGCAGCATTCGCCTCGGCAAGCTGGATCGCCTCGGCGACCGGATCGGCCGCGCGCGGCTCATAGGCCTGCGGCTGAACCGGCGCGGGACGAATTTCGGCAACCGGAGCCGCCGCCGGGCGGGCGGCCGGCTTCTGCGGCGCGCGGATCGAGATCGGCGCAGCCGCGATTTCGGCCGCCGACTTGTCGATGCCGGTGGCCACGACCGACACGCGGATCACGCCTTCCAGCTCTTCGTCGAAGGTGGCGCCCAGGATGATATTGGCGTCCTGGTCGACCTCCTCGCGGATGCGGGTCGCTGCCTCGTCGACTTCGAACAGGGTGAGGTCGCGGCCGCCGGTGATCGAGATCAGCAGGCCCTTGGCGCCCTTCATCGAGGTCTCGTCGAGCAGCGGGTTGGCGATCGCGGCTTCCGCCGCTGCCATCGCGCGGCCCTCGCCCGAAGCCTCGCCCGTGCCCATCATCGCCTTGCCCATCTCGCGCATCACCGAACGGACGTCGGCGAAGTCGAGATTGATCAGGCCTTCCTTGACCATCAGGTCGGTGATGCAGGCGACGCCCGAATAGAGCACCTGGTCGGCCATGGCGAAGGCATCGGCGAAGGTGGTCTTGTCATTGGCCAGCCTGAACAGGTTCTGGTTGGGGATGACGATCAGGGTGTCGACGCATTTCTGCAGTTCCTCGATGCCCATGTCGGCCGTCTTCATGCGGCGCTGGCCTTCGAAATGGAACGGCTTAGTGACGACGCCAACGGTGAGGATGCCCTTCTCGCGCGCCGCGCGGGCAACGACCGGAGCAGCGCCCGTGCCGGTGCCGCCGCCCATGCCGGCGGTGACGAAGCACATATGGGTGTTGGAGAGATGATCGATGATCTCGTCGATGCACTCTTCCGCCGCCGCGCGGCCGACTTCCGGCTGCGAGCCGGCGCCGAGGCCTTCGGTGACATGCGCGCCGAGCTGGATCAGCCGCTCGGCCTTCGACATGGTCAACGCCTGCGCGTCGGTGTTGGCCACCACGAACTCGACGCCGCGCAGGCCGGCTGTGATCATGTTGTTCACGGCATTGCCGCCGCCGCCGCCGACACCGAACACGGTGATACGGGGCTTAAGCTCGGTGATGTCCGGCTTCTGCAGATTGATGGTCATTGTCTCCGTCCTTTGCCTTTCCCGCCGCCTCGCCGCTGCGGCCGCCTATGGGGCTGTCCCCGTCAAATTAAAAACTGTCTCTCAACCACTGACTCATGCGATGCAGTTTTCCGCCCGTCCCGGTCATCCTGAAACCGGAAAGTCCTTTCGCCGAATGGCTCTCGAAGCTCGCCATCTGCGGATAGATCATCAGTCCGACCGGGGTCGAGAACGCCGGTCCCTTGGCCGCCTCAGGCAGGCCCGCGACGCCGAGCGGCCGGCCGATGCGCACATTGCGCCCGAGGATGCGGCGCGCCGCTTCCGGCAGGCCGGCGAGCTGGCTGGCGCCACCGGTGAGCACGACGCGCTTGCCGACGGCATTGCCGTAGCCGGATTTGTTCAGCCGGTCGCGCAAAAGCTCCAGTGTCTCGTCGATGCGGGCGCGGATGATGCGCGTCATCACCGAGCGCGGAATCTGCAGCGGCACATCGCCTTCCTCGCCGATCGGCTGGATCGAGACGAGGTCGCGGTCGTCGGCGCTGCCGGGCAGCGCCGAGCCATGCATGACCTTCAGCCGCTCCGCGGCATCGAGCGAGGTCGAAAGGCCCTTGGCCATGTCGAGCGTCACATGGTTGCCACCGATGGCGATGGCGTCGCCGTGGACGAACTTGCCTTCCGAGAACACCGAGATGGTCGTCGTGCCGCCGCCCATATCGATGCAGGCGGCGCCCATTTCGAGCTCGTCGTCGACCAGCGAGGCAAGTCCGCTGGCATAGGGCGTCGCCACCATGCGCTCGACCGACAGGTGCGAGCGGTTGATGCAAAGCTCGAGGTTGCGCATCGGCGCGGCATCGCCAGTCAAGACATGCATGTCGACGCCAAGCGCATCGCCCACCATGCCGCGCGGGTCGCGTATGCCGCGCTCGCCATCGAGCGAGAAACCGACGGGCAGCGAATGGATCACCTCGCGCTCGGCCCGCAGCGCCTGCTTGGCACCGGCGGCGAGCACCCGCTTGATGTCGACTTCCTCGACCTGATGACCGCCGAGATTGATCGTCGCCGAAAAGGCTTCGCTCTTCAGCCGGCCGGCCGTCATGTTGACGATGAGGGAATCGACCGTAAGCCCGGCCATGCGCTCGGCCGCATCGACGGAGAGGCGAATCGCATGCTCGGCGCGGTCGAGATCCACCACCACGCCGGACTTCACGCCTTGCGACTTCTGGTGGCCGATGCCGATCACCTGGATGCGATGCGAACGCCCACGCAGAAGCTTGCCGTCCTCGTTCGGCTTGAGCTTCGCCACGACACAGCAAACCTTGCTGGACCCGACATCGAGCACCGTGAGCGTGCCCGACCGGCGCGAAGAAGCGTCACCGCTGCCGCCAAGCCAGCTCATATCTTTCTCTCCACCTTGCGCTTGGCCAGGTTCTTCGGCTTTTCGCTGAGCGCGGCTTCGCGCTGCGTCGCTGCTTCCGGCGAAAGCTCCACGACCAGCCTGTCGGGGAGCCGCATGTCGACGGCGGCGATGTCGCGGGTCAGCAACCCGTTGTCATGGTCGAGCTTGACGAGCTCGGCGATCGCCTGGTCCTCGCCGTCTTCCGGCAGCTTGATCGTGATGCCGTTCTCAAGCCTCAGGTCCCAGCGGCGCTCGCCGACACGGATGTAACCTTTGACCCGCGCCGCCAGCGCGGGGTAGCGCTCGATCTTGGCGAGAAAGGCCGGCGCCATCGCCGGCGCGCCCGTGCCGATAATCAGCGGGAGCAGCGCCTGCTTGCCACCCGAGAACGGCGCGATCATCTCGCCCGACCGTTCGATGACAGAAACCGAGGTGCCCTGCTGCCAAAGCGCGAAGGGCTGGCGCTCCTCGATGCGCACTTCCAGCGTATGCGGGTAGATCTTGCGCACCGCGGCACCCTCGACCCATGGCAGCGTCGCGATGCGCTCGCGCGCAGCCTCGGCATCGAAGCCGATCAGCGAGGTCCAGCCGTCGAGGCCCAGCCGGTCCAGCACATCGATCTCGGACGTCTGGCGATTGCCGACCACCTTGATCTGGTCGACGGCAAAACCGGTGCGGGCCGTGATGCCCTGCACGATGCTGTCGGTGTAGCCGCCAAGATAGGCGCCATAGGCGCTGCTGGATGCGATCAACGCGGCGGAAAGGATCGCCGCCGAAAAGCGCGGCGCCTCATACTCGCCGCCGCACAGGCGCGCCAGGACGCGCATCGGCCGGCGGAGCTGACGCGGCAATACGAAACGGTCGAATGACAGCGACATGCCGAACAGCGCGAAACCAGCCGCGCCACCGCCATTACCCTGTCCCCACCTCAACGCAGACACGAAGCGTCCTCCACCATCCAACTCAACAAATCGCCGAACGAGTGCCCCGCTTGCGCGGCGATTTCAGGCACCAGAGACGTCGGCGTCATGCCCGGCTGAGTGTTGACCTCGAGCCAGACAACCTCGCCGTTTTCGGAGTGACGGTCGTCGTAACGGAAGTCCGATCGGGAAACGCCCCGGCAACCAATGGCAAGATGAGCCTTGAGCGCCAGTGTCTGTATTTTTTGGTAAATATTCGGTGAAATTTTAGCAGGGATTTCGTGTTTTGATCCGCCGGGAACATATTTTGAATCGTAGTCGTAGAAGGAATGCCCGGTCGGAATGATCTCGCAGACGCCGAGCGCCACGTCGCCCATCACCGCGCAGGTCAATTCGCGCCCATGGATGTAGCGCTCGACCATGACGGTCTCGCCATATTGCCATTCGGTCGAACCGATCACCTGAGGCGGATGCGACTGCCCCTCATGCACGATGACCACGCCGAAGCTCGATCCCTCATTGACCGGCTTGACCACATAAGGCGGCCTCATCGGATGCTTGTTCTGGACGGCGAAGCGATTGACCACCTTGGATTCCGCGACCGGAATGCCGGACGCCTTGGCAATCTTCTTGGCCAGCTCCTTGTTCATGGCCAGCGCCGAAGCGAGCACGCCCGAATGGGTGTAGGGAATTCCGAGAAATTCGAGAATTCCCTGAATGGTGCCGTCCTCGCCGAACGGACCATGCAGCGCATTGAAGGCGACGTCGGGTTTGAGCTCGGCAAGCACAGACCCGACATCGCGCGAAACATCGACACGGGTGACGTGATAGCCTTCATTCTCGAGCGCATCCGCACACGCCTTCCCCGAGGACAGAGACACGGGCCGCTCCGAGGAGAATCCACCCAGGAGGACAGCCACATGCTTGTTCTTCATTCCCGTCATCCCCTCTCACGCCGGGTCTGCAACCGATATTCCCGCACCGTATTTCCAAACATTGAGTCCGAGTCTTCCGGCAGGTTGCCCCCCCAGACGGAAAACGCGGATTCACGCGTCGAACGACTCAAATCAGGAAACGCTTTAGGGTAGAGAATCAGAGAGTTGATTCGCTGGCAAGTGCCTATGATTCCGAGAGATTCACTTTCCGCGAAAACAGCCGCAAAAAGTGAATTGTGAGTCTTTAAGGCAACGGTTTGCGGCCATTTCAGACTGCTGGAAGTTCAAGTATCACATGAACTTCAGCCCAAGCTAAAGAAGCTGCCCGAGGAACTCCTGCACCGCATGGCCGGGGCGGAAATTGCCGAGGCGCTTGATCTCCCAATGCAGCCGGATGCCGGAGTTCTCGAGCACCCGCGCCCGGACTGTCTCGCCGAGATATTCGAGGTCGTAGCCGGTGGCCGTGCCGGTGTTGATCATGAAGTTGCAATGCATCGGCGACATCTGCGCGCCGCCGATCATCAGCCCGCGGCAGCCCGCCTTGTCGATTTCCTTCCAGGCCGAGGTGCCTTCCGGATTCTTGAAGGTCGAGCCGCCGGTTTTCTCGCGGATCGGCTGCACGGTCTCGCGGTGGTTCTGCACGGCATCCATCGCGGTCTTGATCGCGGCCTTGTCTTCCGGAAACCCTTCGAAAATAGCTGAGGTGAAGATCAGGCCGGAAGGCGCGGATGAGTGGCGATAGGCATAGCCCATATCGTCAGTGAGCAGCGTATGGAGATTGCCCTTGCGGTCCAGCGCCCTCACCTCGACGACCCGCTCGCGGGTCTCGACACCGTTGGCGCCGGCGTTCATCCTGAGCGCGCCGCCAATGGCGCCGGGGATGCCGTGGTAGAAATGGAAGCCGCCGATACCGGCCTCGTGGGCAACCGCTGCGAGGCGCTTGTCGGGCGTAGCAGCGCCCGCCTTGATGCCGATCGACGAAACAACTTCGGCCTCACCAAAACCCTTGGCCGTGAGCCTGATGACGAAGCCCGGAATGCCGCCGTCGCGCACCAGAAGGTTCGAGCCGACGCCGACCACCGTGACCGGCACCTCTTCCGGCACCGCGCGCAGGAAGGCCGCCAGGTCTTCCTCGTCGGCCGGCTGGAACAGCGCCTCGGCCAGGCCGCCGGCCCGGAACCAGGTGATCTTGTCCATCTCCGCGTTCGGCATGATACGGCCGCGCAGGCCGGAAAGCTTGTCGCCGAGCTTGTCGATCAGGTCCTGGCCACGCATCATGAGGGCATCCCACCCAGTTCCTTGGGCAGCGCATAGGCCCATTGCGTGATGTTGCCGGCGCCGAGGAAGACGACAAGGTCGCCGGGCTTGGCAAGCTCGCGAATGAGTGGCGCGATCGCCGCCGCGCCATCGATATAGCGCGCGTCGCGATGGCCGCCCGAGCGGATGCGCGACACCAGCGCGTCGGAGGTCACGCCTTCGATGGGCTCTTCGCCTGCCGCATAGACCGGCGCCACCATCACTGTGTCGGCGTCGTTGAAGCAGACAGAGAATTCCTCGAAGAGATCGTGCAGGCGGGTGAAGCGATGCGGCTGCGCGATGGCGATCACACGCCCCTTGGTCGCGCTGCGCGCGGCCTTCAGCACCGCCGCGATCTCGACCGGATGGTGACCGTAATCGTCGAACACCTCGACGCCGTTCCACGAACCGGTATGGGTGAAGCGCCGCTTGACGCCGGCGAAGGACGACAGGCCCTTCTTGATCGCCTCGGCCGAGAGACCAAGCTCATGCGCGACGGCGATCGCCGCCGTCGCGTTGGAGACGTTGTGCTGGCCCGGCATCGGCAGATGCAGGTCCTTTATCGAAGTCGTGCCCCGCCCCTTGCGATCGCGGATCACGACATCGAATTCGGAGATCGCGCCCTGCATCCGGTGGTTGGTGAAGCGCACATCGGCCTGCGCGTTCTCGCCATAGGTGATGACGCGCCGGTCCTCGATGCGGCCGACCAGCGCCTGCACTTCCGGGTGGTCGGTGCACATCACGCCGAAGCCGTAGAACGGGACGTTCTCGACGAACTGGCGGAAGGCCTCGCGCACCTTGTCGAAGCTGCCATAGTGGTCGAGATGCTCGGGATCGATGTTGGTGACGACGGCGATGTCGGCCGGCAGCTTCAGGAAGGTGCCGTCGCTCTCGTCGGCTTCGACCACCATCCACTCACCATCGCCCATGCGCGCATTGGTGCCGTAGGCGTTGATGATGCCGCCGTTGATGACGGTCGGGTCGAGCCCGCCGGCCTCGAGCAGCGTCGCCACCATGGAGGTGGTCGTCGTCTTGCCATGCGTGCCGCCGATGGCAACGGCCTGACGGAAGCGCATCAGTTCGGCCAGCATCTCGGCTCGGCGGACGATCGGCAGCAACTTTTCGCGCGCGGCTTTCAGTTCCGGGTTGGATTTCTTGATAGCGGTCGAAACGACCACGACTTCGGCGTCGCCGAGATTCTCGGCCTTGTGGCCGACGAAGCATTCGATGCCCTTGTCGCGCAGCCGCTGCACATTGGCGCCGTCGGTCTGGTCGGACCCTTGCACCTTGTAGCCGAGATTGTGCAGCACCTCGGCGATGCCGCTCATGCCGATGCCGCCGATGCCGATGAAATGCACAAGGCCGATCGTCTGCGGCATCTTCATGCGCGCGTCCTCCTGTAGTCCGAAACCGTTTTGCCGGACGCAATAGCCTCTGTCAGATCGGCGAGCAACTGCGCCGCGTTCGGTTTCCCGGCCGAGCGGGCGGCGGCGGCCATGGTCGCCAGCCGGTTCGGAGCCTTCATCAGCCCACCGACCAACTCGGCGATCCGCTCCGCCGACAGCGTCGATTGCGGGTGGAGTTCGGCCCCGCCGGCGGCGGCAAGGGCCGCGGCATTCGCCGCCTGGTCGTGATCGAGCGCATGCGGATAAGGCACCAGCAGCGCCGGCCGGCCGATGACGGCGATTTCCGAAACCGTCGAGGCGCCGGAGCGCGACATCACCAGATGCGCCGCCCCCATGCGCGCCGCCATGTCGGTGAAGAAGGGCGAAACCTGGACGTCGACGCCGAGTTCGGCATAGGCGGCCTTCACCCGCGCCACATCCTCGGCGCGCGCCTGCTGGGTGATCGCCAGCCGTTTGCGCAGGTCTTGCGGCAAAAGCGCGATCGCCGCTGGAACCGCATCGGAAAAGAACTGCGCGCCCTGGCTGCCGCCGAACACCAGGAAACGGAACGGCTCGCCCTCGTTCGGTACCACGTAAGGCGTCTTCGCCGCCTCGAGGACCTGCGGCCTGACCGGATTGCCGGTGGTCACCGTCTTTGCGCCGTCAGCGCTGGCGCCCTCCGGCAGGAAGCCGCCGGCAATCGCATCGACGCGGCTGGCAAGCGCCTTGTTGGCGCGGCCCATGACGGCGTTCTGCTCATGGATCAGCGTCGGCACTCTTCGCCTTGTCGCCGCATAGAGCGGCGGCAGCGTCGGATAGCCGCCGAAGCCGACGACCGCCTCCGGCTTGATCCTGGCGATGATCCTTCCCGCTTCGCGCACGCCCTGCCAGATTTTCCAGAAGGCCGAGATCACGGCGACCGGATTCCTCGATCCCAGCGTCGCCGAGGCGATCGCGTGGATGTCGGCGGCGGGAAACTGGCCGGAATAACGCTCGGCGCGACGGTCGGTGGCGAGATGCACCTTCCAGCCGCGTTCGATCAGCTCATGCGCCAGCGCCTCGGCCGGAAACAGATGTCCGCCCGTTCCGCCGGCTGCAAGCAGGATCACACCCTTTGCCATCCTGCCTCATTCCGCCGGCATTGCGCGCTGCGAGAGGACGAAGCCCATCTGCTTGCGCTTTTCCGGACGCTTGCGCGTCAATGCGAGCACCATGCCCATCGAGACGGCAATGGCGATCTGCGAGGACCCGCCATAGGAAATGAAGGGCAGCGTCATGCCCTTGGCCGGCATCAGCTGCAGGTTCACGCACATGTTGATGGCCGATTGCAGGCCGAAGACGGTGACGAGGCCGCCAACCGCGTAGCGGGTGAAATCGTCCTGCTCCTTGAGCGCGATGCTCAATCCGCGCAGCACGATGAAGGCGAAGATCGACATGATGAAAAAACACATGATGAGCCCGAACTCCTCGCCCGCGACCGAGAAGACGAAGTCGGTATGAGCATCCGGAACAATGCGCTTGACGGTTCCTTCGCCCGGCCCAACGCCGAACCAACTGCCGTTGATGAGTGCCTCGCGGCCCATGTCGACCTGAAAGGTATCGCCTTCGCCGGTCAGAAACTTGTCAATGCGCAAGGCAACGTGCGGGAACACCGAATAGGCCGCGAACAGGCCGCTCGCCCCGATGACGCCGAGGGCCATGATCCACAGCCACGGCAGGCCGGCCATGAAGAACATGACGCCCCATGTGCCGGTCACCAGCATGGTCTGGCCGAGGTCGGGCTGAGCGACCAGGAGAGAGACCACCAGCACAAGCAGCAGGAGGGCGAACAGGTTGCCGGGAATATCGGGCTGGCGCTTATGCTCGGCAAAGAGCCAGGCGCAGATGACGACGAAGGCCGGCTTCAGGAACTCGGATGGCTGAATGGAAAGCCCGGCGAGCGACACCCAGCGCCGCGCCCCCTTCACCTCGACGCCGACGTAGAGCACCGCCACCATCAGCACCAGCATGATGCAGAGCATCACCAGCGACATGCGCCGTATCTGCCGCGCCTCCAGGAAGGAGACCGCAAGCATGACGATCAGCGCCGGGATGGTGAAGATGACCTGTCTGGTGGCGAAGTGAAAGCTGTCGAGGCCGATACGCTCGGCCACCGCGGGGCTCGCCGCGAAGGACAAGATAATGCCAAGCCCCATCAGCGACAGGAACGCGGCCAGGAACCAGCGATCGATCGTCCACCACCAGGTTGCGACAGGACTTTTGTCGAGACGGCTTTGCATCAACGTGGCCCTCCGATGGGTTTCACACCATCTATAGCAGTCGCAGCTTGCCTGAAGGCTTCGCCGCGAACTTCGAAATTCTTGAACTGGTCGAAACTGGCGCAGGCCGGCGAAAGCAGCACCACGGCCTCGCCGCCGGTGTCCTTTGCCGCGTCGGCGGCGGCATGCTCCACCGCCGCCGCCAGCGTTCCGGATATCTCGTAAGGCACCGTCTCGCCGAGCGTCGCCGCAAAGGCGGGCGCCGCCTCGCCGATCAGATAGGCCTTGGCGATGCGCGGGAAGAAGCCGCGCAGCGGCTCGATGCCGCCTTCCTTGGGCAGGCCGCCGGCGATCCAGTGGATACGGTTGGCGAAGCTCGATAGCGCGGGCGCTGCAGCATCGGCATTGGTCGCCTTGGAATCGTTGACGAACAGCACATGGTCCTTGCGGCCGACCTGCTCCATGCGGTGCGCCAGCCCGGGGAAGCTTTCGAGCCCGGCCTGGATCTCGCCGAGATCAAGCCCGACCTTCAGGCAGGCGACAACGGCGGCCAGCGCATTCTGCGCATTGTGCTGGCCGCGCAGCGAGCCGATGCCTTCGAGGAAGGCGACGCGGCTGTAGCGACCATGCACGGCTTCCATCAGATTGGTGCCGTCGGCGAAATAGCCGTCGGTCAGTGGCAGGCGCTTGGAAATGCGGATGACCTGCCGGCCGGCGCGCTCCAGGCGGTCGGCGATCTGGGCGCACCAGGAATCGTCGACGCCGATGATCGCGGTGTCTGAGCCGGCGACCAGCCTTTCCTTGATCGAGGCGTAATGCGCCATCGTGCCATGCCGGTCGAGATGGTCCGGCGTCAGGTTGAGCAGGATGCCGGCGGTCGGATTGATCGAGGGCGCGAGATCGATCTGGTAGGACGAGCACTCGACCACATAATGCCGTGTCGGCTCGGGCGGATCGAGCGTCATGATGGCACGGCCGATATTGCCGCCCATCTGCGTGTCGCGGCCCGCCGATTTCAGGATATGCGCCGTCAGCGCCGTCGTCGTGGACTTGCCGTTGGTGCCGGTTATCGCGACGAAGGGTGCTGCCGGCGCGCGGCTGATGCGCTCGCGGCAGAACAGCTCGATATCGCCGATGACCTCGACGCCGGCACCGCGCGCCAGCTCCACCGTCCAATGCGGCTTAGGATGTGTCAGCGGTACCCCTGGCGACAAAACGAAGGCGGCGAAGTGCTGCCAGTCGGCGGCGTGCAGATCGCCGGTCGCAATCCCCGCGGCCGCCGCCTTGGCGACGCTGTCCGGATTGTCGTCCCACGCCAGCACCTCGTCGCCCCCCGCGATCAGCGCATGCGCGGTGGCGATCCCCGAGCCGCCAAGCCCGAAGAGCGAAACGCGTTTGCCTGAAAAGGAAAAGGCGGGGATCAAGCGGGTGTCCTATCTCAGCTTGAGGGTGGAGAGGCCGACCAGCGCCAGGATGACGGCAATGATCCAGAAGCGGATTACCACCTGGCTTTCGGTCCAGCCGAGCTTTTCGAAATGGTGATGGATCGGCGCCATCAGGAAAACGCGCTTGCCGGTCATCTTGAAGTAGCCGACCTGGATGATGACCGACAGGATCTCGACCACGAACAGGCCGCCGACGATGACCAGCACGATCTCGTGCTTGGTGGCGACCGCGATGGTGCCGATCAGGCCGCCCATCGCCAGCGAGCCGGTGTCGCCCATGAAGATCGCGGCCGGCGGCGCGTTGAACCAGAGGAAGCCAAGGCCCGCGCCGATCACCGCGCCGAGCACGACAGCGAGCTCGCCGGTGCCGGGAACGAAGTGGATCTGCAGATATTCGGCGAAGACCGCGTTGCCCGAAAGATAGGCGATGACGCCGAAGGACGCCGCCGCGATCATGATCGGCACGATCGCCAGGCCGTCGAGGCCATCGGTCAGGTTCACCGCATTGCCGGCGCCGACGATGACGAGGCAGGAGAACGGGATGAAGAACCAGCCGAGGTTGATGAGGAATTCCTTGGCGAAGGGGAAGGTCAGCGACGACGAGAACGGCGCCTGGCCGTTGTGCATGATCACCCACGCGGCGATTGCCGCGACGATGAACTCGATCGCCAGCCTCGCTTTGCCGGAGAAGCCCAGATGCGACTGCTTGGTGACCTTGAGATAGTCGTCGTAAAAGCCGATCGAGCCGAAGCCGACGGTGACCAGCAGCACCACCCAGACATAGATGCTGGACAGGTTAGCCCATAAGAGCGACGAACCGATGATGCCGGACAGGATCATCAGCCCGCCCATGGTCGGCGTTCCGGCCTTCTTGAAATGGGTCTGCGGGCCATCGGCGCGGATCGGCTGGCCCTTGCCTTGCCGCAGGCGCAGCGAATTGATGATCGTCGGCCCGAAGATGAAGACGATCAGCGCCGACGTGATCAGCGCGCCGCCGGTGCGAAAAGTGATGTAGCGGAAGACGTTGAAGAACGAGATTTTGTCCGCGAAATCGACGAGCAATGTGAACATGGTTTTTTCCGTCCCCCGGAGCCCGACCTAGGTCGGCTTAATGTTTGTGGCTTCCGCCGGAAATTTGCCGAGCAATGCCTCGACCAGCTTTGAAAACCCGATGCCTTTCGACGATTTGACCATCACCACGTCGCCGGGCCTGAGCGCGGAGATCACGATCGGCTTCAGTTCTTCCGCTTCCGATCGATACTCGGTTGCGATGTCTGACGGCAGGACGTCGGCCAGCGCCTGCATTTCCGGCCCGCCGAGAAAGACGTTGCGCGTGCCTGTGCCGACGATCAGCCCGGCAAGCGCCGCGTGGAGCTTGGCCGAATGGCTGCCGAGCTCCAGCATGTCTCCGAGCACCGCGATGCGCCGGCCCTCGCCCGAGACAGGCGTAGCGTTGAGCAGCGCCATGGCCGCCGCCATCGACGCCGGATTGGCGTTATAGCTCTCGTCGATCAGCGTGATCGGCCCGTTGGGATGATGCAGGACATGGCGCCGGCCCCGTCCGCGCTCAGCCGAAAGATCCGCAAGCGCAGCCGCGACCTTGTCGAGGTCTGCACCGACCAGTTGCGCGGCGCCGAGCACCGCCAGCACGTTCTGCACGATATGGCGGCCAGGCGCCCCGACACGGGCGATCAGATCCTTCTTGCCGAGCTTGACGGCGATGTCGGAATGGTCGGCATGAAGCTCGCAGCCGACAAGGCGGAAGGCCGAACGGGGATTTTCGCCGAAGCCGAAGACATGCTCGACTCCCGCCTCTTTCGCCATTTTCCCGAGCAGCTTCCAGCGTGGATCGTCGCGGTTGAGCAGCGCGGCGCCGCCGGGCTCGATCCCCTCGAAAATCTCGCCCTTGGCCGTGGCGATCTCGTCGAGATTCTTGAAGAAGCCGAGATGGGCGGCGGCGATGATCGTCACGATGGCGACATGCGGCCTGACCATCTTGACCAGCGGCCTGATCTCGCCCGGATGGTTCATGCCGATCTCGAAGACCGCGTAGTCGCAGTCCTGCGGCATGCGCGCCAGCGTCAGCGGCACGCCCCAATGGTTGTTGAACGACTGCGCCGAGGCGTGCACCTTGCCAACCGCCGACAGCACATGGCGCAGCGCTTCCTTGGTGGTCGTCTTGCCGGCCGAGCCGGTGACCGCGATGATCCTGGCCTTCGAGCGGGCGCGGGCGGCCACACCGAGCTTCTCGAGAGCCGCAAGCACGTCCTGCACGACGATCATCGGCGCCGTCAGCCGACCGAGCGAAGGCAACTTGCCCTCGGCGACGACCAGCACGGCCGCTCCGGCCTTGACCGCGGCTGTCGCGAAATCATGGCCGTCCATCGCCTCGCCCTTGATGGCGAAGAAGGCGTCTCCGGGCGCAAGGCTGCGGCTGTCGATCGAAATGCCGGTGATGCCTTCCGGCAGCGAGCCGATCGGCCTGCCGCCCATGGCTTCGACCAGCGCTTCCGACGTCCACAGCAAACTCATGCGACGCGCTCCTTGAGCGCCTCGCGCACTTCCTCATGGTCGGAGAAGTGGAAGGTTTCGGTGCCGACGGTCTGGCCCTCCTCATGCCCCTTGCCGGCGACGATGAGCGTATCGCCGGCGCGAAGCATCGCAACCGCCTCGTGGATTGCCTTGCGGCGATCGCCGATCTCGATGGCGCCCGGCGCCGCTGCGAGGATCGCCGCGCGGATCGTTTCGGGCACTTCCGTGCGTGGGTTGTCGTCGGTGACGATGACGATATCGGCGAGCCGCGTCGCGATCTCGCCCATGATCGGCCTTTTTCCCCGGTCGCGGTCGCCGCCGCAGCCGAACACCACGACGACGCGGCCCGTGGTGAAAGGCCGGACCGAGGTCAGCACATTCTCCAGCGCATCGGGCTTGTGCGCGTAGTCGACATAGACGGGGGCGCCGGCGGCGGTGGTGCCGACGAGGTCGAGCCGGCCCGGCGCGCCCTGCAATTTTTCCAACGCCGCCAGGGCTTTGCTTGTCGGCGTTCCGGTCGAGATGGCAAGGCCGGCCGAGACCAGCGCGTTGGCGATCTGGAAATCGCCGGCCAATGGCAGGTCGACCTCGTGCAGCACGCCATCCGCCACGACCTCGGCGCGCTGGCGATGGCGCTCATGCTCGACCCGCTTGAGTGTCAGGAAATCGCCATGACGACCGACGGTCAACACCTTCAGGCCCGCCGCCTTTGCGGCCTTGATCGTGGGCTCCGACCACGGGTCGTCGGCAAAGACGATCGCGGGGGCGGCCTTCGGCAGCAACGTGTCGAACAGGCGCAGCTTGGCGCGGTGATAATCCTCGACCGTCGGATGATAATCCATGTGGTCGCGGCCGAGATTGGTGAAAGCGCCGGCCGCCAGCTTCACGCCGTCGAGGCGGCGCTGGTCGAGACCGTGGCTCGAGGCTTCCATCGAGGCGTGGGTGACGCCTGCATCCGCCAGTTCCTTGAGCAGTCGGTGCAGCGCCACCGGATCGGGCGTCGTCAGTGAGCCATATTCGTTGCGGCCGGGCGCAACGACACCGGTCGTGCCGATCGAAGCGGCGGCAAAACCCGCCTGCTCCCAAATCTGGCGGGTGAAGGCCGCGACGGATGTCTTGCCGGCGGTGCCGGTGACGGCAACCATGGTCTGCGGCTGGCGCCCGAAGAAGCGCGCCGCGCTGAGCGCCAGCGCCAGGCGCGGATCATCGACGGCGAGAACCGGGACCGACAGGCCGGAGACGGTCGTGCCCCGGCCGGTGACGATCGCCGCGGCGCCTCGGGCCGCGGCATCAGCCGCATAGGTCGAGCCGTCGGCCTTGCTGCCGGCAAGGGCGAAGAAGACGACGCCGGTCTTGACCGAGCGGGAATCGGAGGAAAGTCCGGTCACCTCCAGATCGCGGGAAGCTGTTCCCTCGACAGGCAGGACACCGGCTAGATCTTTTAGATGCATTGAGTCCCGTTCACCGCAACAAAATAGCGCGCAGTTGCCGGCGCGCCCCAAGAATCACTGATAGGAAACCAGCGTTGCACCATTTTCATGGCTGAAATCTGGCTTCACGCCAAGCATGGCCGCTGAGCGCCTGATGATGTTGCCGGCCATAACCCCCGCATTGTTGGCGGCAACGTCCGTCATCCCGGGCTTTTCCGGATGCGGGGCGTCGGCGATCGTGAACACCAGAAATTGCGGATCGTCCATCGGGAAGGCGGCGACGAAGGTGTTGAAATTCAAGTCCTTGGAGTAGCGGCCGTTGATGACCTTCTCGGCCGTTCCGGTCTTGCCGCCAACGCGGTAGCCGGGGACCCTGGCATTTCTGGCCGAGCCCTTCTCGGCGTTGAGCGTATAGAGGTAGCGCATGCCTTCGACCGTCTTGTCGCTGACCACTTTCTTGGCCACCGCCATTGCATTCTGCTCGCTGCGCACCAGAAATGTCGGCTCGATCAGATAGCCCTGCATCAGCGCCGCGCAGCCGACGGCAGCCTGCAGAGGCGTCGTCGACACGCCATGGCCGAAGGCGATGGTGAACGAGTTGACCTGTTTCCAGACCTTGGGTTCGGTCGGGCGGGCGACTTCCGGCAGTTCGGTCTGCATCCTGTCCAGAATGCCGAGGCGGTGCAGGAATTCGCGGTGCCCCTCGATGCCGACGAGTTCGGCCTCCCTGGCCGACCCGATGTTGGACGAATAAAGGAACACTTCCGGCAGCGACAGCACCCGGTTCTTGCCATGGAAATCGT
Organism: Mesorhizobium sp. B2-8-3; assembly: GCF_006440815.1. Classification (NCBI taxonomy): domain Bacteria; kingdom Pseudomonadati; phylum Pseudomonadota; class Alphaproteobacteria; order Hyphomicrobiales; family Phyllobacteriaceae; genus Mesorhizobium; species Mesorhizobium sp. B2-8-3. The sequence goes on from NZ_VFTW01000012.1 coordinate 94,031, forward strand.
GGATGGCCTGATGGCCGACCCGGATCGGATGCGACGCGTCGAAGCGACTGTTCATCGTCGCCTTGCCGGAATCGAGCGTCATGGCCGAGGTGAAGCTCTTGAAGGTCGAGCCCATCTCGTAGAGACCGGCCGACATACGGTTCAGCCGGTCTTTTTCCTGGGCGTTGTAAGGATTGTTCGGGTCGAAGTCCGGCACCGAGGCCATGGCCATCACTTCGCCCGTCTTGATGTTCAGCACGACGGCGCCGGCGCCCAGTGCGCGATAGCGCTCCAGGCCGGCGGCGATCTCGTCGCGCACCACATGCTGGACGCGCAGATCGATCGACAGCTTGACCGGCTTGAGATCCTTGGCCACCGCGAGCCCCGACGCCTGCAGGTCGCTCAGCCCCTGCTCGTCGATATACTTCTCCATGCCGGAGATGCCCTGGTTGTCGATGTTGGTGAGGCCGACGATGTAGGACGAGGTCTCGCCGCTCGGATAGAAGCGGCGCTTTTCGGTGCGGAAGCCGAGGCCGGGGACACCCAGCGCCATGATGTCGGATTGCTGCTTCGGCGTCAGCTGCCGCTGCAGCCAGACGAAGCCGGCGCCGCTCTTGAGCTTGCGATAAGTCTGCTCGTAATCGATCTCCGGCAACACGGTCGACAATTTCTCGATCGCTTCGTCGGCGTCGACGATGCGGCGAGGCTCGGCAAACAGCGACGCCGTCTTGATGTCGGTCGCCAGCACCTCGCCATTGCGATCCACGATATCCGGACGCGATGCCGTGACCCGGTTCTCCGGGCCGCCGGAAAGATCGGGATTCTGCATGCCGAGATAGACGAGCCTGCCGGCAATGGTCGAATAGATGGTGAAGAACACCGCCATCGTCATGACGATGCGCGTCCTTGCCTTGCCGCCAGTCGCCTTGCGCGCGGCGTCGACGACGATCGAGCCATCCTCAGCCTGCTTCTTCCGGCGCTTCAGCAGGTTGCCGATCCTTGGAAGCCCACCGATCATTGAACGGTGCTCCCGGTGACCACCGGATCCTTGTCTTCAGATGGCTCCTTCCCGGAATTGTCGGCCATGCCGCCAAGCCGCTGCGAAGAGAGGTCCTCGATGGTCAGGGGTTTCACGGGGATGTCGTCGAGGCTGCCGATCTGGTGCGCGTTGACCGGTTCGAGCCCGAGCTGGCTCTTATAGACATCGGCAAGCTTCTGCAGCCGCGACGGCTGCGTGAGCAGGCTCCAGTCCGCCTTGAGGAGATCGATCGTCTCCTCCTCGTAGTGGATCTGCGCCTGGATCTTCTGCACAGCCGCCTGTTGCTCTTCGGCTTCGCGCTTCGTCTTGTAGGTCAGGGCGGCGGCCGAGACCATGACGGCGATCAGGACTATGTCGCTGGTACGAAACACGTGCTCACCTCTCTCCCGGCCGCTCGACGGCGGGAAGCTTTGGAAGGCCGAAAATCGAAAAGTCGCCGGCGCGCGCCGGGGCATCGGTGCGTATCGCCGCGCGCAGCCTGGCCGAGCGCGCGCGCGGATTGGCCTCCGTCTCGGCCTCTCCCGGCGTCACGCCGCCGCCGGCCTTGCGGAAGGTGGCAATGCGCACGGGCGCGTCGGGCATATGCCGCGAGCCGCTGGCTGCTTCGGAACGGTCGGCGATGAAGCGCTTGACGATGCGGTCTTCCAGCGAATGGAACGTCACCACGGCGAGCCGTCCGCCGGGTTTCAGCGCCCGCTCGGCGGCCAACAGCGCTCTTGCCAACTCGCCAAGTTCGTCATTGACGAAGATGCGCAGCGCCTGGAAGACGCGCGTGGCCGGATGGATCTTGTCCTTCGGCCCTCTTCCGATATGCGTTTCGATGGCGTCGGCGAGATCGAGCGTGCGCTCGAAAGGCCTCTTCTCGCGCCGGCTTTCGATCATGCGCGCGATGCGGCCGGCATGGCGCTCCTCGCCGAGAAAGCCGAAGATACGCGCAAGGTCGCCCGCCTTGAAGGTGTTGACGACATCGGCGGCGGAGAGACCCGCCTGCGCCATGCGCATGTCGAGCGGCCCGTCGGCGCGAAACGAAAAGCCGCGCTCGGCTTGGTCGAGTTGCATGGAGGAAACGCCGATGTCGAGCACCACGCCATCGGCGCTCTCGACATGCTCGTCCAGCGTCGAGAACGGCGCCTGGACAAGTCTCAGCCTGCCGCCGGCCTGTCGTTCGAGCGCCCTGCCCGCCGCGATTGCGTCCGGGTCGCGGTCGATGGCAACGACGGAAGCGCCGCGATCGAGGATGGCGCTGGTGTAGCCGCCGGCGCCGAATGTCCCGTCGACGATCGTCTCGCCGGCCTTCGGCGCAAGCGCGTCGAGCACCTCGGCAAGGAGGACCGGAATGTGACGGGCCAGTCCGCCAACGGCGTGAGGGTCATCGCCGTGGCCAGCCATCATTCCGATCGCTCCCCGGGCTTCGTCCCCTGCCGAAGCTGCAAAAGCCTGGCCCGCGCCTGCGCCCCATAGGCGGCAAGCCGTCCCGGCTCCCAGACTTGAAAGAAATTGCCGCGGCCGACAAAGGCCACCTCGTTCGATATGCCCGTGTGCTCGCGGATGAAATCGGTCATGGTGATTCGGCCGTCCTGGTCCAGCTTCAGAAACGTCCCGTCGCCATGGCAGAAGAACGACATGTCGTCCGCCGTCTGCAGGAACGGGTCCTCCAGCGCGATCCGCTGCTCGTAGCGGTCGAGCAGGTCGAGCCCACCGACATCCATCGCCGACAGGTCCAGGCAGCGCAGCGCGTAGAGTTCCGAATAGCCGCGTTTCTGCACCACGGCGCGGAAATGCGCCGGAACGGACACCCGTCCCTTCGCATCGATCCTGCTCACCGTGTTCGACAGAAACCGGTCCAATAGACTCTGCAGCCGCTGGCGCCGCTGCACCCCTCATGTTGTTCTCCGCGCCCTTGCCGCGCTTGCGGCAAATCGCTTCATTCACCGGGGCGAAAACCGACAAACGCGCAGCCGCCGCGGCTGCCCGATTGGCGTACGCTTCACCCTGACGCGGAACGAAAGCTTGATGATGCGAATGGGATATCATGGGGTACTATGGGCGTCAACGGGAATAGGTATCACAAACACGCGCACTACAACCAGAAAGCGCAGGCTGAAGGCACGTCTCGTCTTTATCGTCTATTAAGCCTAACGAAGCGTTTAGAGCCCTCTGGCCCAAAAAGACGCGGCTTGATGCGCACAGCCGGCGCGCATAGCGTCGGTTGAGGTTTTCTGCCCTAACCAAGGATCCAACTGATGTCCGACACTGCGAAGTCACGCGCCGCGACACTTGCCCATCTGCGCAGCGCCGATTTCGCCAAGGGCGATCCCATCCCCTTGCCGCTGACCATGGCTTCGATCTTCCACGCACCGGGCGACGCGACCGGCTTCGATCAATACGGCCGCTTCAGCAACCCGACCTGGCATGCGGTCGAGCATGCGCTTGGCCATCTGGAAGATGCGCAATGCGTTGCCTTCCCGTCGGGAATGGCCGCGATTTCCGCGGCTTTCTTCGCGCTCGTCAAATCGGGCGACCGCATCCTCTTGCCGTCGGACGGCTATCACACGACGCGCGCGCTGGCCGAGCGTTTCCTGAAATCGCTCGGCGTCGCCTATGACGTGAGGCCCACGGCAAGCATGCTCGATGGCGGCTTCGCCGGCTACCGGGCGGTCTTCGTCGAAAGTCCGTCGAACCCGCGGTTGGACATCTGCGACATCACCGCCGTCGCCAAGGCCGTGCATGCGCAAGGAGGCACCTTGGTCGTCGACAACACGACCATGACGCCCTTCGGCCAGCGCCCGCTTGATCTTGGCGCCGACATCGTGGTCTCTGCCGACACCAAGGCGATCAATGGCCATTCCGACGTGCTCTTCGGCCATGTCGCCAGCCGCGATCCCGACATTGTCGCCAGGGTGAAGGATTGGCGCGAGACGGCCGGCGGCATCCCCGGCCCGTTCGAGGCCTGGCTCGTGCATCGCGGCCTCGAAACGCTGGAAGTGCGTTTCGACCGCATGTGCTCGTCGGCCGAAACGATCGCGCGCCGCCTGAAGGACCATCGCGCCGTCAGCGGCCTGCGCTTTCCGGGACTCGAAGGCGATGCCTCGCACAACCTGGCGCGCGCCCAGATGGAGCGCTTCGGCTTCCTGATTTCCTTTGAACTCGCCTCCGAGGAACAGGCCGAGGCGTTCATCGACGGCTGTCGGCTTATCGAAGCGGCAACGTCCTTCGGCGGCGTGCACACATCGGCGGAGCGGCGCTCGAAACGCGGCGATGCCGTGCCGCCCGGCTTCGTTCGCCTGGCGATCGGCTGCGAGCCGGTCGAGGAACTGTGGCAGGCGATCGAGGCGTCCCTGGACAAGATTGCAAGCTGAGCAGATCTGTCACGGGTTCACATCATCCGCTTCGATCTTGCGTCGACCGTGTAACACGCGGACAATCTCGATCGCATCCTGATCGACCCGGTACAAGGTAAGGTATTCGCCAACCACCAGATGGCGGATACCGGGCGCGATATCGTCGCGTGGAGCACCTGAAAAAGGATGCGGGCCGAGCAAGCTCCACCTCCTCTCCATGGCGTCTACGAACCGGACCGCGGCATTGGGACTATGGCTGGCGATGTAGTCGCCGATGTCTTCGAGATCGACCGCCGCTTGAGGAAGCAGCCGATATCTCACTCTTCGAAGCCTTTCGCTTCAGCCATCTTGCGATATTTGGCACGCGCTCGTTCGATGACCGACGGACCGTCGAGGGCCGGCCCGCTGTCGATCCCCTCCTGCACCAGTTTCCGCAGCTCTTCGACGCTGTAGCCGAGCAGATCGCGCCGCTCCTTCCATTGCCTGAGCGCATCGCGGATCACTTCGCTGGCCGAGGCGTATTCGCCAGCCGCGACCACATCGTCGACCGCGGCTGCCAGCTCCGGCGAAAGTGTGATGCTGCGTTTATCGACCTGGCCCATGATGCGCTCCTGCTCTCCCTTTATGGTACGATTTAATCGCACTAGCTTCAAGGAACAGGTCATCGCGTTCAGGGCGATTGCGCCTCACCTTGAATCAAAAGGCACGCCTTCCGGCGTAACCTTCTGATTTCGTGCCGCTACCGCGATTTGAAAAATGCCAGCTGGCCTGTAAGCCGGGTTCTGTATGGCCCTCGCCTTGCGGCGAGAACGTGGCGGCCATTCATCTTGGGCGCATGTTGCCATGCGCCTCACGCAACCTACCCGGACGGTGGGCCGGAAACAGCCCTCGAAGGTTTCCCCTCGCACCGCCCCTATTCGGTTTTGCTCCCGGTGGGGTTTGCCCTGCCGCTTCTGTTGCCAGTCGCGCGGTGGGCTCTTACCCCACCCTTTCACCCTTGCCCCGGCCAATGCCGTGGCGGTTTGCTTTCTGTGGCACTTTCCCTGGGGTCGCCCCCGCCGGCCGTTAGCCGGCACCGTGTCTCCATGGAGCCCGGACTTTCCTCACCCGCAACCTTTCGGTTCTCGCGGGTGCGGCCGCCCGGCCAGCTGGCAAGCGCGTATAAAGGGATTCCCGCCCGAAAACGCAAACGAAAAAGCGCCCGGATGCGCGGCGGTTGGGACAACGACGTGCATGAAGCCGATACGCGTTGCCCAAATCCACTTCGGCAGGCCGGCTTAAGCCGGCGAACCCAGCGCCGCCATCTGCACCTTCACCTTGCTGCAATAGGCGGCCGAAACCGGATTCATCCGCCTTGCGCCGTGACCGGCATTGTATTTCAGGATTGTGCCGCAGGTGGTGCCGCCGCCGAGACCCTGCGCCATCGCAAGATACTTCATGCCGAATTTGATGTTGGTGTCGGGGTCGAACAGTCCCTTGGTCGAACCGGTATAACCCATCATGCGCGCCGTGGCCGGCTTGATCTGCATGAGGCCGATCTCGCCGGCGCTTCCGACCATGCTCGGCCTGTAGTTGCTTTCGATCTTGATGACGGCTTTGGCCAGCGACACCGGCACGCCGTAGCTTGCGGCATAGCGGGCAACGATCGCCGAATATTGGCCGCCGCCGGCCGCGGCGGGCGCCGCCAGGGCGATCTTGCCGGTGTTGATAGAAGCGGTCGTGGTGAGATCGATCGCCTTTCTGCCGCGTTTGGCACGCTTAGCCGTCGATTTCCCCGCCCTAGTCGCGGCGGCTTTCTGCACCTTTGCCGGGGCTCTCTTGATCTTTGGCGTTTTGCTGCCCGGTACAGCCTTGCTCGTTATGGGGGCAGCGGCAAGGCCATTATCCGCCCGAAGGCTTAAAGGGGCGCTGCTTGCCGGATTGAAGGCAAAACTTATCACTCCGGCAGCAACAGCTGCCGCTACAACGGTCAATTTTTGCATGTAGTCCTGTTCTGTTAGAACCGCGCGAAGAATTTCGCGCAGCTGTGCCAATTCAACATCGGAACATCCGGGGGGATAGATGCCCGACGACTTGCGGGAGAGGCATTTGAAGGCGGAATTGGCGGCAATGAAGGCGACGCAATTCACTTTAAATGACAGATTGTAATTTAAGGAACTTATCGCGACCCCTTGGCGGGGGCTGCCTTTACGGAAGCGACGAGCCTTTCCAGCGTGCGGAGCGTCGAATTGTCCGCTGCACCATCCACCAGCCGCCGCCGGAAATGTCGCTGGAAGGCCGCTACCACGATTTCCGTCCGCTTGTCGTAGATACCCGACATCTCGACGCCATAGCCATAGAGCGCCAGCATCGACTGCAGCGCCTCGACATCGGCGCCGGTATCACCGGCCTTGAGCGCGGCGCCGGGCTTTATCGGCGCCGCCGGCACGAGGTGGCCGACGCCCGCCACGAACAGCGCCTTCCACGGAAATTTTTCGCCAGGGTCGACCTTGCGGCCCGGGGACACGTCCGAATGCGCGAGCACCCTTGCCGCGGGGATCGAATAACGGCTCACGATGCCCGCGCACAACTCGACCACGGCATCGATCTGTCGCTTCGGAAAAGCCTTGTAGCCCAGCGAATGCCCGGGGTTGACGATCTCGATGCCGACCGAACAGGAGTTGATGTCGGTACGCCCGAGCCAGGAACTCTTGCCGGCATGCCACGCCCGGTCGCTCTCGCGTACCATCTGGACGATGCGGCCGTCCTCATGAACGAGATAATGCGAGGACACTTCGCTCGCCGGGTCGCATAGCCACGCCTCGGCGCCGGCGCCGCTTGCCATGCCGGTATAATGCAGCACGATCATGTCGGGTCGAAGCGTCTCGCGGCGCGGACCGAAATTCGGCGACACCCGGACCTCGGCGCCTGGCTGGTCGGGCAGGAACCCGCTCATACGTGTCTGAGGCCCCGCTCGATCATCTCATAGGCGGCGTTGATCGCCGCGACCCTGGTCGTGGCGATCTTGATGAATTCCTGCGGCAAGCCGCGTGCGATCAGCCTGTCGGGATGATTGTCCGAGATGAGCTTGCGGTAGCGTTTCCTGATCTCCTCGAACGGCTTGCCGCGCTCGATGCCCAGAATGACATAGGGGTCGGCGGCGCCGAGATCGACGTGCCGCGACAAGATCGCTTCGTAATGCGCCTCGTCGATCCGGAAGATCTCGGCGATGCGATGCAGGAACTGGCCCTCATGCTCATGAATGAGGCCATCCGCCTTGGCGATATGGAACAGGCCGTCGAGGATATCTTCCAGCATCATGCAGTTGGCATGGCCGGACCCGCAGAGCTGCGCCATGCGCTGGGCATAGATCTCGAAGCCGGCGACGTCCTGCTTGGCGATGTTGTAAAGCCGCGCCACGTTGCGTGTCTCGCTCGGCGGCACTTCGAAGATTTCCTGGAAGGCGCGCACCTCATCCTGCGTGACGATGCCGTCGGCCTTGGCCATCTTGGCCGAGAGCGCGATCATGGCCACGGAGAAGGCCACGCGCCGGCGCAGGTCCGGATCGCCCGAAAACACGGTGCGCACGGCTTCCACGACATCCGCGACGCCCGAGGACGCCGACGACGAAACACGAGCGATGAAGTCGCCAAGACGGTCCCAAATCGACATGCCGGCTTCATAGTGCGAACCGGGCGGTTCTATCAAGCCTGGACGATGCCGCAGGCGATCCGCTGCGCGGGATCGAGGGCGAAAAGGGAAGGCCGGCAAGGCCGGCCTTCCTCGATATTGTCTGTCAGGCTCTTACTGCGCAGGCGCGGCAGGAGCCGGATTTGTTGCCGGAGCCGGTTCAGCGGGCTTCGAAGCGTCGGGCGAAGCCGGCTTCATGGGCTGCTCGTTGGCCGGCGGATTGGTGCTTTGCGTGGTGGTATTGTCGGTGCCGGTGCCACTGTCGCTGCAAGCCGCGACCCCCAGCAGGGCGAGCGCCGAAACAGACGCCAGAATGAGCTTCTTCATGATATCTCTCCTTCAACAGACGCTCACATTTCGGTGAGCGGTCGCAAGGGAAATGCGTCAGCAGGCCCGCCGGTTTCGTAACGTTGCATTTCCATGTGTAACATCAACTTGCGATTGCTGGCGCCGAAATCCCGAACTAACAGAACATACGCTCGAAGACATGATGGATAAGCAAAATGCCGGCAGCCACGGGGACTGGGAAATGGGACTTCTGGATCGACCGCGGTGGCACCTTCACCGACGTCATCGGCCGTGACCCGCAAGGCCGGCTGCATCCCCGAAAACTCCTGTCCGAAAATCCCGAGGCCTATGCGGACGCCGCCATCCAGGGCATCCGCGACCTGTTGGGGTTGAAAACCGGCGCCGCCATTTCCGCAGACGCGATCGGCGACGTCAAAATGGGCACGACCGTTGCCACCAATGCGCTGCTCGAGCGCAAGGGCGACCGCGTCCTGCTGCTCATCAGCAAGGGTTTTCGCGACGCCTTGCGCATCGCTTACCAGGCGCGGCCGGACATCTTCGCCAAGGAGATCATCCTGCCGGAGCAGCTTTACGAGCGCGTCATCGAGATCGACGAGCGCGTGCGCGCCGACGGCTGCGTCGAGCGCCTGCTCGACATCGCGGCCTGCCGCCCGGCGATCGAACAGGCCAAGGCGGACGGCATCGACGCGGTCGCCATCGTCTTCATGCATGCCTGGAAATATCCCGACCACGAAAAGGCCGTGGCCAAGGTTTGCCGCAAGATCGGCTTCAGCCAGATCTCGGTCTCTCATGAGGTCTCGCCGCTCATCAAGCTGGTCGGCCGCGGCGACACCACCGTGGTCGACGCCTATCTGTCGCCGATCCTGTCGCGCTATGTGCAACGGGTGGCCGGCGAACTTGGCGCCGGACCGCGCCTGATGTTCATGATGTCGTCGGGCGGTCTTACCGCCGCCGACCTGTTCCAGGGCAAGGACGCGCTGCTGTCCGGCCCGGCCGGCGGGGTCGTCGGCATGGTCGAGACGGCGAAGCTCGCCGGCTTCGAAAAGGTCATCGGCTTCGACATGGGCGGCACCTCGACCGACGTCGCACATTATGACGGCGAATACGAACGCGCCTTCGACACCGAGGTCGCCGGCGTGCGCATCCGCGCGCCGATGATGCGCATCCACACGGTCGCCGCCGGAGGCGGCTCGATCCTGCACTATGAAGCGGGCCGCTTCCGCGTCGGCCCGGATTCCGCCGGCGCCAATCCCGGCCCCGCCGCCTACCGGCGCGGCGGTCCGCTTGCCGTCACCGACGCCAACGTCATGCTCGGCAAATTGCAGCCCGATTTCTTCCCGGCGATCTTTGGCGCGGGCCAGGACCAGCCGCTCGATGTCGGCACGGTTGGCGAAAAATTCGCCGCACTTGCCGCCGAAATCGGCGACGGCCGGACGCCTGAGGCGGTGGCCGAAGGTTTCGTCACCATCGCCGTCGAGAACATGGCCAACGCCATCAAGAAGATCTCGGTGCAACGCGGCTACGACGTCACCGAGTATCTCCTCAACTGCTTCGGCGGCGCCGGCGGTCAGCATGCTTGCCTGGTTGCCGATGCGCTCGGCATGGAAGCCGTGCTCATCCACCCCTTCTCGGGGCTGCTTTCCGCTTATGGCATCGGCCTCTCGTCGGTCTTCGCCTCGCGCCAGCAGGCGCTGCTGGAGCCGCTCGCGGACGCATCCAGGCCGGCGATCGAAAATCTCATAGCCGCCCTGCGCGGGGTTGTGGTCGCCGAACTTGTGTCTCAGGGCATCGCCGAGAGCGGGATTACCGCCAGGCCGATCCTCCAGATCCGCTACGATGGCACCGACACGGCTCTGCCGGTGAATTTCGAGCACGGCTCGATCCTGCGGGCGAAGGACGATTTCGAGGCCGCGCACAAGGCGCAGTTCGGGTTCGTCTATGAAAACAAGCCGATGATTATCGAGGCTGTAGGGGTGGAGGGCAGCGATGCCGGCGGCGCGGGCCGCGCGGAAACCGAAGCGGAGTTGCAGGATCTTGCCGTTGTTCCTTCCGAGAAGCGGAAAATATTCGCCGAAGGCGAATGGCGCGAGGCCGGCGTCTTTCGTCGCGAAGCCCTTAGGCAGGGCAGCAAGGTTGCCGGCCCAGCCCTGATCATCGAACCCAACCAGACCGTTGTTGTCGAACCGGGCTGGCAGGCCGAGATCACCGCAAAGGACCATATTCTCCTGCGCCGAACGAGCAAGAAACGACGGCAGGCCGCACTCGGAACCGAGGCCGATCCGGTGATGCTTGAGGTCTTCAACAACCTCTTCATGTCGATCGCCGAGCAGATGGGCGTGACGCTGCAGAACACCGCCTATTCCGTCAACATCAAGGAACGGCTCGATTTTTCCTGCGCCGTGTTCGACCGCCATGGCGCACTGGTCGCCAATGCGCCGCACATGCCGGTGCATCTGGGCTCCATGGACCGCTCGGTCGAAACCGTCATCCGCCTGAATTCGGGCGACATCCATCCCGGCGACGTCTTCGCCCTCAACGCGCCCTATAATGGCGGAACGCATTTGCCCGACATCACCGTGGTGACGCCTGTCTTCGACGATGCGCGCAAGGAGATCCTATTCTGGGCGGCCTCGCGCGGCCATCACGCCGATGTCGGCGGCACCGCGCCCGGCTCGATGACGCCGCTTGCGACTACGGTCGATGAGGAAGGCGTGCTGTTCGACAATTTCCGTATCGTCGACCGCGGCCGCTTCCGCGAGACGGAGCTGGAGACGCTGCTGACCGACCACCCCTACCCCGCGCGCAATCCGGCCCAGAACATCGCCGACCTGAAGGCACAGATCGCCGCCAACGAAAAAGGCGTGGCGGAGCTGCGCAAGATGGTCGCGCATTTCGGGCTCGACGTCGTCGAGGCCTATATGGGCCATGTCCAGGACAATGCCGCCGAGAGCGTGCGCCGCGTGATCGAGCGGCTCCCCGACAGCGCGGCATATGAATACCCCACCGACACCGGCCAGGTGATCAGGGTGAAGATCACCGTCGACCGGCAAAAACGCGAGGCGACCGTTGATTTCACCGGCACGTCGCCGGTGATGAAGAACAACTTCAACGCGCCGGAGCCGGTCGCCCGCGCCGCCGTGCTCTACGCCTTCCGCGTCATGGTCGAGGACATGATCCCGATGAATGCCGGGTGCCTGAGGCCGATCAACATCGTCATCCCCGAAGGCTCGATGCTGAAGCCCGCCTACCCGGCCGCCGTTGTCGCCGGCAATGTCGAGACCTCGCAGCACGTCACCAATGCGCTGTTCGGCGCGATGGGTGCGATTGCCAACGCGCAAGGCACGATGAACAACCTCACCTTCGGCAACAAGAAATATCAGTATTACGAGACGATCTGCTCCGGCTCGCCGGCCGGCCGGATGAATTCGGGACGCGGCTTTGCCGGCACGTCCGGTGTCCATACCCACATGACCAATTCGCGCCTCACCGACCCCGAGGTGCTGGAACTGCGCTTCCCCGTCGTATTGGAGGACTTCCACATCCGCGAGGGCTCCGGCGGCAAGGGCAAGTGGAACGCCGGCGACGGCACCAGGCGCACCATCCGCTTCCTCGAAAAGATGGAATGCGCGATCCTGTCCTCGCACCGCAACCGGCCGCCCCAGGGCCTCGACGGCGGCGGCGATGGCGAGGCGGGCTCGACCAAGGTCAGGCGCAATGACGGATCGGTCGACATCTTGAAGGCCTGCGACCAAACCACGCTCGATGCCGGCGAGGCCGTCATCGTCACCACGCCGACGCCGGGAGCACTCGGAAATGTAACGCGCAAGATCGGATGGCATTAGCCGGCGATGGCCGGGAAAGGTGAGAAACGCCGGGATCAGCCGCGCAAAGCCGCAGAATGTGTAACGCGCAAGATCGGATGGCAGCGGCGGGGGTTTTCCGGGATCAGGTGGTATTAGGTGGGACTAGCCGCGCAAGGCTATGAAAAGACAAAGCTTTGCCGTGAGCTGCCGGGAGCGGAAAGCGTGGTAACAAAAGGTGACCGTTGCGCAACTTCATTTGGCACCAAATCGATTTAAAGCAGAAGCCAGCGGCGGCGAAGGGCCAATGGGAGAAAAAATGGCCGAGTGCGGCTAAGCCCTGTTGAAAAAAGAGAAAATCGGCGCGGAAGAGGACCAAAACCACCCAAAGAGCTACCAGAACGGCCTGGGAATTCTGGCGCGACGCAAGAGTTCTCCGAAATGCCTTCGGAGTTCGGAAAACCAGCCCACAAAGATGACGTAAGCCATTGAAATAAAAGGATACAACGATCCTAATAGCCTCGGCAACAAAGGAGCCGAACTCCGAACGGAACTTTTGCGCGAAATCCGCATCACCAAGTGTGTCTGTCGGTATGATACCGACGGCTCGATCACCGTGCCGACAGAGGCGTTCCCGCGGAGCTAGTTCCAAGAGACCCGGACGAGGCCATGGAAGTTTTCTGCCTGCTCAATGTTGCGCTTCAGGTGTTTCCATTGTCGGCCGTCGTTGGCAAGGCCGTCCCAGATGAAGAACACCGCGATTGCAGCGACGATCAAAAGAATTGGTCGCATCGGTCACCTACCGGTCTACGCCGGCTGAAGCTGCCCGACCGAGTGCTCGCGCATCCTCAACACGAACAGCCGCATCGCGGCGAACGGCGCCATGACGATAATCGCCATCGCGATGTTGACCAGGACCGACAAGAAACAGAATGCGCTGGGCATGTAACAAACGGCGTCCATGTGACCTACCCCTTTCCAACCACCATCACTCCTGGTGGTCCTCCTCCGCCCGCTTTCCAAGCATGATCCCGCTTTTGGTGAAATGCAAGCTATCGCTAATATGAAGGACTATCGGATCAAATTGGCGCACGTGGACGCAGCGTAAGCGTTTCCCGGCCTTAGCTCACGGACGCACGACTGATACGGACCGAAATAGATGAACATAGCGGTGGCAATCACTATCGCCGCAGCGATTATCAACGCCCCCTTGATCGTGGAGTTCATCTTGACAGATCTTTCCATGCCGTCGCGGTGACCCTGACATCCAACCAGGCTCTTGGCAAACGATCGCGACGACGCCGGCGGCCACAGCAGGCAAAACCTGCGGATCGATGCCGGCGCGACAGTCACCAAGGACAGCACGGCGGAGATGCGCCGGCAGGCCGCTAATGGGGCCGATCTCGGCTGATTTCGGCCCCTTTTTCAAAAAAATTGGTGCCAAGTGAAGTTGCACGGAGGTGCCAAGCGATTTTGCGCGCTACAAAAAGCGTGAAATCAACGTCAGCTTGCCGTCAACAGGCTGTCACCTGCCTGTCATGCCGCTGCGCTACCCGCTTGCGCCAACGCAAATGGGGAATCACCTTGCCATGTCGGATGTTTCCGGAGAACTCGTTTATCGTCGAGGCAAGGAAGTCGGAAAGGCTGTCTACCAGAACCGGGCATTGTCGAAGGACGGCATTTCCGAGCGGTTGTTCGCCTTTCTGTTCTCCGGCCTCGTCTATCCGCAGATCTGGGAAGACCCGGATGTCGACATGGAGGCCATGCAGCTCGGCGCGGGCCACCGCATCGTCACAATCGCCTCGGGCGGCTGCAACATTCTGGCCTACCTGACCCGCTCGCCGGCCAGGATCGATGCCGTCGATCTCAATGCCGCGCACATCGCGCTGAACCGCATGAAGCTGGAAGCGGTGCGCCACCTGCCGTCGCAGGGCGATCTCTTCCGCTTCTTCGGCGCCGCCGGCACCAGCCACAATTCCGACGCCTATGATCGCTTCATCGCGCCGCATCTCGATGCGGTCAGCCGCCACTACTGGGAGCGCCGCAGCTGGCGCGGTCGCCGCCGCATCTCGGTCTTCGACCGCAACTTCTACCAGACCGGCCTGCTCGGCCTCTTCATCGCCATGGGCCATCGCGTCGGAAAGCTGTTCGGTGTCGACCCGGCCGGCATCATGAAGGCCGAGAACATCGGCGAGCAGCGCCGTTTCTTCAACGAGGAGCTGGCGCCCGTTTTCGACAAGAAGCTGTTGCGCTGGGCGACGTCGCGGAAAGCCTCGCTGTTCGGCCTCGGCATCCCGCCGGCCCAGTACGATTCGCTGATCACCTCCGGCGACGGTTCGATGGCGAGCGTGCTCAAGGCGCGCCTGGAAAAGCTCGCCTGCGACTTCCCGCTCAAGAACAACTATTTTGCCTGGCAGGCCTTTGCCCGACGCTATCCGCAACCGGGCGAGGCGGCGCTGCCCGCCTATCTGGAACAGAGCAACTACAAGACGATCCGCGACAACATCGACCGCGTCGCCATCCACCACGCCAACCTGATCAAGTTCCTGGGTGCCAAGGACGCCGGCAGCGTCGACCGCTTCGTGCTGCTCGACGCGCAGGACTGGATGACCGACGACCTGCTCAACGCACTGTGGACCGAGATCACCCGCACGGCTTCGGCCGGCGCCCGCGTCATCTTCCGCACCGCGGCCGAGCCCAGCCTGCTGCCCGGCCGCGTCTCCAGTTCGCTGCTCGACCAGTGGACCTACGAGAGCGATGCCTCGCGCGAATTCTCCGCAAAGGACCGCTCGGCGATCTATGGCGGCTTCCACCTCTACGTGAAGCGCGCCGCATGAGCACGACGGAGCTGCCTGCCAGCCATGCCGAACTGATGGACGGCGTCTACCGCTGGCAGCGCCACATCTACGACCTGACCCGCAAATACTACCTGCTCGGCCGCGACCGGCTGATCGACGGGCTGGACGTGCCGCAAGGCGGCACCGTGCTGGAGCTCGGCTGCGGCACCGGCCGCAACATCGTGCTCGCCGCCCGCCGCTACCCGGACGCCCGCTTCTTCGGTTTGGATATCTCGACCGAGATGCTGGAGACGGCGAACGCGACCGTCGCTCGCGAAGGTCTCACGGACAAGGTCAACCTCGCACGCGGCGACGCCACCGATTTCGACGCCAAGGCTCTTTTCGGCATCGAGCATTTCGACCGGGTCTTCGTCTCCTATTCGCTGTCGATGATCCCCGGCTGGGAGAAGACCGTATCGGCTGCCCTCGCCGCGCTTGCGCCCGGCGGCTCGCTCCATGTCGTCGATTTCGGCCAGCAGGAAGGCCTGCCACGCTGGTTCAGGGCGTTGCTGCGCGGCTGGCTGCGGAAATTCCATGTCACGCCGCGCGCCTCGCTGCGCGACGTGCTTGAATCGGAATCCGAGCGCACCGGCGCAACCTTCCGTTTCAGAACGCTTTATCGCGGCTATGTCTGGCTGGCGGTGATCAAGATCGCCCACTGAATTTCGCAATTTGAGGCGCCTGTGGCTGTATCTAACGCAATTAACTGAACAATTGCACCCATGACCCAAGGAGTGGTACACTGACCCTGCTTGGAAACATGTGATGATCGTTGGATTTAGAGATGGATGGCTGCGAGCCTTCTTCGTGGATGATACCCACTCCCGCAACATTCCGTCCGATCTCGAAAGCCGCTTGTTTCGCAAGCTCCAGATGATCGACGACGCTGCTACCGACCAGGATTTGCGAGTGCCGCCCAGCAACCACTTCGAAAAGCTGCGCGGCAATCTCGAAGGCTTTCATTCCATACGGGTCAACAAGCAATGGCGGTTGGTTTTCCGCTGGGATGGCGGCCGGGGTGAGGCGTCGGACATCTACTTGGACGACCACAGCTATAAGTGAGGTGAGACATGTTGATGACCGCACGCAAGCCCGCAACGGTTGGGGAAATCCTCACGGAAGAATTCATGCAGCCGCTCGGTCTGACGCAGGCCGCTTTGGCCGAGGCGATGGGAGTCCCGCGCAAGCATGTGAACGAATTGTGCAACGATCGCCGCAGCATTACCGCAGCGACCGCGCTCATTTTGGCGCGGGTGTTCGGCAACAGCCCGGATTTCTGGCTGAACGTCCAGCGCCGCAGCGATCTTTGGCAAGTCATGAACTCGCCTGACGAGCGGGCGCGCGTGGATCGCGCCAAACCTTTGCCGACCGCCGCATAGAGGCCGGCGATTGACCGCCACGCCTCTAATGGAGCGCTTTTGCGAGCGCCCCAACCATCGCTTGTGGACGATAACCGAACTTGCCCGGCGTCAATCCAAGCCGCACCACCACCAACTGCTCCGACGGAATGATGGTCACCGTCTGGCCGTCATGGCCCTCCATCCAATAGGTGTCCTTGGGCAGGCCTGCAGCGACGCCTGCGCCGGGATTTTCCTCATCGCCCGGGCCTTCGATCCAGACCTGGCCTTTGCCGTATACCTTTGAAGCCGGCGCGGGCTCGCGCATCCAGTCGACGAAACCGGGGGGCAGGATCTGGTTTCCGTTCCAGACGCCCCCTTGCAGCAGGAACTGGCCGAATCGCGCCCAGTCATGCGCCGTCGCGTAAAGATAGGACGAGCCCACGAAAGTCCCCTGCTCGTCGGTCTCGAGCACCGCGCTGTGCATGCCGAGCGGCTCGAATAGCGCCGTGCGCGGCCAGGCCAGCGCCTTGGCCTTGTCGCCGACCGCGTCCTGCCACAGGCGCGACAGCATCACCGCGGTGCCGCTCGAATAGGAAAACACCTTGCCGACCTCGCCGCTCAGCGGCTTGGTCTCGGCGAAGCCTGCCATGTCCGGCTCGAGATAGAGCATGCGCGTCACGTCGGCGACGTCGCCATAATCCTCGTTGAATTCGAGCCCGCTCGACATCGCCATCATGTCGGCAAGGCTGATGGCGGCTCGCCCATCGGCCTTCCACGGCGCGAACAGGCCGTTCTTGTCGACAGCCATCTTGCCGTCCTTGACCAGCGTGCCGACGATCGCGGCATTCACCGTCTTGGTCATCGACCAACCGAGCAGCGGCGTCTTGGCCGAAAAGCCCTCGCCATAACGCTCGGCGACGACACGCCCGTTTTTCACCACAACGATCGCTCGCATACCCGTGCCTGCCATGGCGGCATCGTCGACGATCTTCGCCACGTCCGGATTCTGGGAAGCGTCCACGCGCTCGCCATCGGGCCAAAGCGCGTCCGGCTGCGCCGGCGTGGAGGCCGCGGCGCGCAGCGACGTCTGCCTTGCCTTGCCGGTGTCACCATCGGGAAGCGACGCGCAGCCGACGCCGTCGCGCTCGACCGCGACGCTCTTGCCCAGAACCCAGAACAGGCCGGCCGAAACCAGCCCCCTCTCCTTGTCGACGGAGACCTTCATCAGCTTGAGCAGCGGATGGCCCGGCGCCTGCACGTCGACAGCCAGCACCTGCTTGGCGTCGCGGCCGGCGATGAACACGTTCGAGCACACGATCTTGGCCGAATAGCCGGAACCGACACGGATGAGTTCCGGCGGCGCGAAATAAAGCCAGGCAACGAGCGCGACCACGGCCAGGATCACAAGGCCAAACAGCCATTTGATGAACTTCACGACAGCCCGCATCATTTCCGCCCTTTGGAGTCTTCGGCTCGATTTATGTCATCGATTTGCCGCCATTGCTTCCGCAAAATCATCGGTGTTGTCGAGCGCCGTCAATGGATTATCAACCATGTTCGGCGATCAACGGACGAGCCGGATAGTCTCGTGGGGCGACAATCCGGAAGGGGCTTGCGCAAGCGACCACCACCAGTGAAGGACCCATCAGCGGCCGGCTGAACCCGGCTTGGGAAATGCCATGCGCCGTCTTGCGGCCATCCTGATGCTTACGCTGCTGGGCGCTTGCTCCACGGTGGACGATCTTTCGCCATTGTCGCCGTCTACGCAGACGGTGGCCGTGCGCGCGCCCAAATTCGAGGATTCAAAGCCGCATGAATGGGACAGCGGCGCGCCGTGGAATTACGCCATCCACGGCACGGATGTCTCCAAATACCAGACCTCGGTCGACTGGCCGATCGCCAGGGCCAGCGGCATCTCCTTCGCCTTCATCAAGGCGACGGAAGGCGGCGACCGCTTCGACGAATATTTCAACGAACACTGGTCGCGCACCAGGGCCGCCGGAGTTCCGCGCGCGGCCTATCATTTCTTCTATTTCTGCACGCCGGCCGAAACCCAGGCGCGCTGGTTCATCGCCAATGTCCCAAGGGACCCGTCGGCGATGCCGCCGGTGCTCGACATGGAGTGGAACCCGAAATCGCCGACCTGCAGGCTGCGCCCCGATCCGGCCACTGTGCGCAGCGAAATGACCGTCTTCCTGCAAATGGTCGAGCGCCATTACGGCAAGAAGCCGATCATCTACACCTCGCTCGACTTCTTCGACGACAACCAACTGGCGACATTCCGCGGCTATCCCTACTGGCTGCGCTCGGTCGCAGGCCATCCGCGCGAGAAATACGGCAGCCACCCCTTCACCTTCTGGCAGTACACCGGCACCGGCATCGTACCCGGCATGACCGGCAAATCCGACATCAACGTCTTCAACGGCTCGGAAGCCGCCTGGAAGAAGTGGCTGCGGCAGAACACCCGTTGACATCGGCCGCCCCGCCTGCTTTTCGACACGGCGGGCGGCGAAACATGCAACCGCTGGTAATCCGGAGCGGCGTATTCACGCGAGTGCCTGGCGCGGCTCCTGGGCTTTGAAATCCTCGCATGCGCCTGTCCGATCCCGTCCGGGGTCACGATGGGGCCATGCGCCGGTCTCGAGAGGAAAGCGATGCGATTGCGCGTTGAAATCCTGGCGGCGCTCTTTGTCGGCGCGCTTGCACTGCCCGCGGCGGCGCAGGAATGCGGCGGCGATTTCGAGACCTGGAAGCAGGGCGTGGCGGCCGAAGCCAAGGCCGCCGGCGTCGGCGCCGTCGGCCTCGACGCGCTGGAGGACGCCACCATCGACGAGCGGGCGCTGGCGCGCGACCGCGCCCAGGGCGTCTTCACCCAGACTTTCACCGAATTCTCCAACCGCATGATTTCGGCCTACCGCCTGAAGCAGGGCGCGGCCAATCTGAAGAAATATGCCGAGGTCTTCGACCGCGCCGACAAGGAGTTCGGCGTCCAGCCGGCCATCATCGCCGCCTTCTGGGGGCTGGAGACCGACTTCGGCGCCGTACAGGGCGACTTCCATACGCTGAATGCGCTGGTGACGCTCTCGCATGACTGCCGCCGCCCGCAGCTTTTCCGGCAGCAATTGGTGCCGCTGCTGACGCTTATCGACCGCGGCGTGCTGCCGGCTGACGTCAAGGGCGCCTGGGCCGGCGAGATCGGCCAGACGCAGATCCTGCCGACCGACTATCTGGCCGAGGGCGTCGATGGCGATGGCGACGGCAAGGTCGATCTCAGGGGCAGCGTGCCGGACGTCATCATGACGACCGCCAACAAGGTCATGTCGCGCGGCTGGAAGCGCGACCAGCCCTGGATCCAGGAAGTGCGCGTCCCCGACGACATGCCCTGGGATCAGACTGGCCGCACCAACAAGCTGCCGCTGTCGCAATGGGCGCAATGGGGCGTGACCAACCCGAACGGCACGCCGCTCGTCGACAACGGACTGAAAGCCGGCCTGGCGCTGCCGATGGGCCGCAAGGGGCCTGCCTTCCTGGCCTACGACAATTTCGACGTCTACCTGGAATGGAACCAGTCCTTCACCTACGCGCTGACCGCGGCCGTGCTTGCCACGCGCCTTGCCGGCGCACCGCAATTCGACCCGCGTATGCCCGAGCAAGGTCTGAGCGGCGACCAGATGAAGGCGCTGCAGACCAAGCTCGAGGCCAAGGGATATGACGTGGGCACCGTCGACGGCATCCTGGGCACCAACACGCGCGAAGCGGTCCGCAAGGAGCAGACGCGGCTCGGGTTGCCGGTCGATGGTTGGCCGACGCCGGAATTGCTGGCGAAATTGTGGGAATAGTGAATAGTGAATAGTGAATAGTGAATAGTGAATAGTGAATAGTGAATAGTGAATAGTGAATAGTAGGAAAATCACCCATATATGAGTGAGGTCAATCCGAATTACCACTCACTACTCACTACTCACTACTCACTATTCAATCCGCCATCGTCTCCAGGCTGGCAAAGCCTTGCGGCGCGTCGCCTTCGTCGAACGGCGTCGTCACCTCGACGAAAGTGTCTGGATAGAACCCATTGAAACGCGTCCTGAGCGACAGCGAGTAAGCGCCGATATGGCCGATCTCGATCCAGTCGCCGGTGTCGACCGTTTCCGGCAGCCAGAATGGTCGCGACAGAATGTCGACGGAATCGCAGGTCGCGCCGCAGACCTTGAACGGCACGATGGTGTTTTCGTCGCCATTGCGCGTGCGGATCGCCGGATCGGGGATGAAGCGGGCCGGCAGCGTGATCTTGCCGGTCCATGAATCCGACAGCGAGGCCCAGATGCCATCATTGATGTAGAGCCGCTTGCCCTTGCGCAACAGCACCCGCACGATCAGCGACAGGCAGCGCGCCACGATCACGCGGCCGGGCTCGGCCACCAGCGGCATCTGGTCGAACTGATACTCTTTCAGGTCGCCGGCAAGCCGCGACATCAATTGGCCGAGCGACGGCATCTCGACCTGCTTGCGATTGGGATCGTGGCCGTATTCGGCGGGAAAACCGCCGCCCACATCGAGCCCGGCAATGTCGAAGGTCAAGCGGTTGCGCACCCAGTCGGCCGAGGCGAGCGCCCGTTCATAGGTATCGGGATCCTCGATCTGGCTGCCGACATGGAAGCAGAGCCCCACCTTGTAGCCGGTGCGGTTCAGCCGCTCGGCAAGCTCGACCGCGTTGGCCGGCCCCGCGCCGAATTTTTTCGACAATTCGTAAGCCGCATGGCCCTTGGTCTGGATGCGCACGAAGACGGTGATGGCGCCCGGATCGATATCGAGCGCCCGCACAACGCGCGTCAGTTTGGTGATCTCGTCTTCATGGTCGAGCGAGATCACCCGGATGCCGTATTTCTCCAGCGCCAGCTTAATATCCGACTGCGCCTTGACCGGATGCATGTAGAGCATCTCGGCATCCGCCGAGACCGCGCGCACGGCGGCGAACTCGCCCGGCGAAGCGACGTCGAAAGTGCTGACGCCGGCCTCGACCAATGTCTTCAGCACGATCTGCTCGCCATTGGTCTTCACCGCATAAGCGGTCTTGCCGGGGAACATCCCCATGAACTGCAAGGCATCCGCCTTCAGCACCTGCGGGCGGAAACAGTAGACCGGGTCGTCCGGACGAAGCGCCAGTGCCGCCTCACGGGCATTTTCGAATCGCTGCATGGACGAATCCTCAGGTCTGGAGCGCGCACAATTAATCCTAGCTAGCTGCCAAAGAAAACAGTTCTGTGTCTCGCCATACCGCGCGGCCGGCCGCACTTTTTGCCAACGCTAAACCACCGGTCAGGTTTCGGGTGGCTCTTGCCGCCGAACCCGATAACGGTTGTTGAGATATCTGACGGGCTGAGATTGCGATTGGCGTCGGGAGGAACAGGACATGTCGATTACGGCCGGCGCCGCGCCGACGCGCGGACCGATGGCGCTCAAGGATTGGGCGCAGCTTCTCCTGCTCGGCGCGATCTGGGGCGGTTCGTTCTTCTTTGCCCGCATTGCAGTGTCGGAAATCCACCCGCTGGCGCTGGTGCTGTTCCGCGTCGCCATCGCCGCGGCAGCGCTTCATCTCTATCTGGCGATCCGCGGCCCTTCGTTCCGGCTCGCCTTCCCACGTCCCGGCCTGTTCTTCCTGCTGGCGCTCACCAACAATGTCGTGCCGTTCTCGCTGATTTTCGCCGGCCAGACGCAACTCGGCGCCGGCATCGCCTCGGTGCTCAATGCGACGACGCCGTTCTGGACGCTGATCCTGGCCAATGCGCTCACCACCGACGAGAAGCTGTCCTGGAACAAGCTGGCCGGCATCGCGCTCGGTGTCGCCGGCACCGCGGTCATGATCGGACCTGGCCTGCTTGCCGGGCTTGGCGGGCCGGTCTGGGCCAAGTTCGCATTGATCGGCGCTTCGCTCTCCTACGCCGTCGCCCTGATGATCGCGCGCCGCTTCAAGGGCGTGCCTTCGCCCGTCATCGCCACCGGGCAGTTGACCGCATCGACCATCATCATGATCCCCATCGTGCTGATTGCCTATGGTCCGGCGGGATTGTTCTCGGCCTCGCCACCCGTCTGGGCCGCGGTGCTGGGCCTGGCGCTGCTGTCCACCGCCTTTGCCTACATCCTCTATTTCAACCTCGTCGCCTCGGCCGGCGCCACCAATGCCTCGCTGGTGACGTTGATCGTGCCGGTCAGCGCGGTGCTGCTCGGCTTCCTGTTCCTCGGCGAGCGGCTGGCGCTGTTCGAGGTCGGTGGCATGACGCTGATCGGCCTCGGCCTCATCACCATCGATGGGCGATTGTTCGGCAAATGGTAGCGGTGTCATGCCACACCGCCGCCACAATTTATTCACAGGCCCGGAGCCGGCTTTTGCCGAAGAGTTTCAACGGCTAATGGCAAATCCCCGGTCGCAAATTCCACAATCATGTCGCATTGCAGCACGTTTTCCGCTTGCCTGTGGCACAAATGACCCTAGACTCCTGCCATAGCTCTGAAGAGGAGGCTATGACATGGGACTGACGAGGCCGATCAACGCTTTGATGATTTGTGCCGCATTCGCATTCATCGGTGCCCTTATCATAGGCGTTCTTCCCTGACCCGCCAAAGCCGGGAAGACCAGCACCGAGAATAGTCCAAACAGTTCGAAAAGGCCGGGTTCTACCCGGCCTTTTCCGTTTCCGCCGGGCTCAAGCCGCGGCCGAACCGGCCGCCTCAGCCTCATGCGAGCGGATGCCGATCATGTGGCATACGGCAAAGACGAGATCGGCGCGGTTCATCGTGTAGAAATGGAAATCGCCAACGCCGCGCTCGACAAGGTCGAGCACCTGTTCGGCCGCCACGGCCGAAGCCACCAGCGCATGCGTCTGCGGATCGTTCTCCAGCCCCTCGAAACGCTCGGCCAGCCAGGCCGGCACCAGCGCCCCGCAGCGCGACGAGAAATTGGCGACCTGGGTGAAATTGTGCACCGGCAGGATGCCCGGCACGATCGGGATGTAGATGCCGGCGCGCCGCGCCCGCTCGACATAGCGCTCGTAAAGGTCATTGTCGAAGAAGAACTGGGTGATCGCCCGCGTCGCGCCATTGTCGGCCTTGCGCTTCAGCATGTCGATGTCGGTGGCGAAATCCGGGCTTTCCGGATGCTTTTCCGGATAGGCGGAGACCGAGATGTCGAAATCGCCGACGCTCTTCAGCGCCCCGACCAGTTCGGCGCCATTGGCGTAGCCGTCGGGATGCGGACGGTAGCTTGTCCCCACACCTGCCGCCGGATCGCCGCGCAGCGCCACGAAGCGTTTGACGCCCATGTCGGCGAACTCGCGGATGACCGTGTCGACCTGATCGCGGGCGGCATCGACGCAGGTCATATGCGCCGCGGGCGTCAGCGACGTCTCGTTGAGGATGCGCTTGACCGTGCGCGCCGTGCGCGAGCGGGTCGAGCCGCCGGCGCCATAGGTCACCGAGACGAATTTCGGCTTGAGCGGCTCCAGCCTTGTGACCGTGTCCCAGAGCCTCGCTTCCATCTCGTCGGTTTTCGGCGGAAAGAATTCGAACGAAACCCGGACCTTGTCGCCGATGTCGGGACGGCGGGAAAAGCGGAACTGGTTCATCAGGCTGTTTCCCTCACTGGCAAGGAATCGTTGGATGGATCGGCGATCAGCAGCCGGCGGTCGCGGCCGAGCCAGAGCTTGACGGTGAGCCTTGCCTCGTTGCCGCCACGCGGCTCGAATTCCTGGCTGTCCTCGAGGTCGAGGCCGGCCTCCCCGAACCATTCCGAAATCTGCCGGTCGGAAAAGCCGAGCCGCATGTGAGCGTGCTGGTCGCGCAGGAATTCAAGCTCATGTGGCGCGAAGTCGACGACGATCAGTCGGCCCGATGGCCGCAGCAGCCTCGCCGCTTCGGCGATCGCGCGGGCCGGATCGTCGAGATAGTGCAGCACCTGGTGGATGGTGACGAGGTCGAAGGCGTTGCGCTCGACCGGCGGCGAGAAGATATCGCCCTGGCGCACCTGTGCATTGGCGATGCCGGCCTTGTCGAGATTGGCGCGCGCCACGGTCAGCATCTCGCGCGACATGTCGATGCCGACGCCGCGCCGGTAGAGCGGCGCGAAGATTTCGAGCAGCCGGCCGGTGCCGGTGCCGAGATCGAGCATCGACTGGAACGGCCGCTTGCCGACAAGCTTGATGAGCGCCGCTTCCACCGCCCGGTCCGGCACATGCAGCGAGCGGATGTGATCCCAGCTCGCGGCATTCTCGGAGAAATATTCGGCAGCCCGGTCCTGCCTTTTGCGCTTCACCGCCGCCAAACGCTCGAGATCGCGCACCACCTGCGGATCGGCCTCTCTTATGGCCGAGACCAGACGCTGTACGAAATCGCGCGAATTATCCGTATCGGTCAGCCTGAAGAAGGCCCAGGACCCTTCCTGGTAGCGGCCGATCAGCCCGGCATCGAGCAGCAGCTTCAGATGACGCGAGACCCGCGGCTGCGACTGTCCAAGGATCTCCGTGAGGTCGGAGACGGTAAGATCGCCGCGCGAAAGCAGCACCAGGATGCGCAGCCGGCTGGATTCGGCCGCCGCCTTCAATGTATCTACCATTGTGTCGAGCGAGACATGCATGAGCGGGTTCTCGTTGAAAGATATAAAGATATGTTTATGTCGATTTTGAAACCCTGGCAAGCGCTATGTCGCTTCCGGACAAGAAAATGGCGCAGCCGCGATTCGCGCCGGGCAAGCGGTTCTTCCGCGGGATGAACAGGATGTTTGAGACGCGCCAAGGCGAAACACTTCTTGCGGCCGACCCGGCGGAGCTGCGGCCGGACGGTCATGTCGTCTTCATCGGCCGCATTGTCTCGCCCTGGGCGGTCCGCGAGGAGTGCCCGAAGAACATGCGCGCCGCCCGCGAAACCAGGCGACCCGCGACAATCCTGATCGACCAGCCCTATCGCCCGGGGCTGCAAAACCTGGAACGCGCCAGCCACGTCGTCATCCTGTCCCGGCTCCATCACGCGCCGCGGAATCTGATTGTGCAGAAACCGCGCCACGCGACTGAAGCGAAAGGCGTTTTCTCGCTGCGTTCCCCTGCCCGGCCGAACCCTGTCGGCCTGCATGTGGCGAAGCTCGTCGCTTTCGACATCGAGGCCGGCCGGATCGAGATCGACGCCATCGATGTGCTCGACGGCACGCCGGTCATCGACATCAAGCCCTACTACGCCTCGACCGACGCGTTCCCCGAGGCGACCATCGCCGGGCGCGACGAGAAATGAGCGCCCCCACCGGCCGCCGCCGCGCCATCGCCAAGGCGCTGACCGCGCTTTTGCCGCTCGCCCCTTACGCCGACATGGAAAAGATCCGCGCCGACGCCGGTTCCGTGCACATGAAGAGCTTGCCGCCGACGATCGCGGTGTGGCTGGCCGCCATCGCCCATATCCGCCATGTCCACACCGATTACGAAAAGCTTCTGGCCGAAGGCTATGACCGGGATTCGGCGCGCTTCTTCGTCATCGAGCAGACCAATATGGTGCTGACCCGCTGGCGGGCAACGCGCCTGCTCGAGGAAGACGACGAGGACGAGTGAGGTCGGCACGATCACCGGACGTCTGATCGTGCTCTATCCCTGACCCTGCCGCCAAATAAATCCGGCAGCGCCTCTGGAAAAACGCCCAAGGCGCCGTACATGCAGCAAACGGAGCATCCTCCGTTTGCATCCGGAATACACCGTCACCACAGCAATTCCAGGAAAGCGCGTAGCGGTTTCCGCCCGGAATTACACAAAAACAACGACTTGGAGTGGCTCGGCGATCCTGAGAGGCGCTGCACCGCTCCAAGGGCAAGGATCACAGATCATGACTGATAAGGTTTGGTTCATCACCGGATCGTCGAAGGGTTTTGGCCGCGTCTGGGCCGAGGCCGCGCTCGCCCGCGGCGATCGCGTCGCCGCAACTGCGCGCGATGCCGGCACGCTCGCCGATCTCGTCGAGAAATATGGCGACAAGGTCGCTGCCATGAAGCTCGATGTCACCGACAAGCACGCCGTCGACGCCGCTGTTGCCGAGGCGCACAGGCGTTTCGGCCGGCTCGACGTGGTCGTCAACAATGCCGGTTACGGCCATTTCGGCGCCATCGAGGAGGTCACGGAGCAGGAGGCGCGCGACCAGATCGAGACCAACGTCTTCGGAGCGCTTTGGGTGACCCAGGCCGTGCTTCCCGTCATGCGGGCGCAACGCTCAGGCCACATCATCCAGATCTCCTCGATCGGCGGCGTCAACGCCTTTGCCTCGCTCGGCCTTTATCACGCCTCAAAATGGGCGCTGGAAGCCTTCAGCCAGTCGCTCAGCCTCGAGGTCGCCGGCTTCGGCATCCACGTCACCTTGTCGAGCCGGGCGGCTTCTCCACGGACTGGGCCGGGCCGTCGGCCAGGGTCTCCAAGCCGTTGGACGCCTATGAGCCGGTCCGCGCAGCGATGGCCGAGCGCCGCAGCCGTTCCGTCGCTGGCGATCCGCAAGCGACCGGCCCGGCGATGCTGGCGATCGTCGATGCCGCCGAGCCGCCGCTCAGGGTCTTCTTCGGCGACGGCGGACTGCCGATGATCCGGCAGGAATATGCCAACCGCATCGCCACTTGGGAGAAATGGGATCACGTCTCGGTAATGGCGCAGGGCGCCAACAAGAACCGCAAGGCGGCCTAACCGGGAACGCCGCGCCGCGAGAGCGGCGCGGCCTCTTTGTTCAGGCCTGATAGATCCACTGCTCGGGCACCCGGATGGAAATCTCTTCGCCAGCTCTTATGACGCCCGGCTTCTCGACCCAGGCGACAAGGCCGCGCAGCCGTTTCGCCTCCCTGGGAAAGAGCAGCGCGGTGGCATTGTGATCGGCGGCGCCGACATGCTCGGCGATCGACTGTCCGGCAACGCGGCAGGGCTTGTTCTGCCCGTCGACCTTGAGCGTCACCCCGCCCTTGAAGAACAGCAACGAGCCGGCCGGCAGCATCGAAAGCTGCGGCGCGCCTTCGACCAGGAGGTTGGCGCCGATCCACTCCGGCTTGATCTCATCGAGCCCCATGCGCTGGGCGACGATGGCAAGCTCGTCCGCCGCAACGAGCGACAATTGCCGCTCGTTGCGCATCTCGGTGCCGCGCGGGTACCAGGGCTCGCGTCCGCCGGAACGCCGCGTCGTTCCGCCATGGAAGTCGCCCGCGATACCGTCGAAACCGAGCCGCAACTCCTCGACCGCCCTCGTCTCGAAATGATCGTGCGGCGCGGCATAGAGCGCCGCTGCCTTTGCCGTCAGCTTGCGGCCCGGCACGATGTCGACCGCCGGTTCCGCTACGGGAAAAAGTTCCAGGTTGGTTTCCTGCATGCCGCTGGTCTAATGGTGCCGAAGAATGCGGTCCAGTCGAAAGCGCTGATGATCCGATCACGCCGCTTGATGGCGATCACGACCTTCTTACCGCAAATCCCCTTTCGTCGGGCGCTGCAGGCCGCAATGCTGCCGCGACGATTGCATAGACGGTCACGCGCGCAATCGGGAAGGTTCGATCATGCAGGTTGGACAAGCTGTCGCCGCACTCTGGCTGTTCTGGCTGGTGTCCTGGCTTCTTGCCGCCTCCTGGGCCGACCCCGCGCAAAAGCGCGCGGATCTCAAGTCGGAGGCACGCTACCGGGTCCTTTGGCTGGCCGGTACCGTTCTGCTGTTCGTGCCGGCGCACGGCTATGTCGGCCGGCTTCGGCTCTGGACGCCGACGCTCGCCGGAGCCTGGATCTGCGTTGCCCTGATCGCCATCGGCATCGCCTTCGCCTGGTGGGCACGGCTGCATCTCGGCCGGCTGTGGTCGGCCAACGTCACCGCCAAGGCCGATCATCGCGTCGTCGATACCGGCCCCTATGGCCTGGTCCGCCATCCGATCTATACCGGACTGCTGCTGTCCGTCCTCGCCACCATGGCGGTTAAGGGCACGGTCTGGGGCATTGCCGGCGCCGCCCTGCTGCTCGTCGGCGTCGTCGTCAAGGCGAGGCTGGAAGAGAGCTTCCTGCGCGGCGAGCTCGGCCCGGCCTATGACGATTACGCCAGGCGCGTGCCGATGCTGGTGCCTTTCGCACCCGCCTGATCGCCGGTTACAGCATTCTCAACAGCGCGCCGCCGATCGAATAGCCGGCGCCGAAGGCGCAGATCAGTCCGAAATCGCCGGCCTTCATGTCGGCATGGTTCTCCGACAGCGCCACGATGGCGCCGGCGCCGGCGGTGTTGCCAAGCCGCTCAAGCACCATCGGCGCGCGGTCATGGTCGACGTCGTGGCCGAAGGACAATTTCAGGATCATCGCATTCATGCGCGCATTGGCCTGGTGCAGCCAGAAGCGCCGGATGCCTTCCGGCGTCAGCCCGTGCTCGGCCAGGAATTCGACGATGAATTTCTGGCCGGCGACGGTGACTTCCTTGAACACCTTGTTGCCGACCTGCTTGATGAGGTTGCCTTCCAGGTTGATCATGTAGGGATCGTCCTGGGCCGTGCGCGTGTGGTAGCCGAGATTGGTGCGGATGTTGTTCGACATCTGCGTCCAGGTGCGCGTGTCGAGCACCTCGAAACGCCCCGGCCGCTTTTCGCCCTGCGCCAGTCCTTCGACGACCATGGCGACCGAGGCGTCGCCGAAGATGAAATGCGTCTGCCGGTCGCGGAAGTTGAGATGGCCGGTGATGATTTCGGGCGTCGACACCAGGATGCGCTTGTGTGCCCCCGCCCTCACCAGGTTGACGGCGACATGCAGCGCCGCCGCGGCGGAAGAGCAGCCAAGCCCCATGTCGAAGCCGGCGCCCTTGGTGCCAAGCGCCTCCTGCATCTCGATGGCGATGGCCGGATAGGGCCGCTGGTGATGCGAGGCCGAGCAGATCACCAGATCGATGTCGGACCCGTCGACCCCGGCATGGGCAAGCGCCTTCCTGGCCGAGGCGATGCCGAACTCCGCCTCCAATGACAGCGCGTCGTCCGGCCGTGCCGGAATGCGCGGCGACATGCGGGTCGGGTCGAGGATGCCCTCGCGCTCGACGACATGGCGGCTCCTCACGCCCGAGGCGTGGACGATGAAGTCGCTGTCCGATTTCTGCAAAAGCGGCTCGCCGGTGTCGGCGCGGCGCACATTCTCGGTGTCGACCCAGCTGTTGAAGCTTTCGACCAGCTCTTCATTGGTGATGACGGGTTCAGGGATTTCGGCGCCGATGCCGCTGATGATGACGCGATGCATGTCCAATCCGTCTAGAGCAATCCCAGGAAAAGTGGGAACCGGTTTTCCGTCCGGAATTGCGTTGAAACAAATGGCACGGGCCTTGCGGCTTTGATGTGGGCGCGGAAATGGCCCGGCGCAACCCTTGTCGCATTTGGCCGGTTTATGCCAGCTTAAACTCGTGACCCCACAAATCCGCGAGGGCGTTCACCAGGCGCAGACTTTGGTGTTGGTCTGCGGATTGTTCCAGCAGGCGCCGTCGTCGCGGCTGCGCACGAACTGCCCCGGCAGCGATCGGTTGCGGCTGCCGAACCTGGCATAGCCGAAGGCAAAGCCCGGCTGGTCGATTTCAAGCGTGATCGTGGGATAGCCTGGCGCCGAGACGCGGAAGCTGCCCTCGCCGTCCAAAGCCTTGTAGTTGCAGGGATAATAGCCGTCATCCGTGGTGAAGCAGCGTGCCGGCTTGGCCTCGGCTGCCGTTGAAAGAAGAACCACCGCAGCCACGCACACGCTGGTTGCGAGCGTCATCTTGCCCAGTGTCATCGCTTACCCCTACCCCGTGGACGAAGGACCATGGTCCACATCGATGAAATGCGCATGACGGCGCAAACCGGTCAAGGAGTGGGGCGAGCGAGGGGTGTTGAGATTCAGGTCAGGCCGAGTCGAAAATGGTGGCTTCCGAGAACCGGAACGGAGCGTACTTGAAGTACGTGAGCACCGGAAGCGGCAGGAAACCGCCATTTGCAGGCCGGCATCACCTGAATATCAACACACCCTATGCGCGTTTGGCGACGATGAATATCCGCGGGAAGCGCAGCAGCACCTTGCCGTTCGCCTTCTTTGGATAGGCCTTGGCGATCTTGGCGGTATAGCTGTCGAGGAACAGCTTCTTCTCATCCGCGTCGAGCGGATCGAGGAAGGGCTTCAGGCCGGTTGCCTTGACCCATTCGACGATCGCCTCGGCATCGGCCAGCGGATGGTTGTAGATGGTGTGCCAGATATCGAGACGGTCGGCGAGCGGCGACAGAAGATCGTAATAGAAGGACACCGGTGGCAGCGGGGAGCGCGCGGCGCCCTTGAGCTTGGCCGCAAACGGCGCTTCCGCCGCGGTCTCGCGCATCAGCCGGTGTGAGGCTTCGCCGAGATTGTCCGGCATCTGAACGGC
This sequence comes from Mesorhizobium sp. B2-8-3, assembly GCF_006440815.1. NCBI lineage: Bacteria > Pseudomonadati > Pseudomonadota > Alphaproteobacteria > Hyphomicrobiales > Phyllobacteriaceae > Mesorhizobium > Mesorhizobium sp. B2-8-3. The sequence continues at coordinate 124,730 of NZ_VFTW01000012.1, forward strand.
CAGGGCGCCGCCCGGCGCCAGAAGCCCCATCAGCCGCTGGAACACCGCCGGATGTTCCGGCAGCCACTGGAAGACGGCGTTGGCGAAGATGACGTCGACGGGATGCTCGGGCTGCCATCCGGCGGCGTCCGCCAGATCGAAATTGACATTCGGCAGCCGCGCCCGCGCCTTCTCGATCATGTCGGGCGAGGTGTCGAAGCCGCTGACCTGAGCATCCGGCCAGCGCTCAACCAGGAGCTCTGTGGAGTTGCCCGGCCCGCAGCCGATATCGACGACGCGGCGCGGAAAATCGACCGGCACCTGCGCCACGAGGTCGCGCACAGGCCGCGTGCGCTCATCCTCGAACTTCAGATATTGGGCGGCGGACCAGTCAGCCATTCGTCTATTCCTAACTGCTCTCACCGAAACCAGACAGCAAGGCGAACCACGCCTTTGTTTCAGCAAACCTCGACATGGTTAACGAAAAGTCCATTGTTGATACGCGAGAGTTCGCTGCGACATAGGTGCAGAATCGTGTCAAATTGACAAGCGGGTTTGTTCCTGATTTGTTCACATTACGTTCGGAGAATCACGTCATGAATGCAGAACCCACTGATCCCAGCATCGACCTTCTTCGAAAGCTTGACGGAAAGACGTTTAGGACCATCCTCGCCGATCCACCCTGGCGATTTATAAATCGTACCGGAAAAGTGGCACCAGAGCATCGCCGGCTTTCTCGCTACGAGACGATGACGACCGACGAGATCTGCAAACTGCCCGTTAAAGGCATTACCAAGGAAACTGCCCATCTGTACCTTTGGGTTCCGAATGCTCTCCTCCCGGACGGCTTGAAGGTGATGCAGGCTTGGGGATTCGAATACAAGTCGAACATCGTGTGGCATAAAATTAGGAAAGATGGTGGCTCTGACGGTCGGGGCGTAGGATTCTACTTTCGCAATGTCACCGAGCTCTTGCTGTTTGGTGTACGTGGAAAGAATGCAAGGACTGAGGCGCCAGGGCGTAGCCAAATTAACTACCTATCCTCTCGCAAGCGTGAACACTCACGTAAACCTGACGAACAATACGATCTTATAGAAAGCTGCTCAAAAGGCCCCTATCTTGAACTCTTTGCTCGCGGCACTCGACCAAATTGGGCCTATTGGGGCAATCAGGCTGACGAAAGCTATCGCCCAACGTGGGCAACATACGCATATAATTCTGCGCATCGGTAGGTGATGGATGGCTGACCCGAGGGAGGAATGGCGACCCGGCAGCTTCACGAAGAATTTCAGTTGGGGGCCAAAGAACGAGGGGCTTCGTGAACTTCATGAAACAATTCGTATTGGATTCGACGGGCGCGCAGAAAATACGACTCGAGCGGCGTTTCGAGAGCGTGTAGATAAAATAGGCCGCCCGGACTATATCCCTCTCAACTTTTTTCTTTTGAATAAGTTAGTAAACGGCATCGATTACATCATCGCGGACGAGTTGGTTTTTAACGCAATTAATTTTGAACACAATCGAGATTTTGACAAGCTCGCCATCTTCGCATTCAATTTCAGCTATGTTGGAGCCTGGAAGGGTGCGCTGTCCTACCAGCGACAGCCCGCCCTGTGGGCTCGCGCCTATATCGCAGATCGTGTAGCCGGAGAATTCAACTGGGACACTTCCAGAATAAACGCTAACGATATCCAAAATTTTGTATCAAACGACAAGAGATATACAGGAAAGACTACCAGAAAACTCTCGACCAATTTGAACTATCTGTATTCAATATCTGGGATTGAATCATTCAAGGCGAAGCGAGTAGAGCGCTGGTGGGTTGACGCCCTTTTCCTTGCCATGGACAGAACCATAGCGAGCAGAGCCGACCAAGGCAGGCCTATCAATCAGTCCCAATACGCGGACTATCTAACCGGCTCTTATTTCCATACACTAAGTGGACGACGGAGTCTTGAGAAGGACCTAGCCGCGCGGCATCTGATTACTTTGTACGTGGCCTGCGGAGGTCACGACCGATTTTCAGAGGAAGCTGTAACCGCGCTTCATACTGTGACGTTACCCGATATTGCACAGGAGATTTCCAATCGTAAGACACCCACGATAGCGATTCATCCAAGTAACGTTAGGATCGCAAAATCAATTCCTAGAGTATGCGCCATGCTTGCTCGATACGCTGGCTTTTTTACCATCGATGCTGACAGCTTCGAGGATTTTGACGTTGACCAATTTATTAGAGGGAACCTCCAAGAAGCAATCCAGAAACTTTCGAGCAAAGGCATACAACCTAATTTGTCCGCTGACGAATTGATGCGCCTGATGCGAGGCTAACCAATGACCACCTTTATTGACACAAGCATTCTTGTTTATTTAACAAAGCCAGACGCACAAGAGCACGAGGAAGCTAAGGCCCTCTTTGCAGAATGCAAGAAAAATGGGCCAATAGTATTGTCAGATATAGTTTATAGCGAATTCTCTTCGGCTATGAAATCTGTTGATCATACAAATGAAACCATCGCTGATTTCAGCTTAGAGCGTATCGGATTCACGGACGACGTGCTCTTTCGCGCGGGAAAAGCCTTTCGCCAATACAGAGAAAAGAACAATGGCCCAAAATTAAACGTCCTTCCGGACTTTATAATAGGCGCACAGGTGGAAGCAGAGGAAGCCACTCTGCTAACCAATAACAAGAAGGATTTTCTCGGCTATTTTCCAAATATTAACATTGTATCGATAAAGTAATCTGCCGCGTAAGCCGGTTGTTTGTTGGGCGGGTGCGAGGCCGCGGCTTCCGCGCTGAGGTGGCGCGGCTGTCCCTTTCGTATTGCTCGCAATTGCCTTTGGTCCATTCGCAGCCGGATTCCCCGCTGCCGGCTGGTGAATGCCTAGCGCCGGTGCTTGCGGTGGCACCAAGAAGAGGGCAACGCCTCAACGGCGTTGTCCTCAGCGTGTTGCGCGCTTACTCCTGTTGCTGGAGGACAGCTGCAATCGTGTCAGTGTAGATGCTCAAAGCATCATATGCTTGTTCGCTGCGACCCATAAGCGCAACTTCGCGATTCACGGTATCAGACCGGAATTGTTGGACGGCACGACGGATGATTTCGCTCTCCTTGAAGAGGCTTGGCTTTTCCAGCACCCAAGCCCCGTTTTTTTCCTTCACGAAGGCACTTAGCGCCGACATGATTGGAAATAGAATTCCCGGAGCAACCCAATTCACCTTCCGGGTAGTCTTGTCGCGCCGTACCGGCCGCCCTCCGTGCGGCTTGTCGCTCTTCTTGCCGTACTCGTGAAGTCGCTGGTCATTCCAGCCATCATGCTGTTCCCAATGGCGATATTCGGCAATCGCGATAGGTGCCATCGCAACCGTGAAATCGTAGCGCTTTTTTGCTTCCGCATCCGTGTTTGCATCCTGTGCCCAACTACTGAAATCCGCCAAACACTTTCCACCCTGTTTGTACGGAACATTTCGAGCAGCCGCTGCTCCAATCAATTTTGCGGGCATGAGCAGTCGCGTCCATTGCAAAACCGCCTGAGTGTTGAGAACGTGAGGACCAATTTCGTCCGTCTCGCTCATTTGAAGCGTTTCACCAGGAAGTGCTTTCTCGATTGCTTCCTTAAGATCCTTCAAATAGCCACGGGCGCCCGCCTGCGAGACACTTTTAACGGACGTGGCCGTATTGCGCGCGATTGCGATCTCTACAATCTGCTCATGGAGCGGCTCCATGATAATCTCGGCGCGCACCATGAATTCTGCCGCTTCGCCGTCCTCAGCTGCAAAATAACGTTTCAGCTCGCCCTGCGTCTGAGCACCATTGATGATACTCGCATTTGCCAGACGCGCGATCTTCTTGTTGTCGTCGATCTCGCAGGCAGTGCAAGTAATGGTTATGCCGGAGTTACGATTGATGAATCGATCGGGAAGCTCTTGGATCGTATTCTCAATCTGCTTGTGGACGGAGTTCCGCTTCGACGGTTTGTGTTCCGCGATATAGGAACGCAAATTGTCCTGCGTTCCTAGCACGAGAATGTCGCGCGCATTGACGTTAGCAAACCAAGTTTGCACGCCATTCGCCTTCTCGTCGGGCGAGGTCAAATTTCGGATAACACTGTATGGGAGATCGAACGCACCACCATCGGTGCCATGACCAGTGGTCATTGCATAGTCCTTTCATCTTTTGCTCTGCGCATCCCTTCGGTGCACAACTGCGCACGAAGCTCACAGAAGCAAAAGAAAAGTAGGCTAGCGACGATCTAAGTTCAAGCGCAAAGTTCCTACCGTGTCAGCCGCTTGTGCGTCATGCGGTGCGGGGCCGCCGCTTCGGCGCCCAGGCGCCGCAGCTTGTCCTTCTCATACTCCTCGAAATTGCCTTCGAACCATTCGACATGCGCGTTGCCCTCGAAGGCCAGCATGTGGGTGGCCATACGATCAAGGAACATGCGATCGTGGCTGATGATGACGGCGCAACCGGCATAGGCCTCCAGCGCGTCTTCCAGCGCACCCAGCGTTTCGGTGTCGAGGTCGTTGGTCGGCTCGTCGAGCAGCAGAACATTGCCGCCGCCTTTCAGCATCTTGGCCAGATGCACGCGGTTGCGCTGGCCGCCCGACAGGTTGCCGACCTTCTGCTGTTGGTCGCCGCCACGGAAGTTGAACGACGAGCAATAGGCGCGGCTGTTGATCTCGTGCTTGCCGAGCTTGATGATTTCGGCGCCGCCGGAAATTTCTTCCCATACGGTTTTGCTGCCATCGAGCGCGTCGCGGCTCTGGTCGACATAGCCGAGCTTGACCGTCTCGCCGATGCGCACGGTGCCCGCATCCGGCTTTTCCTGACCGGTGAAGGTCTTGAACAGCGTCGTCTTGCCGGCGCCGTTCGGGCCGATGACGCCGACGATGCCGCCCGGCGGCAGCCTGAACGACAGGTTCTCGATCAAAAGCTCGTCGCCGAAGCCCTTGTTGAGGCCTTCGACCTCGATGACGACGTTGCCCAGGCGCTCGCTCGACGGAATGACGATCTGCGTGTCGGTCGGCTTGCGGTTCTGCGACTGCTCGACCAACTCCTCATAGGCCTTGATACGCGCCTTGGACTTGGTCTGACGCGCCTTGGGCGAGGACTGGATCCACTCGCGCTCGCGCCAGATCGACTTTTGGCGGGCGTCGTCCTCGCGGCCTTCCTGGATCAGGCGCTTGGCCTTGGCATCGAGATATTTGGTGTAGTTGCCCTCGTAGGGAATGCCGCGGCCGCGATCGAGCTCGAGGATCCAGCCGGTCACGTTGTCCAGGAAGTAGCGGTCGTGGGTGATGATCAGCACCGAGCCCGGATAATCGCGCAGGTGCTTTTCCAGCCACGCCGTGGTCTCGGCGTCGAGATGGTTGGTCGGTTCGTCGAGCAGCAGCAGATCCGGCTGGCGCAACAGAAGCTGGCAAAGCGCGACGCGGCGGCGCTCGCCGCCTGAAAGGTTCGTCACCTCGGAATCGCCTGGCGGGCACTGCAGCGCGTCCATCGCCATCTCGACCTGCTGCTCGAGGTCCCACAGGTTCAGGCGATCCATCTCGTCCTGGAGCTTGGCCGACTCATCGGCCGTCTCGTCGGAATAGTTCATCATCAGTTCGTTGTAGCGCTCGATGATGGCCGTCTTCCTGGCGACGCCTTCCATGACGTTTTCCATCACGGTCTTGTTTGGATCGAGTTGCGGCTCCTGAGGGAGATAGCCGACGGTTGCGCCCTCTGCCAGCCACGCCTCGCCCTGGAACTCCTTGTCGAGCCCGGCCATGATGCGCAGGATCGTCGACTTGCCCGAGCCGTTGGGGCCGAGAATGCCGATCTTGGCGTCCGGATAGAAGGACAGGTGAACGTTATCGAGCACCTTCTTGGTGCCATAGGCCTTCGACAGGCCTGACATGTGATAGATGAACTGGCGAGCCACGCGCGCTTTCCCTGGAAACTGAAGTGTCAAGGTGAATGGGGGTTGCGCGCTATGTAGGCGATGAAGCGACGAACGGCAATCGCTTTCGGCACGCCGGCGGCCAAACGGTGCGCATTCGCCGGTTTGCGCTCCCGACTTCGCCCCCAGCTTTTCGCCGCCGCCAGCCATAGCGTGAAATCAGTGGTTAACCATTCGCCTTCAAAACGCTAATAGGTTGGGAAATCGCGGCCGTGCCGCGGTTTCGGGGAAGATCGGATCGACGACGTGCTGAACGGTGTCCTGCTCCTTGCCGAAGCGGTTCTGTATTTCGGCGCCATGGTCACGCTTTTCCGCTTCCGGCGCCGCATTGGCCTTGGCGTGTTCATCTGCGCGCTCGGCGTCATGCATTTCCTCGAGACCTATCTCGCCAGCGTCTTCTATGTCGCGCTGCCTTTTGGCCTGGTCTCGCCAGGTTCAGCCGTGCTGTTTTCCGGCAAGCTGGTCATGCTGCTTCTGCTCTACATGAAGGAGGATGCCGCGACAGTCCGCCAGCCGATCTACGGCCTTTTGCTCGGCAACGCCTTGATGATCGGCCTGGTGCTGATCCTGCGCCTGCACGCCGTTTCGCCGCTTCCCGACGGCAGAATGCCCAACATCGGCTTCATCGACGAGATGGGCTGGCTGATGGTGTGGGGCACGTCGTTGCTGTTCGTCGACGCCATCCTGATCATCCTGCTCTACGAGAAGCTCGGCGCCTATCTGCGCGCGAGGCCGTTCTTGCGCATCCTCGCATCGGTCGCCTGCGTGCTCACCTTCGATCAGGCCGGCTTCTTCACCGCGCTGCATTTCGTCGCCGGCGCGCCGGTCGAGGTCTTCTTCGGCGGCTGGTTGGCCAAGATGGGCGCCGCACTTGCCTATAGCGGCATGCTCGTCGCCTATCTCAAATGGGTCGAGGACAGCGACATCGCCGTTCCGCGCGGCCTCTCCGACATCTTCGACACGCTCACCTATCGCGAGCGCTATGAAGCGCTGATCAAATATGTCGGCCGCGACGGCCTCACCGGCCTGCTGCATCGGGGCAGTTTCGACGCCGACGGCGAGTCCGCCGTGTCGGCCGCCATCAGAATCGGCAAGCCGCTCAGCCTGCTCATCGTCGACGTCGACCATTTCAAGTCGATCAACGACCGCTTCGGCCATGCCGAGGGCGACAAGGTGCTGAAATCGATGGCTGTGCTGCTGGCCGAGACCGTCGGCGGCAACGATCAGGTGTTCCGGATCGGGGGCGAGGAGTTCGCCGTGCTGACGCAACAGTCGCACGCGCCCGCCAGGCTGCTCGGCGAGACAATCAGGAACGCCACCAAGACATCGGCGCACACCACCCGCTTCAACATTACCGTGAGTGCCGGCGTCTCCACCGTCGGCGAGACGACGCGCTGCCTCGCCGACATCTTCGCGCTGGCCGACCAGCGCCTCTACAAGGCCAAGCTGAGCGGCCGCGACCGCGTGGTCGGCGAGCCCGGCAGCGAGGCGATCATCCTGCAGGCGGCCCCAAGGTCGGCCTGACCAAGATCGGCCTGGACCCGGGAATTCCCGCCTACTGGAATCCGATCGCGTCGACCGCGCCCTTCGGGCAACCGGCCTTGGCTGTCGGCGCGGAAGCCATCAAGAGATCGGTGAGCTTGCTGTCGGGACCGACCGGGCCGGACAGGCCGAGCGTGATCTCGCCGATCAGGCGCCGCCCACTCGACGGGTCGACCAGGCAGGACACGCGCACGCGGTCGCCTGCGCCGGGACCGAAGGCTTCGTTGAAGGCGCCGCGGATCTGGTCCGAGGTCAATTGCTTGCCGATGTTCTTGTTGAAGAGGTCGCGCACCGGCGAGGCGTTCACCGCCCGCATCAGGTTGAGCGCGTCGGAGAAATAGTCCTGCTGGCTCTTGCCGTAGCAAGTACCATGCTTGATCCATTCGTGGCGCTCGAGCTTGGAAGCCGTGCCCGGCATCACCTGGTCGAGCTCGGCACGCGTCTTTGCGTCGAGGTCGACCGGTGGCAGGTCTGCCCAATGCGACGGATTGTCATTGGCCTTGTCGCTCGCCGAGACCTGGCAATAGAAATTGCCGTTCGGCTGCGGCCACAGCCCATGCAGCGTGAAATGCGAGGCATCGAACTCGCCCGGGTTCTGCGCCTTGCATTCGGGCTTGCTTGCCTTGGTTTCGCAGAAAGCCGGCTGCCAGCTCAGCGCAAAGACATATTCGGGTTTTCCGGAGGCGGACGATGATGGCTTGGTCTGGCCGGAAGGCGCCGGCGTGACCGACGCGCCGCCGCCGGTGACATGGCCGCAACTGATCTTCACCCAGCGCCGCTCGGGATCGGCACCCGGCACCTGGATGAGGTAGTGCGTGGGCTCGTCCTTGTTGCCGGCAAGCAACTCGTAGCTCTTGCCGGCCTCGGTCGAGACATTGCCGGGGTTCTTGCCACTCTTGATGGCCTGCGTCGCCGGACAGGCGCTGTCGGCCACGAAGGTGCCGCTCATCTTCACGTCGGCATGCGCCACCCCGACACCGGCGAAAGCCAGCACCATCGAACCCCACAACGCCCAAACCCGCATCCCGTTCTCCCGGCGATCATTGAACCGTATTGGATTCGTCACACTAGAACAGCCGACGTGTCAGAATTGCGATCTTTTTCGTCGCGCGAAAAAACTATCCCCAGCTGAGCGCTTGCAATCCGCGCGCCCGCAAGCTGCCCGATCGCCTTGGCGATGTGACGGATTGCCGACGTAGCATCTCGGCAAGCGCGCTCATCCTCTTGACGCCGGCAAACGCCTCGCCCAACAGTCGCCGAGGGAGCGAGACATGCCATTCGACAAGCAGATGAGGCTGGCTTCACCGACCGGGGCCGAGCTCAACCTTTATGTGAAAGAAGCCGCCGGAAATCCCCGCGCCGTGGTCCAGATCAACCATGGCCTGGCCGAACATGCGGCGCGTTACGCCCGCTTTGCCGATTTCCTGGGGCCGCGCGGATTCCACGTCTATGCCCACGACCATCGTGGCCATGGCGCGACGAAGGCTCCCGGCGCGCCGCTCGGCAAATTCGCCGACGGCGACGGCATCGCCAAGGTGATCGCCGACGTCGATGCCGTTCACGACCTGATCGCGGCCGAGCATCCGGGATTGCCGGTCATCATCTTCGGCCATTCGCTCGGCGCCTCGGTCGCGCTGAACTTCGTCCTGCGCCACTCCGAGCGTGTCCATGCCGCCGCGATCTGGAACGGCAATTTCTCGCAAGGCCTGCTCGGGCAATTGGCGCTGCTCATCCTCGGCTGGGAGCGGATGCGGCTGGGTTCCGACGTGCCGTCTCGCCTTTTGCCCAAGCTCACGTTCCAGGCCTGGGGCAAGGCGGTGCCCGACCACCGGACCTTGTTCGACTGGCTGTCGCGCGACCCGGTCGAGGTCGACAAATATGTCGCCGACCCGCTCTGCGGCTGGGATGCGTCGGTCTCGATGTGGCGCGATGTGGTCGACATGGCGGTTCATGGCGGCAAGGACCAGAGCTTTGCCGGCGTCCGGCGCGATCTCTTCGTCAACCTTGTCGGCGGCGAGAAAGACCCCGCGTCGGACTACGGCAAGGCCGTCAATCACCTGGCAAAGCGCATGCGGGCATTGGGCTTTTCGAATCTGGTTTCAAAGGTTTATCCGGAAACCCGCCATGAAAGCCTGAACGAGATCAACCGCGACTCCGTCATGAATGATTTCGCCGCTTGGGCCGACGGCGTGCTGAAATCCTGATCCGGCGTGGCCTATCGTATGGGTCGTGACACGGCCGGTGCGTGTTGCTAGAGCCTGCGTTTCGTTAGAACACGGTGATCCATGACCGCCCCTCCGCTGAAAGGCATCCGCGTTATCGAACTTGCCCGCATCCTGGCCGGTCCCTGGGCCGGGCAATTGCTGGCCGATCTCGGCGCCGATGTCATCAAGGTCGAGAGCCCTGACGGGGGCGACGATACCCGCAAATGGGGTCCGCCATTCGTCATGAGCCATGACGGCGAAAACCTTTCGGCCGCTTATTATCACTCCTGCAATCGCGGCAAACGCTCTATCGCCGTCGATTTCTCCAAGCCCGAGGGCGCCGAGACGCTGCGCAGGCTGATCGCCACAGCCGACGTGCTGATCGAAAACTTCAAGCTCGGCGGCCTGAAGAAATACGGCCTCGACTACGAAAACCTGAAGGCGATCAATCCGCGGCTTGTCTATTGCTCGATCACAGGCTTCGGCCAGGATGGACCCTACGCGCCCCGCGCGGGTTACGATTTCATCATCCAGGCCATGGCCGGCATGATGTCGATCACCGGCGAGCCCGGCCGTGAGCCCCAGAAGGCCGGCGTCGCCATCTCGGATCTCTTCACCGGCCTCTATTCGGTGATCGCCATCCAGGCAGCACTTCGCCATGCCGAAAAGACCGGCGAGGGCCAGCATGTCGACATGGCGCTCTACGACAGCCAGATTTCGGCCCTCGGCAACCAGAACCTCAACTATCTGGTCTCGGGCAAGTCGCCGGTGCAGATGGGCAATGCGCATATGAACATCGCCCCCTACGAAGTCCTGCCGGTGAGGGACGGCCACATCATCCTCGCGGTCGGCAATGACGGGCAGTTCGGCAAGTTCTGCGCCGCCGTCGGCATCGCCGATCTGCCCGCCAATCCGGATTTCGCCACCAACCCTGCCCGCGTCGCCAACCGCGTGAAGCTGCGCGAGCGGATCGTCGAGACGCTGGCGGCGTTCGATCGCGATCCGTTGCTGGCGAAGCTGGAAGCCGCCGGCGTGCCGGCGAGCCCGATCAACACGATCGGCCAGATGTTCGCCGATCCGCAGACCATCGCGCGCGGCATGCGGCTCGACCTCGACGATGGCCACGGCAATCGCCTGCCCTCGGTGCGCGCGCCGATGGTGATGTCGGGCACGCCGCTCGTCTATGAGCGCCCTTCGCCGCGCCTTGGCGAGCACACGGACGAAATCCTTGCCGAACTGGAGAGAGCAAAATGAAGACCGGCGGACAACTGATCGTCGAGGCGCTGGAAGCCAACGGCACCGACCGCATCTTCTGCGTTCCGGGCGAATCCTATCTCGCGGTGCTCGACGCGCTGCATGACTCTTCGATCCGCACCATCGTCTGCCGCCAGGAAGGGGGTGCCGCGATGATGGCCGACTGCCAGGGACGACTGACCGGCAAGCCCGGCATCTGCTTCGTCACCCGCGGCCCCGGCGCCACCAATGCCTCGGCCGGCGTCCACATCGCCATGCAGGATTCGGTGCCGATGATCCTGTTCATCGGCCAGGTCGCCAGCCACGCCAAGGAGCGCGAGGCGTTCCAGGAGGTCGACTACAAGCGCTTCTTCGGCGACATCGCCAAATGGGTGGTCGAGATCGACGATGCCGCGCGCATCCCCGAATTCGTCACCCGCGCCTTCGCGGTCGCGACCTCCGGCCGCCCGGGCCCGGTGGTCATCTCGCTGCCGGAAGACATGCTGACCAGCGAGGTCGAGGCTCCGGAAGCGCTGCCGCACACGCCTGTCGAGACGCGTCCAGGTAAGGACGAGCTCGATGCGCTGGAGATGTTGCTGAGCAATGCCAAGCGTCCGTTTGTCATTCTCGGCGGCACGCGCTGGAACGAGGAAGCGGTGGCGCATATGCGCATGATCGCGGAGACCTGGTCGCTGCCGGTCGGCTGCTCCTTCCGCCGCCAGATGCTGTTCGACCATCTCCATCCGAACTACGCCGGCGATGTCGGCATCGGCATCAATCCGAAGCTGGCGGAGCGGATCAAGCAGGCCGATGTCGTGCTCTTGCTCGGTGGCCGCCTGGGCGAGATGCCGTCTTCTGACTACACGCTGCTGAAGAGCCCCTACCCCGACCAAGCGCTGGTGCATGTCCATGCCGATGCCGGCGAACTCGGCCGCGTCTACCGGCCGACCGTGGCGATCAACGCTTCGCCCGCCGCCTTCGTCGAGGCTTTCGCCAAGCGCAGGCCAACGGCCAAGCCCACCCGGGCGGCCGAAACGGAAAATGCGCACGCCGCCTATCTCGAATGGTCAACGCCGCCCCAAACCGGTCCGGGCGCCGTCCAGATGGGCCCGATCATAGACTATCTGGGAAAGGTTCTGCCGGAGGATGCCATCCTCACCAACGGCGCCGGCAATTACGCCACCTGGGTGCATCGCTTCTACCGCTCCCGCCGCTTCGGCACGCAGGCGGCGCCCACGTCCGGCTCGATGGGCTACGGCACGCCGGCCGCGGTCGCCGCCAAATCGCTGTTTCCGGATCGCACCGTGGTTGCCTTCGCCGGCGACGGCTGCTTCCTGATGAACGGCCAGGAGTTCGCGACGGCTGTCCAGTATGACCTGCCGATCATCGTGATCGTCGTCAACAACGGCATTTACGGCACGATCCGCATGCATCAGGAGCGGGAATATCCAAGCCGCGTCGTCGCCACAGATCTCAAGAACCCCGACTTCGCCGCGCTGGCCCGCGCCTATGGCGGCCATGGCGAAACGGTCGAAAAGACCGCCGACTTCGCGCCCGCCTTCGAGCGCGCGCGCGCCAGCGGCAAGCCGGCGATCGTCGAGATCAAACTCGATCCCGAGGCGATCACGCCGACCCGCACGCTGACGCAAATCCGTGAGAAGAGCTGAGGCAGCCTTTCTGCCGGCTGCACGACAAAAGGGGCGCCAAACCGCCCCTTTTGCGTCTTCACATCGCCTTCTCGATCTGGCCGCGGATCTCGCCGTCCTTGTTCTTGGCGGTGTGGACGTTGACGTAGTATTTGCCGGCCTCGAGGTCGGCTGCCTGCGCGTCGGTCAGCGTCGCCGACCCCTTGATCGGGCTCTTCAGCTTCTTGAACGGGATCACGGGATCCGCGTTCGCGCCCATGTCCGCCGGTCCGTGGATGTGGGCGGCCACGGCAGGTCCGCTGAGGCCGGAATATTTGACGTTCCAGCTGAGCTTCTTGCTTGTGCTGTCGAAGGTGAATGTGGCGGTTCCCTTGCCCTTGGTGGTCACGGGCGGGCTCTGCTGGCTGCCGTCGAGCGTCGCCTTGAACTTCATCGTCTCGGCCATGGCCGGCGATGCGAGGAGAAAGGCGGTCGAGACGGCTAAAGCCGAAAGCATCGGCACGGATAGGATGCGCATGAGAACCTCCGTTGGTTGCAGCATCCTACACGGGCCCCGACGCGCGGATGCATCAATGCAACGGTTGGGTGCCCGGATGTATCCACACACACAATTATTTTACCGCGACCAAAGAAAAAGGGGCGGTCGCCCGCCCCTTTCCAGCTTCCGCGTCGAGAACGGAGCTTACTTGATCGCCTTGTCGGTGATCGCGGTCGTGTAGGCGCCGCTCGCCTCCTTGCTGATGATCTTCTGGTCGAGCAGCGCCTTGGCGGTGCGCTCATAAGCGGCCGGGATCAGCTTGCCGTCGGCATTGTCGATCAGCTTGGCCACTTCCTTCATCATGAACTTCTGGTGGTTCTCGTCCTGGCCGCCGGCGTCGACGACGATTCCAGCCGCCTCGTCGGTGTTCTCCGTGGCGTATTTCCAACCCTTCATCGAGGCGCGCACGAACCGCACCATCTTGTCCTCGAAGGCCGGATCCTTGAGCTTGTCCTCAAGCGTATAGAGCCCGTCCTCCAACAGGTCGTTGCCCATGGCGGAGTAGTTGAAGACGGTGAGGTCTTCCGGCTTGTAGCCGGCGTCCAGCACCTGGCCGTATTCGTTATAGGTCATCACCGAGATGCAGTCGGCCTGCTTCTGGATCAGCGGCTGCACGTCGAAGCTCTGCTTGAGCACGGTCACGCCGTCCGGGCCGCCATCGGTCTTGAGGCCGATCTTGTTCATCCAGGCGTAGAACGGATATTCGTTGCCGAAGAACCAGACGCCGAGCGTGTGGCCCTTGAAGTCGGCTTCCGTCTTGATCGGTCCATCCTTGGGGCAGACCAGTTCCATGCCCGCCTTCTTGAACGGCTGGGCGATGTTGACGAGCATCACGCCCTTGTCGCGGGCGGCGAGCGCCCCGCCCATCCAGTCGACGATGACGTCGGCGCCGCCGCCGGCGATCACCTGCTCGGGCGCGATGTCGGGACCGCCCGGCTTGATGTCGACGTCGAGGCCTTCGGCGTCATAGAAGCCCTTGGCCTTGGCAACATAGTAGCCGGCGAACTGGGCCTGCGTGACCCATTTCAATTGCAGTGTCACCTTGTCGGCGGCCATCGCCTGGAAGGCGGCCAGCGACATGGCGCCGGCCAGAGCAGAAATCAGCAGTCTTTTCATGTTATTACCCTCTGAAGTTAGCACCCAAACCCACCGCCCCTATCCACCTCGGACAGAGGGATGCCAAAACGTGACGGCTCTCTCGATGAGAGCGACCACGCCATAAAAGACCGAACCCGCAAGTGCTGCAACTGCGATTTCGGCCCACACCATGTCGATGTTCATCCGCCCGACTTCCGTCGAGATGCGGAATCCCATGCCGACCACGGGCGTACCGAAGAACTCCGCGACGATGGCGCCGATCAGCGCCAGCGTCGAGTTGATCTTCAGCGCATTGAAGATGAACGGCATTGCCGCCGGCAGCCTGAGCTTGAGCAAGGTCGGCCAATAGCCCGATGCATAAGTGCGCATCAGGTCGCGTTCCATATGCCCGGATGCAGCCAGCCCGGCGACCGTGTTCACCAGCATCGGGAAGAAGGTCATGATGATGACGACCGCGGCCTTGGACGGCCAGTCGAAGCCGAACCACATGACCATGATCGGCGCGACACCGATGATCGGCAGCGCCGAAACCATATTGCCGATCGGCAGCAGGCCGCGCCGCAGGAACGGCACGCGGTCGGCGAGGATGGCGACGATAAAGCCGGCGAGGTTGCCGACGACATAGCCGATCAGCACCGCCTTGAAGATCGTCTGGCGCACGTCCGACCCCAGGATCGGCAGCGAGTTGGCGATACGCGCCCCGATGGCGCTGGGCGGTGGCAAGAGGATGAAGGGGATGCCGGCGCCGCGCGTCACCGCCTCCCAGATGATCAGGATCCAGGCGCCGAAGATCGCCGGGATGATCAGGCGCAGCGCAGTCTTCGCCCAGCCCTGCGTGGGGCGTAGCGACGACAGCAAGGCGACACAGCGCCAGGCAAGCAACCAGGCGGCGGCAAGCAACAGGAAATACGGCGCCAGCGCGGTGCCTTCGAAACCGGCTATGCCCTTGATCAAAAGCCAGGCTGCGGCATGGGCGCCGACGAACAGCAGGATAGCTTCAACGATCGGCGTGAGCCTCACCATCGAGACCAGTGCAGCGACGAGCAACAGCCCGATGATCAGCCCTTTCGCGCCCATATAGGGATAGGCCAGCGTTGCGGCCGGCTCCGCCAGCGCGGCTGCTTCCGGCTTCGACATTGCGCCGAGCGCGAAGGCGATGAGGCACAGCGCCATCGCCAGCACCGGTTGCCAGGACGGTTTCAACCAGCTCATGCCGGCCTCCCGCCCATGGCGCGGTCGACGAGGCGGCCGCCAATGCCGACGACCATAACCAGCAGCGCCGCGACGATCGAGCCCGCAACCAGGGCTGACCAGATATCGATGGTCTGGCTGTAATAGGCGCCGGCGAGCAGCTTGGCGCCGATGCCGGCGACCGCTCCGGTCGGCAGTTCGCCGACGATGGCCCCGACAAGGCTTGCCGCCACCGCCACCTTCATCGAGGTGAACAGGAACGGCACCGAGGCCGGCACGCGCAGCTTCCAGAATGTCTGCGAGGCGCTGGCGTTATAGGTATGCATGAGATCGAGATGCATGAGCTCGGGGGAGCGCAGGCCCTTCACCATCCCGACGGCCACCGGGAAGAACGACAGATAGGTCGAGATCAGCGCCTTGGGGATCAGGCCGGTGATGCCGATTGCCGCCAGCACCACGATGATCATCGGCGCCACCGCCAGGATCGGAATGGTCTGCGAAGCGATGATCCACGGCATCAGGCTGCGGTCAAGCGTCGCCACATGCACGATGCCCACCGCAATCAGGATGCCGAGCGCCGTGCCGAAGGCAAAGCCGAGCAGCGTCGAGGACAGTGTCACCCAGGCGTTGTAGACCAGGCTGCGGTTCGAGGTGACGGACCGCAGGAAGGTGTTTTCGAAGAAGTTCACCGCCACCTGGTGCGGCGCCGGCAGCGTCGGCTTCGGCTGCGACAGCGTCTTGCCGATGAACTCAACGGTACCGGGCGTCTCCTTGGCTCGGCGGTCGAGGTCGCGCTGGAACGGCGCGTTGAGGATGACGGCAAAGACATACCAGAGAATTACCGCGCCGGCGAGGATGGTGGTGACGGGGATGACTTTCGAGCGGAAGGAGTCCATCAGCGCGGCTCCCCTCCTCTCCCCGCCGGGGAGAGGGTGGCCGTAGCGAAGCGAAGGCCGGGTGATTGGGCCGAAGCATTCGCGTTCTTCGTCATCCTAGGGCGGAGCAAGGAGCGAAGCGACGCAGCGCAGACCCTAGGATCCATGCCGTTACTTCTCCGCTTCGCAGCGTCGCAGAATAAGACTCCCGCCGCCGCGCTCTGCTCGTCGGGTATTCTGAGCCGCTTACGCCCTTCGACCAGCATCACGGAATGGATCCTAGGGTCTGCGCTCCGCTTCGCGTCGCTACGCCCTAGGATGGCGAAATCGCGATGGCCGGCTTCCTTGACATGCGCGGTGGCGTGCCTGCTCCGCCCTAGGATGACGAAGGCGCGGTTGCGCGCCCCCTCACCCGACCTCCGCTTCGCTCCGGCCACCCTCTCCCCGTGGGGGAGAGGAGGAAACTCGTCCCCCTCAATCATCATAGCTGTGCCCCGCCCTCAAGCCGTCGCGCACGCGGGCAGCAATTGCCAAAAACTCCGGCGTCTCGCGGATGTCGAGCGGCCGCTCTCTCGGCAGCGTCGATTCGATGATATCGGTGACGCGGCCGGGCCGCGGCGACATCACGACAATGCGCGTCGACAGATAGACCGCCTCGGGTATCGAATGGGTGACGAAGCAGATCGTCTTGTTGGTCCGCGCCCAGAGATCGAGGAGCTGCTCGTTCAGATGGTCGCGCACGATCTCGTCGAGCGCGCCGAACGGCTCGTCCATCAAGAGCAGGTCCGCATCGAAGGCGAGAGCACGCGCGATCGAGGCGCGCTGCTGCATGCCGCCGGAAAGCTGCCAGGGGTATTTCTTCTCGAAGCCGGAAAGGTTGACCAACTCCATCGTGCGCTTGATGCGCTCGGCCTGCTCGACCTGGCTGAGGCCGATGATCTCCAACGGCAGCGCCACGTTGCGCTCGATCGTGCGCCACGGGAACAAGGCCGCCGCCTGGAAGACATAGCCATAGGCGCGTTTCTCGCGCGCCTGCTCCGGCGTCATGCCGTTGACGGAGATCGCCCCGGCGGTCGCCTTCTCGAGATCGGCGATGACGCGCAGCAAGGTGGTCTTGCCGCAGCCGGACGGGCCGATGAAGGAGACGAATTCGCCCTTGCCGATGGTCAGATCGACATTGGAGAGCGCCTGCACCGGACCGTCATTGGTCTGGAAGGTGAGGCCGAGCTTGCTTGCCGAGACGACGGCTGGCGGCTGTTCGGTCATTGGGCGCAGCCTGCCTTTCGCAGCCGCTGCCGCGCTGTCCGCAATCCGGTTGATTTTATGATAGCGTTGCTTTCCACTCGTCCTGTCCCACCCGATCGACGCCGCCCGGAGCCTTGCCGATGTCGCCTAAACCCACCTGTCGTCTCGTTCGCCCCGAAAGCACCTATCAGGGCAAGCAGGGGCTGAGCTATTTCGCCGGCATCGCCGCCGAAACCGTCGGCTCCTCCGGCATCTGCATGCATCTTCTCACCATGCCGCCCGGCGCGCGCGCCAAGGCGCACATGCATGAAAGCCACGAGACGGCCATCTACGTGCTCTCCGGCGAAGTCCACACCTGGTACGGCGACCGGCTCGAGCACCACACCGTCGTCAAGGCCGGCGACCTCTTCTACATTCCGGCTGGCGTGCCGCATCTGCCCGCCAATCTGAGCAACGCCCCGTCCTCGGCCGTCATTGCCCGCACCGATCCCAACGAGCAGGAAAGCGTCGTCCTGCTGCCGGAACTGGATGCTCTGGTTGCCTGAGGCTGGTGGGGCCGCCGTTACTTGCATCGCGCGACTTCGCCCATCACATTGCCGTCTTCATCGGCCACCACCAGCTTCTTCGCGTTCTTCGCGCTGCGCTTGATGGTGAACTTGGCCGGCGCCTGTCCCTCTTCGCCTTCAGCCTCGCATTTTGCCGTCACCACGAGCGATCCATCGGCCTGCGCCTGGCTGTCGCTGAAGGTGCAGGCGCTGGCCGCCGTGATCAGTTCCTTGTCGGTCAAAAGCAGCATCTTGTCGGCGGCGACTTCCTGGCCATTCCGGTTGATGCAGCCATATTTGTCGCCATAAGGCTTGGACAGGTCGATGCCCGCGGCCTGGCCATGGCCAGCGGCCAGCATCGCGGCCGCCGCCAGGAGCAGGTAAGGAGCCCGCATGGTCAGACCCCGGTGGCCGGGATGCCGGTCCGCTCCACCTTGCGCGGCGCGGAGATCTCCTTCCAGGTCGACAGCGCCCGGTTGACCGCTGCGTTCGGCTCGCGGGCGACGAACTCGCCATGGCCGGCCTTGGCCTTGACGTCCGCCTCCTCGATCGACAATTCGCCGCGCGAGAAGACGAAGCGCGGCAGGCCGGTCACCTCGACGCCCTCGAAGACATTGTAGTCGATCACCGACTGCTGCTTCTTGGCCGAGATCGTCTTCTTGCGCTTCGGATCCCAGACGATGATGTCTGCGTCGGCGCCTTCGACGATCGCGCCCTTCTTCGGATACATGTTGAGGATCTTGGCGATGTTGGTCGAGGTCACCGCGACGAACTCGTTCATTGTCAGCCGCCCGGTGTTGACGCCTCTCGTCCACAGAACCGGCAAGCGGTCCTCGAGTCCGCCGGTGCCGTTCGGAATCTTGGTGAAGTCACCGACGCCGTTGCGCTTCTGCTTGGTGGTGAAGGCGCAGTGATCGGTCGCCACCACCTGCAGCGAGCCTGCTTGCAGGCCAGCCCACAGCGAATCCTGGTGCAGCTTGTTGCGGAAGGGCGGGCTCATCACGCGGCGCGCCGCATGGTCCCAGTCCTTATCGAAATACTCGCTCTCGTCGAGCGTCAGGTGCTGGATCAGCGGCTCGCCGAACACCCGCATGCCCTTCTGACGCGCACGTCGGATCGCCTCGTGGCTCTGCTCGCACGAGACATGCACGACATAGAGCGGCACGCCCGCCATGTCGGCGATCATGATGGCGCGATTTGTCGCCTCGCCTTCCACTTCCGGCGGACGCGAATAGGCATGGCCTTCGGGGCCGTTGTTGCCGGCGGCAAGCAGTTTTTGCGAGAGCGCGGCGACCACGTCGCCGTTTTCGGCATGGACCAGCGGCAGCGCGCCGAGATCGGCGCAGCGCTGGAACGACGAATACATCTCGTCGTCATCGACCATCAGCGCGCCCTTATAGGCCATGAAATGCTTGAACGACGTGATGCCCCGGTCGACGACTTGAGCCATCTCGTCGAACACCTGCTTGCCCCACCAGGTGATCGCCATGTGGAAGGAATAGTCGCATGACGCCTTCGAGGTCTTGTTGTCCCACATCTGCAGCGCCTCCAGCAGCGACTGCTGCGGCGCCGGCAGGCAGAAGTCGACCACCATCGTCGTGCCGCCGGAAAGGGCCGCGCGCGTGCCCGATTCGAAATCGTCGGCCGAATAGGTGCCCATGAAGGGCATTTCGAGATGGGTGTGCGGATCGATGCCGCCCGGCATGACATAGCAGCCCGTGGCGTCGAACTCGTGGTCACCGTGCAGGTTCGAGCCGATGGCGACGATCTTGCCGTGCTGCATCAGCACGTCCGCCTTCCACGTACGGTCGGCGGTGACGACGGTGCCGTTCCGGATGACTTTGGTCATATCTGTTCCCCTGTTCTTTCGCGCTTCTTTGCGAGCGGCGTTGCGAGGTGATTGGTCTAGAGCAATTTCAGGAAAAGTGTGAAGCGGTTTTCCGTCCGAAATTGCGTTAAAACAAAGAGATAGAGCAATCGCCGTTTCCGTGAAACGGCGATTGCTCTAGTCGGTCACTCCACGATTCCCGCCGTTTCCACCACCGCATGGAACAGCACATCGGCGCCGGCGCTCGCCCATTCCTTGGTGATCTCTTCCGCCTCGTTATGGCTGAGGCCGTCGACGCACGGGCACATCACCATCGCGGTCGGTGCGACCCGATTGATCCAGCAGGCGTCATGGCCGGCGCCGGAGACGATGTTGCGATGCGAATAGCCGAGCCGGTCGGCCGCATCGCGGATTGCTTTCACGCAGTTCTTGTCGAAGGTGACCGGATCGAAATGGCCGACCTGCTCGATTTTGTACTGGATGTCGAGCGCGTCGCAGATCGTGTCGATGCCCTCGCGGATGCGGCCATCCATGGCGTCGAGCACTTCCTTTTCGGGCGAGCGGATGTCGATCGTGAAGACAGTGCGGCCGGCGATGATGTTGCGCGAGTTCGGATAGGCCTGCATGTGGCCGACCGCGCCGACGGCGTCCGGCTGGTAGTCCATGGCGATCTCGTGCACCAGCTCGATCACCCGCGCCATGCCGAGCCCGGCATTGCGGCGCTTCGGCATCGGCGTCGAGCCGGTATGTGCTTCCTTGCCGGTCAGTGTCACCTGCAGCCATTTCAGGCCCTGGCCGTGGGTCACGACGCCGATATCGATGCCCTCGTCCTCTAGGATCGGCCCTTGCTCGATATGCAATTCGAAGAAGGCGTGGATCTTGCGGTCACCGACCTTCTCGGTGCCCTTCCAGCCAATGCGTTCGAGCTCCTCGCCGAACTTTTTGCCGTCCTTGTCGACATGCTGGTAGACGTCGGCCTGGTCGAGCACGCCGGCGAACACGCCGGACGCCATCATCGCCGGCGCGAAGCGCGCGCCTTCCTCGTTCGTCCAGTTGGTGACGACGATCGGATGCCTGGTCTTGATGCCGAGATCGTTGAGCGAGCGCACGACCTCCAGCCCGCCCAGAACGCCGAGCACGCCGTCATACTTGCCGCCGGTCGGCTGCGTGTCGAGATGGCTGCCGACATAGACCGGCGGCAGGCTGGGATCGCTGCCTTCGCGGCGGGCGAACATCGTGCCCATCTCGTCGACGCCCATTTCGAGCCCAGCGGCATCGCACCAGCGCTTGAAAAGATGGCGGCCCTCGCCGTCCTCGTCGGTCACGGTCTGGCGATTGTTGCCGCCGGCAATGCCGGGGCCGATCTTCGCCATCTCCATGATGGAATCCCACAAACGGTCTGAATTGATTCGCAGATTTTCGCCGGGTGCGGCCATTTGCGGTTCCCATTTTCACTAGGGGTCTTGTCGCCCCTTGAGTGGTTTGCATCCTGACCGTATGGTCAGCTTTCAGACTACACAAGCTGACCAAGCGGTCAACGAGAATCTTGGGGGAGACATGACCGAGCCCACCCGTCCCATGCGGAGACAGGACATAAGGCGGGAGAATGAAAAAGCCATCCTGCTCGCCGCCGAAAAGGTGTTCGCGGAAGCCGGGTTCGGCGGCGCCACGATGCAGCTGATCGCCGATCTGGCGGGGCTGCCAAAGGCAAATCTCCACTATTATTTCGCCACCAAGGAAGAGCTCTACCGGTCCGTCGTCCAGAATATTTTCGAGATCTGGCTGCAGGCGGCCAATTGCTTCGACGCGGCGCGCGGCCCGGTGGACGGCATCAGCGCCTATATCGACGCCAAGATGGAAATATCGCGTCGCCACCCAGACGGCTCGAAAGTCTGGGCCTCGGAAGTGATGCACGGCGCGCCGGTGCTGCAGGACTACATGGAATCGACGCTGCGCGAATGGACCAACGGCCGCGTCGAGATCATCGGGCGCTGGATCGAGGAGGGCAAGATGGACCCGGTGGACCCGCGCCACCTGCTCTACATGCTCTGGGCCACGACCCAGCACTATGCCGATTTCGGCCACCAGATCGAGACGCTGAACGGCGGCAAGTCGCTCTCCGACCGGCAATGGCGGGAAGCCAAGGAAAACATCAAGCGGGTGATCCTGACGGGCATCGGCGCGCAGCCTGCCTGAATCACACCGAAGGTCAGCGCCGCGGCGTCGACCTCAGCCAGCGGCTTCGCGGACACCCTGCCCTCCACGGCAGGGTGCCCGCTCCGGCTTGTCAGTCGATCGACCTCAGAACATCGCGAACATGGTCGATCAGTTCGTTGATCTGGCCCTTGGTGATGATCAGCGGCGGCGACAGCGCGATGATGTCGCCGGTGGTGCGGATCAGCGCGCCGCGCTCGAACGCCTTGACGAAGGCCGAGAACGCCCGCTTGGTCGGGCTGCCGGCGATCGGCGCCAGTTCGATCGCGCCGATCAGGCCGATGTTGCGGATGTCGATGACATGCGGCTCGCCCTTCAGCGAATGCAGCGCGTCTTCCCAGTAGGGCGCAAGTTCCTCGCCGCGCGTCAAAAGGCCCTCTTCCTTGTAGGTGTCCAGCGTGCCGAGCGCCGCGGCACAGGCGATCGGGTTGCCCGAATAGGTGTAGCCGTGGAAGAACTCGATCATGTGCTCCGGGCCGGTCATGAAGGCGTCGTGGATCTCCTTCTTGACGAACACCGCGCCCATCGGGATGACGCCATTGGAGACGCCCTTAGCCGTGGTCATGATATCCGGCGTGACGCCGAAATAATCCGCCGCGAACGGCGCGCCGAGACGGCCGAAGCCGGTGATCACTTCATCGAAAATCAACAATATGCCGTGCTTCGTGCAGATTTCCCGAAGCTTCTGCAGATAGCCCTTCGGCGGCAGGATGACGCCGGTGGAGCCGGCGACCGGCTCGACGATGACGGCGGCGATGGTCGAGGCGTCATGCAGGGTGACGAGACGCTCAAGCTCGTTGGCGAGCTCCGCGCCATGCTCGGGCACGCCCTTCGAGAAGGCGTTCTTCTCCGGCAGGTGCGTATGCGGCAGATGGTCGACGCCGCCGAGCAGCGTGCCGAACATCTTGCGGTTGGAGACGATGCCGCCGACCGAGATGCCGCCGAAATTGACGCCGTGATAGCCGCGCTCGCGGCCGATCAGGCGGGTGCGCGAGCCCTCGCCCCTGACCCGGTGATAAGCGATCGCCATCTTTAGCGCCGTCTCGACCGATTCCGAACCGGAATTGGTGAAGAAGACATGGTCCATGCCCTTGGGCGCGATGTCGACCAAGCGGTTCGCCAGTTCGAACACGATCGGGTGGCCCATCTGGAAGGCCGGCGCATAGTCGAGCTCGGCGGCCTGGCTCTGAATCGCCTCGGTGATCTTCGGCCGGCAGTGGCCGGCGTTCACGCACCACAGGCCCGCGGTGCCGTCCAGCACCTTGCGGCCGTCGCTGGTCGTGTAGTGCATGTCCTTGGCGGACACGAACATGCGCGGCGCCTGCTTGAACTGCCGGTTTGCCGTGAACGGCATCCAGAATGCGCTGAGATCGTTCGGCGTGACTTTCAGCCGGTTGGACATGACCAAGACTTCCCCTTGTAAGCGTGTTTCGGTGCGGCCAACGCTTGGTCTTTGCTGCGTTTTCGTGCTACGCAAAATTTTGACCGGTTGGACAAACGTTAGTGCCGCCTGTCGGCGGTCAAGGGATTACTAGCGGAAATGCGGCATCGAAATCGCGCTCCACAGCCCAAGGAAAAACTGGTCCAGACAATTGGTCCAGAGAGCCCACGCGAAGACGGCCGGCAAGGATGACGGACACGATGGAAAGCTCCGCTCCCCGCCGCACCCGCATCCAGCAGGAAAAGCGCGAGCTCATCCTGGAAGCCGCGCTCGAAGTCTTCTCCGCCAACGGTTTTCGCGGCTCGACCATCGACCAGATCGCCGAAGCCGCCGGCATGTCGAAGCCGAACCTTCTCTATTACTTCCGCCGCAAGGAAGACATTCACGAGACGTTGATGCAGCGCCTGCTCGACACCTGGCTGGCGCCGCTGCGCGAGCTCGACGACATCGGCGATCCGCTGACGGAGCTCAGAAGCTACATCCGCAGAAAGCTCGAAATGGCGCGCGACTTCCCGCGCGAAAGCCGGCTGTTCGCCAACGAGATCCTGCAGGGTGCGCCGCGCATCAAGCCGATGCTGGAAGGCGAGCTGAAGGCCCTGGTCGACGAGAAGGCCACCGTCATCAAGGGTTGGATGCGTGCCGGCAAGATCGCCCGCACCGATCCCTGGCACCTGATCTTCTCGATCTGGGCGACGACGCAGCACTATGCCGATTTCGACGTCCAGGTCCGCGCCGTGCTCGGCGCCGACCGCGGCGGCGACGGCCGCTTCGAGGACGCAGCGCGGTTTCTGGAGCAGCTGTTCCTGGATGGGCTGAAGCCGAAGGGCTAGCGAACGACCTGCCGACCCGTGGAGATTAGCCGAAGCGTCCAACACTTCGTCATCCACGGGCGCAGCGGGAGCGAAGCGGACGCGGAGACCCGAGGATCCATTCCGTGACCTTGGAGCGCCGCTACGGTGCAGAATTCTGCACCGCTGCACTCCATCGCAAAAGTAACGGAATGGATCCTCGGGTCTCCGCGTCCGCTTCGCTCCCGCTGCGCCCGTGGATGACGAAGCTGAGGGGACCTCACGCGCTGCGCCGTTCGCCCGGAAGC
This sequence comes from Mesorhizobium sp. B2-8-3, assembly GCF_006440815.1. NCBI lineage: Bacteria > Pseudomonadati > Pseudomonadota > Alphaproteobacteria > Hyphomicrobiales > Phyllobacteriaceae > Mesorhizobium > Mesorhizobium sp. B2-8-3. The sequence continues at coordinate 149,345 of NZ_VFTW01000012.1, forward strand.
CCCTCAAGCAATTTCCGCAACTTCGCGACCGAGTTCTGCTCGGCAAGCGGCGTGTAGACGATCAATCGCATGTCCGAGCCGTCGTCGATTGACAGGCTCATATGCTCGAACGTCATGGCGCCGGCGATCGGATGGCGCAGATGCTTCAGGCCGGAGAGCCGATGCACCACATCGCGCTGCGGCCACCACTCGCGGAATTCGGGACTTGAGCGCATCATCAGCGCGATCAGCCGCTCGAAGTCCGGATCGCCGGTGTATTTCGCGCTCTCGGCGCGGAACGCGGCAAGGGTTGCGCGCGCCAGCTGTTCCCAGTCCACCAGCAGATGCCGCCGGTGCGGATCGGTGAACACGCCGTGGAGGATGTTGCGGGCATCGCCCTCCAGCAGGCCGTAGTCGCCGAAGATGGCGACCGCCGCGTCGTTCCAGGCCAGCACGTCCCAGCGCGGGCCGACGACATAGGCGGGCTGCAGCACCAGGCTCTGCAGCATGTGCAGCAACGGTCCCTCGACCTTTACCTGTACGATGCGCCGCCGCTCCGGCTTCTGGCGGCCGGCGAGCGTGAACAAATGCCGCTGCTCGGCGCCGTCGAGCCGCAATGCCTGGCAGAGCGCGGTCAGGACCTCGACCGAAGGACGCACGTCCCTGCCCTGTTCCAGCCACGTGTACCAGGTCGTGCCGACCCCGGCGATCATCGCCACTTCCTCGCGCCTCAGCCCGGGCGTGCGCCGCCGCTGACCGGCGGCGATGCCGGTCTCCGAGGGCGAAAGCCGCTCGCGGCGGGAACGCAGGAAGGCGCCGAGCTCGCGCCGGCGGTGATCTTCGGGAGAATGGGCGATGGCATCCATGCATCTATTATAGCAGTACCGATACCAGGATAAAGTTTGAACTGTTTAGGCCTCGCACTATGTCCCATCTTTCCGTTCAGAGCAGCGCAAGGAGGCTCTGGACATGGAACTCAAGGACAAAACCATTCTCGTCACCGGTTCGACCGACGGCGTCGGCCGCGTGGTCGCCGAGCGGCTCGGCGCGGCCGGCGCGCGCGTGCTGGTGCATGGCCGCGACGAAGGACGCGGCAAGGCGACCGCGGCCGCCATAGAAGCAAAAGGCGGCAAAGCCGAATTTCTCGCAGCCGACCTCGCTTCGCTTGTCGAAGTACGCCGCCTCGCCGAAGCCGTGCGCGCAAGGACCGACCGGCTCGACATCCTGATCAACAATGCGGGCGTCGGCACCGGCGGCCAGGGCGCGAAGCGGCAGGTCAGCGTTGACGGCTATGAACTGCGCTTCGCCGTCAACTATCTCGCCGGTTTCCTGCTGACCTCGGAACTCTTGCCGCTCATCAAGGCAAGCGCGCCCGCGCGCATCGTCAATGTCGCCTCGGCCGGCCAGCAGGCGATCGACTTCGACGACGTGATGCTGACGCATGGCTACAGCGGCGTGCGCGCCTACTGCCAGAGCAAGCTGGCGCAGATCCTGTTCACCGTCGACCTGGCTCAGCAGCTCGATGGCACGGGCGTCAGCGTCAACGCCTTGCACCCGGCAAGCTACATGGACACCACCATGGTCCGGCAGGCCGGCGTCACGCCGTGGAGCTCGGTCGAGACCGGCGCCGACGCCATTCTCAACCTCGCCGCGTCGCCGGCGCTCGAAGGACGCAGCGGCCGCTACTTCGACGGCCAGCGCGAATCGCGCGCCGAGGCCCAGGCCTATGACGAAAAAGCCCGCCGCCGATTGCGGACCTTGAGCCTCGAACTGATCGAGCGTCCATCCTCCAAATCCAAGGAACAACATTCATGAGCGAGACCATCGAACATTCCGTCATCATCGGCGGCTCATCCGGCATCGGCCTTGCCACAGCCAAACGGCTGGTCGGCCCCACCATGAAAGTGACCATCACCGGCCGCAACGAGGAGAAGCTGAAGGGCGCGTGGAAGACCCTTGATGGCACCGTCGGCAAGGCCGCCTTTGACGCGACGAAGCCGGACGAGGTCCGGCATTTCTTCGACGGTCTCGGGCCGTTCGATCACTTGGTCCTCGCCGCGAGCGGCGGCAAGGGATTGGGGCCGTTCGCGACGCTCGACCTCGCCGATATCGGCAGCGGCGTCGAGGAAAAGATCCGGCCGCAATTGTGCTGTCTGCAGGCGGCCCTGCCGACCATGAACAAGGCCGGATCGGTCACCTTCATCTCGGCCGTCTCGGCGCAGATTGCAGCGCCCGGCGTCGCCGGCATCGGCGCCATCAACGGCATGCTGCTCACCGTCGCGCCGATCCTGGCTGTCGAGCTGAAGCCGCTGCGCGTCAACGTCGTGGCGCCCGGCGTCATCGACACGCCATGGTGGGACTTTTTGCCGGACGATCAGCGGCAGGCGGTGTTCGCCGAATATGCCGGCAAGACGCCGGTCGGCCGCATCGGCCGCGCCGAGGACGTCGCCGAGGCGATCGCCTTCCTGGTCTCCAACGGCTTCATGACCGGCCAGGTGCTGACTTGCGACGGTGGTTTGCGCTTTGCGGCGTGAGTGGTGACCAATGCATGTCGCTCAGAAGTGTGCAGCGGTTCTGGGACAACGACATGCATCAAAACAAAGACCTAAAGCGCGTCGCCTGAATCCGTTCCAGCGCGACGCGCTTTAGGCGAAAATCCGACGTCAGCGCTGCCCCTCATTGCCCTGCCGGGCATTTCTCCCCGTAGACGGCAGGGCGCCGACATCAGCAAATAGCTCGCCGACAACTGAACCGCCCCGCGCGCCGCCCCGTTCTCTCAGGCGGCCTTGGCCCTCTCGACCGGGTGGATGGCGTGGAAGGAGACGCTGAGCCGGTTCCAGGTGTTGATCATGCCGACAGCCACCGTCAGCTTGACCAGTTCCTCCTCGGAGAAATGTTCGAGCGTGCTGGCATAGAGGTCGTCCGGAACGCCGTTCTCCGAAATCTTCGTTACCTTCTCGGTCCAGGCAAGGGCGGCGCGCTCGCGCTCTGAAAACAGCGGCGATTCCTTCCAGGCGGCGACCAGATAGAGCCGCTGCTCGGTCTCGCCGTCGCGCCTCGCCTCGCGGCTGTGCATGTCGACGCAGTAGGAACAGCCATTGATCTGCGAGGCCCTGAGCTTGACCAGATGCATCAGGCTTTCTTCCAGCCCGCACTCGTCGACCGCCTTGTTGAGCGCCGTGACCGCCTTCAGAAGCTCCGGAGCCTTGGCGTAGAATTGCAATCTCTGTTTCATCGTCTTTCCTTCCAGGTTTTTGGGTGGGTCTATATCTGCTTGGATGAAGCGGATTTCTGCGGCCGCTGGTGCCGCTCGACGAAGGCGCAACTCGCGGCATAGGATCGCGGATCGCCTTCGGCCGCATACTCCGCCACGATGTCGGAAATCTTCACTTCGGCGAGCGCTGCCCGATAGGCGCGTTCGGCCTTGAGCATCGCGGCATTGATGCCGCAGGGTTTGACATAGGCCGAGGCATCGATCTTGACCGGGTCACGCTGTCGGATCTCGCCGCAGCGGAACGCCGGCTCCCGTCCCTCGACGGCCAGCACGACATCGAGCAGCGTGATGCGCTCGGCCGCTCGCGCCAGCCGATAGCCGCCCGCCGGCCCTGGCACCGATTCCAGTATGCGCGCCGCCGTGAGCTGGTTGAGATGTTTCAGGAGATAGCTCGGCGACAGCCCGAAGCACTCGGCGAGCGCGGCGCCAGGCATGGTGCTGTTGCCATCGACGCTGGCCAGCGTCGCCGCGCAATGGATGGCTGCCTCAACGCCCTCGCCCAGCTTCATCGTGCCGATCTCCAGTTCGTGGATAGAGAATATCGTGGATAATTTTTATCCGCAATAGGTAAAACGAGAATTGCTCGCCAATTAACAACAACGGCAATGTGAGCGACAACGTCTGGTGATTTCCGACACACGCCGCTTCGACGAACTAGGGTTTCTCGCACCCGCAAAGCGCTACGCTATGCACACATCTTCTGTGACTGGCGCGACTGATCGGGCCGAGGCTTGATTGCCACGTGGTTCCCCCAATCC
>NZ_VFTW01000013.1:0-150873 GCF_006440815.1 Mesorhizobium sp. B2-8-3
ACGCGGCGGTGATCGGCACCCCGACGGTGGCCGATGTGACCGAGGACAGCGCCAGTCCGACGCTGACGGCGAGCGGCGCCATCTCGATCAGCGATGCCGACCAGAACCAGTCCTCGTTCCAGACCACGGTCAGCGGCGATGCGGGCAACCTGGGCAGCCTGACGCTGGCCGCCAACGGCTCCTACACCTACTCGGTGGCCAATGCGGCCGTGCAGTATCTGGGCGAGAACGACACCAAGATCGACACCTTCACCGTCACCGCCCTCGACGGCACCACCAAGCAGGTCAGCTTCACCGTCCACGGCGTCAACGACGCGGCGGTGATCACCGGCAACAGCAGCGGTTCCGTGACCGAGGATGCCGTGCTGACCGTCAACGGAGCTCTGACCGTCAACGACCCTGACGCAGGCCAGAACTCGTTCCTGGTGCACACCAGCATCAATCCGATCGCGGGCACATACGGCTCGCTGACCATCGATGCCAGTGGAAACTGGGTCTACACACTCAACAATGCCGCGGCCAATGTCCAGGCCCTGACCTCTGCCGACCATCCGCACGACCAGATCCATGTATTGTCGGCCGATGGCACGGACCATGTCATCGACATCACGGTGAATGGTGCCAATGAGCCCGTGACCAACCATGCGCCGAGCGCGCCGGTGTTCGTCCCGGGCTCGGCCCCGATCGCCGACGGGAATCCTATCGATTTGGGCCACTTCTTGTCCGTGGATCCCGATGCGGGCGATAGCGTCTCGTTTACGGGCACCTGGAGTGGCACCGGGACAGTCGCGGTTGCAGCAAACGGAGAGCTGACCGCCAGCGTCGGACTAGGAAGCTCGGCAACAGGCACTCTTACTGTCACCGCCACTGATAATCATTCGGCTTCATCGGCTCCACAGTCGTTCACCGTTTGGATCGGCAACGCCAACGGGAGCAGTGTCGACAACACGATCACACTGGTAAGTACCGATCCGACTATCGCTGACGGTCGAGCTGGCACGGACAGCGTCACCGGAACCTCTGCCGTCGACTACATCTTCGGTGGCGCGGGCAACGACACGATTATTGGAAAGGCGAACGCCGATTGGTTGGTCGGCGGCGACGGTGCCGACCATTTCGTCTACACGGCGGTCGCCGATTCCACTCATGCCGCCTTCGATACGATCCAGGACTTCCTCCACGGGACGGACAAACTCGACTTCCTGGATACACTAAATCTGACTGGCACTCCGACCAACTTAGGTGCTTCGACAACGCTTGCCGCGCACAGCGTCGGTTGGACGACGGATGGAACGAACACCATTGTCTACGCAAATGTCGGTACGTCAGCCGAGGCGATTACAAACGGTGCGGACGTCATCGAAATCCACCTCCTGGGGGTGACCAATCTGAGCAGCGCAGACATCAATCTGCATGCCTGATCGCAGGAAGACGATGAAGTGGCAGATAAGATGATGCAGGATCATTCTGCGCTCAAGCTTGCCCTCTCCCGCTGCCGCGGCGGTTTCGCCGCGGTGGCGGGGTTCAGCTTCTTCATCAACCTGCTCGTGCTCTCGACCTCGATCTACATGCTGCAGGTCTATGATCGAGTGCTGACGGGACGCAGCGTGGAAACGCTCGTCTATCTGACGCTGATTACGACGGCGGCGCTGGCTGCAATGGGCGCGCTCGAATTCTTCCGCTCGCGGCTGCTGGTGCAGCTCGGCACCTGGATCGACCGCGTGCTGTCGCCGCAGGTACTGGGCCGCGGCCTTGAGAACGCGTTGCGCGGCTCCTCTTACCGCACCGAGGCGCTGCGCGACCTCGCCACGCTGCGCGGCTATCTTGGCGGCGGCGGCATCATGGCGCTGTTCGACGCGCCATGGATGCCGCTCTATCTCGGCTTCATCTTCCTGCTGCATCCCCTGCTCGGACTTCTGGCGCTGGGCGGCGCTATCATCCTGTTCGGCCTCGCCCTTGCCAACAACGCACTGACGGCCAACACGCTCAAACAGGCCAACGCCGCTTCCGCGCGCGCCTACCAGGCGGCGGATGCCGGTTTCCGCAATGCCGAAGTCATCGACGGGATGGGCATGGGCGGGGTGCTCGCCCGGCGTTGGGACGCGGCCAATGCGTCCGTGCTCGCGCTGCAGACGACCGCCAGCGACTGGGCCGGCCTGATCAATGCCTTCACCAAGCCGTTCCGGATGTTCCTGCAGGTCGCGGTGCTGGGGCTCGGCGCCTGGCTGTCGCTGCGCCATGAAGTCTCGCCCGGCGCCATGATCGCGGCCTCGATCATCATGTCGCGCGCGCTCGCGCCGGTCGAGCAGGCTATCGCAACCTGGAAACAGACGACCGCCGCTCGCGAGGCCTGGCGTCGCCTGGACCGGCTGTTCGAGGCTCCGTCGCTGCGCCCCCCGGGGATGGAATTGCCGCGTCCGCAGGGGCGGCTTTCGGTCGAGGCTGTCGCTTACACGCCAGCCGGCGCCAAGGAGCCCGCGCTCAGGAATCTCTCCTTCGCCGTGCCGCCGGGCCAGGTGCTTGCTGTGATTGGCCCGTCTGCGGCCGGCAAGTCGACGCTTGCCCGCCTGATCGTCGGCATGCTGTCGCCGCAGAAGGCCGGGTTCGGCTCGACGGTGTCGACGTGTTTTCCTGGAACCGAACCGACTTCGGCTCTTATGTCGGCTACCTTCCTCAGGACGTCGAACTCTTTCCCGGCACCATCCGCGAGAACATCGCCCGCATGGAACAAGGCGATCCGGCTGAGATCGTGGCCGCCGCCCAGATGGCCGGCGTGCATGAGATGATCCTCAGGCTCCCGAACGGCTATGATACCGAGATCGGCGAACAGGGTTCGGTGCTCTCCGGTGGGCAGCGCCAGCGCATTGGCCTTGCCAGGGCGCTCTACCGCCGTCCGGCGCTGGTGGTGCTGGACGAGCCGAACTCCAATCTCGATGCCGTTGGCGAGGAAGCGCTGAACCAGGCGATTGCCGCGATGAAGGAGGCAGGTTCGACCGTGGTGATCGTCGCCCACCGCCCGTCCCTGATGGTGAACGTCGATTGCGTCCTGGTGCTGAACGATGGCCAGCCGCAAATGTTCGGCCCGCGCGATGGCGTGCTTGCGCAACTGCGCCGCCCCGAGCAGCAGTCCGCCCAGCCGCAGGTCCGGGTCGTGAGCTCCGAAAGGACCGGGTCGTGACTGAAGCCGCGCTGTCGCTGAAAATGCCGCCGCCACCGCCCGCATGGCCGGCGGTAAGCGCCCATGTCTTCGGCGGCCTGACCGTCATCGGCCTGCTGTTCGGTGGCTTCGGTCTCTGGGCAGCCACCGCGCCGCTGACGAGCGCGGCGGTCGCGTCCGGGGTGGTGAAGGTCGACAGCAACCGCAAGACCATACAGCACCTGGAAGGCGGCATCATCCGGGAAATCCTGGTCCGGGAGGGAGACTTGGTCAAGCAGGGTCAGATACTGGTCCGCCTCGACGGGCTCGACGCGGAATCCGACCGCGACGCCGTGCGCGGCGAACTCGATTCCGCGCTCGCCGGCGAAGCCCGCCTGATCGCGCAGCGCGACGGCCTGAAGACAATTCCTTTTTCTGCGGACCTGTCGGCGCGGCAAAGCGACCCCACCGTCGCCGAGGCCATGGCCGGGCAGGAGCGCATCTTCCAGGACCAGGCCAAGGTTCAGGCGTCGGAGGTCGAGGTCTGGCAGCAGCGGATCGCCCAATACCATGCCCAGATGTCGGCGCTCGCTGCGAGAGTTGCGGCCTTCGAGATCCAGTTGCCGTCACTGCGGGAAGAGCTGGCGGACGCCCGCACACTTCTCAAGAAAGGCTATGGGGTGAAGTCCCGCGTGCTCCAGCTCGAACGGCAGGTCATTGCCGCGCAGGGGGAGGCTGACTCGAACCGTGGCAATATAGAAAGCCTGCGGCAGCAGATCGCCGAGGCGGACGCGCAGATCGACAATGGGCGGCTCTCCTATGTCAAGAAGGCCGCCGAGGACCTTCGTGACGTCCAGACCAAACGCTCCGAGCTCGAAAAGGCGCTTCAGAAGACCGACGCGCGCGCGGCGCGCCGGGATGTCGTTGCGCCGGAAGATGGGGCGGTAATGAACCTTCGGTATTTCACGCCGGGCGGCGTTGTGCCCCCCGGCGGGATTATTCTCGATCTGGTTCCCGACCAGGACAAGATGGTGCTGGACGTCAAGATTCAGCCGCTGGATATCGATGTCGTTCGCCCCGGTCTGCCGGCGACGGTGCGGCTCGTCGCCTACAAGCAGAGAACCACACCCACGGTGAAGGGCGCCCTTACCCGGGTTTCGGCCGACGCCGAGATCGACGAGCGCAGCGGCGCGACGTTTTTCAGGGGGACGGTCGAGGTGAGTGCCGATGAGCTCAAGAACCTCCCACAAGTGAAGCTATATCCGGGAATGCCGGTGGACGTCTCCGTTGTCACCGGCAAGCGAACCCTGCTCGAATATCTCTTTCAGCCGGTCGCCGACAGTTTCGCTCACGCCTTCAAGGAGGAGTGAAAAGGCCGCCTGCCTCCAGTTGGCATGGCATTCACGGCTGCAGCTCCATCGTGCGGGCGCCGCGAAGCGGCGGCGCGCGATGGGTTGAGACGACGACGATCCGATCGCTGAAGCGGTCGAGCAGCCGCTCGAGAATGCGCGCTTCCTGCGTATCATCAAGGTGGGGCTCGTCGAGCAGCATGAGCGGCTTGGTCGACAGCCAGGCACGGGCGAGATTGATCGGGAGCGAATTGCAGTCTGACGATCTGCTGGCGGCCGTCGGAAAGCGTCTTGGTCAATTTCACGACGCCCGAAAGCACATTCGAGAAACGCTCGACGCTCCTGGAATCGCCCACCAGCTCCTTGCCGGCCTCGGCCTTGTGCCGCTTCGTCGATTTGGCGAGCACCTGGAGCTCCTCGGCGTTGAGCGCTCCGCATATGCCGCAGTCCGCCTGAAACCTGCCGGCCGTCCCGGACCTTACTTCATCCTTCGGCCGAGGCCCATGGATTTGGCCAGTTTCGAACGCGTTGCCGAATAATTTGGCGCTACCATCGGGTAGTTCGAAGGCAGGTTCCACTTCGCTCGATACTGGTCTGGCGTAAGGCCGTATTGGGTCTCGATATGCCGCTTGAGCGATTTGAAGCGCTTGCCGTCTTCCAGGCAGATGATGAATTCCGGCGTGACGGTTTTTTTCGCCCGGGCCACGCCCTTTATCTCGTCCGGCGGGACATCGGGCGACCCAAGTGAGATCAGCTTGATCGAGGCGTATATCTTGCCGATGAAGTCGGGCAGCTCGGCCGCAGGCAGCGGATTGTTCGCAATGTAGGCGGATACAACGCTTGCGGTCAGGGAGACAGTGGGATCTAGGCGTTCGTTGAGCGAGACAAAGCCGTCCGAGGAGCTTGAAAAGTCCTTTCCGTTGGTCTCCATGCCGCGATGCGCACGGTCGATGCGGTCGACACTGCCCGCTGGACGGTCGAATCCATCCAGGGCCTTGTTTATGGCCGGCTTCACATAAGGCCTTTTCAACAATGCTCTCCTCTGCCGGTCATACCCTTGCGGCGATCGATGTGAGGTTCTGCCTCGCGATAAATATTGTGGGAAAATTTCACACGTGTCAACCAAGGGAGACCACTGGACATAACGCGCCTTGCGAATTGAGGATAGCGAGGTGGGACAGGCGGCATTGCAGGCCCATCTATTGTGGAAGCATTTCCCACGGGCTATTTTCGGCAGGAATTTTCGGGGCATAGGTGGTTGATTGACGGGTGAAGGACGGCGATGAGTAAATCGGCGGAACAATATTTGGATGCTGCGGGCGTCCAGAGCGCGTTGAACCGGGTGCTTCGCCCGTTGGTGCGATTGGCGATCAAATGCGGGGTGACGTTTCCCACCTTCGTCGACCTGCTGCGGCAGATCTACGTCAACGTGGCGGAGCATGAATTCACGCTGCCCGACAAGCAGCAGACGGACAGCAGGGTAAGCCTGTTGACGGGTGTCCATCGCAAGGAGGTCAGCCGTCTGCGAGGCGCCGGCGCCCCTGTCAGGGTGATACCCGAATCCGTTTCGAGGACGAGCGCGATTGTCGCGCGCTGGCTTGCGGATCGGTTGTTCACCGATGCCAAGGGCGCGCCATTGCCCTTGCCGCGAATGGCCGAGGCCGGAGAGGCGTCGTTCGCGGGCCTCGTGGAGTCGGTGACGCGGGATTTGCGGCCGAGAGCGGTTCTGGACGACTGGCTCGATCGAAAGCTGGTGGAGATCGACGAGGAGGACCGCATCGTCCTGATGGAGGCGGCTATGGCGCCGCGCGACGACGGCGAGGTCAGACTCTATTACTTTGCCCGCAACCTTCAGGACCATGCCGCCGCCGCCGTCGCGAACATCCTGGCGGACAAACCGCCCTTCATCGAGCGGGCCGTCCACTATGACGGGCTCTCGGAAGACCTTGCCAGGTCGCTCGAAGCCTACAGCCGCAAGGTCGCGATGGAGACACTTATCCAGCTCAACAAGCATGCGAACCAGGCGGTGAAAAGCGATCCCGGCGGGACAAGCCGTTGGAATTGCGGCGTCTACATCCTCACCTCCGACGGTGCATCGTTTGCCGGCGAAGAATCCTCCAAGCCTGCCGGCGGAGACGCTTGATGCATTGGAGGTTGACGAGGCGGAGTTTTCTGATGCTCGGCGCCGCCTTTCCGGCGGCGTTGCCCAGTTCAATCGCAAGGGCGACGGATACGTCGAGCGACCGGGGTATCGGCGGCACCGGGTGGACGGCGGGAACGGAGAGCGATCACGGCATCGGCGGCACCGGCATAGTGGGAACCATACAGCGCTTCGGCAGCATCTTCGTCAACGATGTGCGCGTCGCCTACGGTCCGGACGTGCCCGTCTGGATAGACGGCGTCGCAGCCACCACAGGCAGCCTCAAGGTGGGACATGTTGTCCGCGTGGCCGTGACACGGGATGCGGATCGCGTCTTCACGCGTGAAATCCACGTCACCAGCGAGGTCGTCGGGCCTGTCGAACGCGCAAGTCGCGGTTCGATTCTGGTCCTGGGACAGAGCGTGGACACCAGCCGCGTTGCGGGAATGCCGACGGTCAAGAAGGGGGATATCGTGGCCGTTCAAGGCATCCGGCGGCCGGGCGGGAAGATCGTTGCAAGCTTGATAGAGACCAGACCGTCCGGGACGCCTTACCTTGTGCGCGGCCTGGCGGTCGTGAGGTCGGGCTCACTGCTGGTGGGACGACTGAGCCTCGGCCCAAGGTCGCTGCAGCTTGCGAACCGCCGCGTCGAACTGTTCCTGGCCAAGGCCAGCGGCGGCTACAGGGTGTTGCGCATCGAGGCGGAGGTTCCGGTTCCACAGGCCGATGCCGCGAACGTGCTGTATGAGACCTTCCTGCGGCGCCAGGGAGCTCGGCTGGTTTCGGGTCTGGGGGTCTTGATCGACGACCAAGGCGACGATTCGAAATCGACAGCTGTCGTCCACGCGTTCCTTGCCGTCGGGTTCGACCGGGCGGGCAACATCGTATCGGCCTCGCGCCAGGCGAATTCCGGCATGCGGCCGCAAGGCCCGTCCGGCATGCCCGGTCAGCCGCCTGGTTCAGGTCCGCCAAAAGGCCCAGGCGGTCCAGAGGCTCCCGGGGGCGCCTCCAATGGCGAATCGGTTGGGCCCGGTGGGCCTGGTGGGCCGAGCGGCCCCGGTGGACCGGGCGGTCCAGGCGCTCCCTGAGGTCCCGCACGAGGATCTAGCAGGCTGTTGCCGCCGGCAAGGCCGAACGCTTCGCGGTGTCGGCTGCCCCGCTGCTCGAAAACACGCTGTCTCGCGATGGCGATAGATCCGGCCGGCCTGTCTCTTGCGAGGGACAGGCCGGCCGGCGCAGTCGCACTGGGCTCTTTTACCGGGGTGGGTGTTCCGAGCCTTTTCGTTACGGCTGCTGCTCTTCCGCGGATCATGCGGGGGGCAGGTGATCCGTGGAAATTCAGTCCGCGCCTGCGATCGAAGCGGCTTTGATCGACGGCCAAATATTTGTGGGAAAATTACCCACATGTATCAAGCGATTCATTGGCTGGCCGCACCCCCTGGCGGGCGATTTCATGTTCGCCCAGGGCGATGCACAGGTTGCTTGCCCTGGTAAGGCCCGGCCCGCGGCCCTCCCGCCGACTACCGCATTGCACAAATCCGGCCTACCTGCACAATAGGCGCATGTCCGCCGGTTCGTTGACCATCCTTGTTATCGACGAGAACCGCATCCGTGCGTCGATCATCGAGGCCGGATTGCGGGATGCCGGCCATCGGCATGTGACGGTGATCCATGATGTGGCCGGCATAGCCCGGCGCATCGCCGAGATCGAGCCGGACGTCATCGTCATCGACCTCGAAAACCCCAACCGCGACATGCTGGAGAACATGTTCCAGCTTTCGCGCGCGGTGAAGCGGCCGATCGCCATGTTCGTCGACCGCTCGGATCAGGCTTCGATCGAGGCGGCCGTCGACGCCGGCGTGTCGGCCTATGTGGTCGACGGGCTGAAAAAAGAACGCATCAAGCCGATCCTCGACATGGCGATCAGCCGCTTCAACGCCTTCTCACGCATGGCGCGCGAACTCGAGGAGGCGCGCAGCGAGCTCGAGAACCGCAAGGTCATCGACCGGGCCAAGGGGATCTTGATGAAGTCGCGGGGCCTAAGCGAAGGGGCGGCCTACGCGCTGCTGCGCAAGACCGCGATGAACCAGAACCGCAAGATCGCCGACATCGCCCAGAGCCTGGTGACGGCTGCGGGATTGCTGGGGCCTCTGGAGGGCGAATGAGCATGTCGGTAGCGCATCAGATCACCGCCGGCTTCATGCCGCTTTTCGACAGCGCCGTCCTGGTCGCAGCCGGCGAGATAGGCTTTGCCGCGCGCGAGGACATCGAGCTCAAGCTGCAACGCGAGACTTCCTGGGCCAACATCCGCGACCGCATCGCCATCGGCCATTTCGATGTCGCGCATATGCTGGGGCCGATGCCGCTCGCCTGCAGCCTTGGCCTCACGCCGCTTGCCTCCGAAACCATCGTACCGTTCTCGCTCGGCCTCGGCGGCAATTGCGTCACCGTTTCCAACGCCGTGTGGGAAGGCATGGCGGCGCATGGCGCGGCGCCTGACCTCGATCCCGCCCGCGCCGGGGCGGCGCTCGGCGCGCTGATCCGCGAGCGGATGGGCGCTGTTCGCGAGCCGCTGCGTTTCGCCGTCGTGCATCCGCATTCCGGGCATAACTACGAATTGCGCTACTGGCTTGCCGCCTGCGGTATCGATCCCGACCGGGACATCGAGATCGTCATCGTGCCGCCGCCCTTCATGGCCGACGCATTGGCCGCCGGCCGCATCGACGGCTATTGCGTCGGCGAGCCCTGGAACAGCGCCGCCGTCGCGGCGGGCACCGGCCACATCGTCACCGTCAAGGCGCTGCTGTGGCGCAACAGCCCGGAAAAGGTCATCGGTGCCCGCAGGGCTTGGGCTGAGGAAAACCCGGAGGCGCTAGCCGCCCTGCTCAGGGCGCTGCATCATTCCGCCCGCTGGTGCCAGGATCCGGCGAACCGCGGCGAACTGGCCGCGCTGATGGCAAGGCCAGCCTTCCTCGGGCAGCCGGAGACGATCCAGATGCCGGCGCTCACCGGACGCCTTCAACTCGGCGGCGGCGCGGAACGGCGCGTCGAGGATTTCTTCCTGCCTTTCGACAAGGCGGCCAATTTTCCCTGGAAGAGCCATGCGCTGTGGTTCTACACGCAGATGGTGCGCTGGGGGCAGTTGCCGCACACGCCACAGAACCTGGCCATCGCCCGCGACTGCTACCGGCCCGACCTCTATCGATCGGCGCTCAAGCCGCTTGGCGTCGCGCTGCCCGGCGCCAATGCCAAGGTCGAGGGCGCATTGAAGGTCGCGACGCCGGTCGGCTCGGCGGGGGCCAGTCTGATCCTTGGCCCCGATGGATTCTTCGACGGCCAGATCTTCGATCCGGACCGAATCGACGCCTATATTGACGGCCAGAAGCGAGCTTGATTATTTGCGCGCCATTCTTGTGCGTTGCACAAAATTTATGCGCTGTTGTCGCGCCATTGATCAATGTTTGACCGCGAACATGTCTGGCATGGTCGCCGGCTGGCATTCATACCGCTTTGATTTTCCACAGAATTCAGCTTCCGCGTAAAACTGGCACGGTTCGTGCTTTGAAATAGCCGAGCCCCTCGCGGGCAACGGAACAGGCGTCCACTGGCGGGCGCCACAGGCAAAGCTGCCGCTCAGGTCACCACGCGATCCCGGATGTACGGACGCAAGAGGGCCTGGACGGCAGCTTTTTTGTTTTGGCCGACACGCAATCGACGGCGCTGGCCCCAAGCAGCGCCCAACGGGAGACGACGATGACGAGATGGATCGGAACGACATCCCTCAAGGATTTCACCCGCCGCGATTTCCTGGCGAGCAGCGCGCTGACGGCGGTGCTGTTCATCGCCGCGCTGCTCTTGTTTCCCGCCAGCCACGAAGCCGAAGGCAACGGTCCGCAAGTGACCGCGCAAGCCCCGTCGCGCTGACCATGATCAACACCACACGCGGCGCCTTCCTCGCTGCAAACTGGAGCTAGCCATGACCGCAAATCTCCCAGCCGCGCCCAGCCAGGACAGTGCTTCCCGGCAGGCGCTTACCATGTCCACCATCGCCTTCACCGTCTGCTTCGCGGTGTGGACGATCTTTTCCATCATCGGCGTTCGCATCAAGCAGGAGCTTGGGCTCAACGAGACCGAGTTCGGCCTGCTGGTCGGCACGCCGATCCTGACGGGCTCGCTCGTGCGCATGGTGCTCGGCGTCTGGACCGACCGCTATGGCGGCCGCCTGGTCTACACAGCGACCATGCTCGCGGCCGCGGTCGCGACCTTCCTGCTCGCTTTCGCGCACACCTACGGGCAGATGCTGCTGGCCGCGCTCGGCGTCGGGCTCGCGGGCGGCTCCTTCGCCGTCGGCGTCGCCTATGTCTCGCGCTTCTTTTCAGCCGGAAAACAAGGCACGGCGCTCGGCATCTTCGGTGTCGGCAATGTCGGCGCCGCGGTCACCAAGTTCCTGGCGCCGTTCGTGCTCTTGTCCTGGGGCTGGCAGTCGGTGGCGCTGATCTGGGCGGCGGCGCTGGTCGTCATGGCCATCGTCTTCTGGTTCACGACCGACGACGATCCGGTCATCCGCGAGCGCCGCGCCGGTACGGCGGCGCCGGCAAGAAGCTTCTGGCAGGAATTCGCGCCGCTGAAGAACCTGCGGGTCTGGCGCTTGGCCTTCTACTATTTCTTTTCCTTCGGCGCGTTCGTGGCGCTGTCGCTCTGGCTGCCGCGTTACCTGATCGGCGTCTACGGCTTCGGCATCGCCACCGCCGGCATGATCGGCGCCGCCTATTCGATCCCCGCCAGCATCTTCCGCGCCTATGGCGGCGTGCTTTCCGACCGCATCGGCGCCCGCACCGTGCTCTACTGGACCTTCAGCGTTTGTGCCGTCGCGACGCTCGTTCTGTCTCTCCCCTCGGCAGACTATGTCGTGCGCGGCATCAGCGGGCCGATCCCCTTCCACTTCGAGATCGGCCCGCTCGCCTTCATCGCCGTCGCTTCCGTGCTCGGCTTCTTCATGAGCCTCGGCAAGGCCGCCGTCTACAAGCACATCCCGGCCTATTATCCGCAGAGCGTCGGCGCGGTCGGCGGCGTGGTCGGCATGATCGGCGGGCTCGGCGGTTTCATCCTGCCGATCGCTTTCGGCACCCTGAACGACCTCACCGGCGTCTGGTCGAGCTGCTTCATGCTCCTGTTCCTGATCGTCAGCTCTTGCCTGCTCTGGATGCACGTCACCATCCGTCGGATGGAGCGCGCGGCCGCCGTCAAGACATCGTCCCTTTCCTACGCCGCCGAATAGATCGGAGCAGACCGGACATGAGCGAAAAACTCGTCATCATCGGCAACGGCATGGCGCCAGGCAGGATGCTGGAGCACCTGCTGGAGGCAGCGCCGGACCGTTACGCCGTCACCATCTTCAACGCCGAGCCGCGCGTGAACTACGACCGCATCATGCTGTCGCCGGTGCTGTCGGGCGAGAAGGCGTTCGAGGAGATCGTCATCCATGGCGACGGCTGGTACATCAAGCACGGCATCACGCTCTACAAGGGCCACAAGATTGTCGCCATCGACCGTGAGGCCAAGACCGTCACCTCGGACCACGGCGTGACGGAAAGCTATGACCGGCTGATCATCGCTACCGGCTCGGTGCCCTTCATCATTCCGGTGCCCGGCAAGGAATTGCCGGGCGTGCTCAGCTATCGCGACCTCGACGACGTCAATGCCATGCTGCTCGCCGCGCAATCGCGCGCCAAGGCGGTCGTCATCGGCGGCGGCCTGCTTGGGCTCGAAGCCGCGGCGGGGCTTAAAGAACGCGGCATGGACGTCACCGTGCTGCACGTCATGCCGACGCTGATGGAGCGCCAGCTCGATCCGGCCGCCGGCTACCTGCTGCAGAAGGCCGTCGAGGCGCGCGGCATCAAGGTCATGACCAAGGCCAACACCAAGGCCATCGTCGGCAACGGCAAGGTCGAGGGCGTCGAACTGATGGATGGCACGGTCATCCCGGCAACGCTGGTTGTGATGGCGGTCGGCATCCGGCCCAGCACCACGCTCGCCAAGGAGGCCGGGCTGGAGGTCAATCGCGGCATCGTCGTCGACGACCGCATGCGGACTTCCGATCCGGCGATCATGGCGCTCGGCGAATGCGCCGAGGTCGGCGGCCATGTCTACGGGCTGGTCGCGCCGCTCTACGAGATGGCCCGCGTCGCGGCCGCCGGGCTGGCGGATGGCGAGGACAGGCGCTTCGTCCACTCCGACACGCCGACCAAGCTCAAGGTCACCGGCATCGACCTCTATTCGCTGGGCGACTTCGCCGACGGCGAGGATCGCGAGGAGATCATCCTGCGCGACGCATCCGCCGGCATCTACAAGCGCGTCGTGCTGCAGGACAACCGCATCATCGGCACGGTGCTGTTCGGCGAGACGGGCGACGGCGCCTGGTTCAACTACCTCAAGAAGAAGGCGACCGACATTTCGGAGATGCGCGACACGCTGATCTTCGGCCAGGCGTTCCAGGGAGGCGTTTCCTCGGACCCTTTGGCGGCCGTTGCGGCACTGGCGGATGATGCGGAAATCTGCGGCTGCAACGGCGTCTGCAAGGGAAAGATCACCGGCGCGATCACCGGCAAGGGGCTGACCGGTCTCGACGACGTGCGCGCCCACACCAAGGCCTCGGCCTCGTGCGGCTCGTGCACGGGTCTCGTCGAGCAATTGCTGAAGCTCACGCTGGGCGAAGCCTACAATCCGGCGGCGGTGCAGCCCATGTGCGGCTGCACCAGCCTTGGCCATGACGATGTGCGGCGGCTGATCAAGGCGAAAGGCCTGAAGACGATCCCCGCCGTCATGCAGGAGCTCGAATGGAAGACCTCCTGCGGCTGCGCAAAGTGCCGGCCGGCGCTGAACTACTATCTCGTCTGCGACTGGCCTGACCAATATGCCGACGACTACCAGTCGCGCTTCATCAACGAGCGCGTGCACGCCAACATCCAGAAGGACGGCACCTATTCGGTGGTGCCGCGCATGTGGGGCGGCGTCACCAGCGCCGGCGAATTGCGCGCCATCGCCGACGTGGTCGACAAGTTCGACATCCCGATGGTCAAGGTCACCGGCGGCCAGCGCATCGACATGCTGGGCATCCGCAAGGAGGACCTGCCGGCGGTGTGGGCCGATCTCGGCAAGGCCGGCTTCGTCTCCGGCCATGCCTACGCCAAGGGCCTGCGCACCGTGAAGACCTGTGTCGGTTCCGACTGGTGCCGTTTCGGCACGCAGGATTCGACCGGCCTCGGCATCCGCATCGAAAAATTCATGTGGGGCTCGTGGACACCGGCCAAGGTGAAGATGGCGGTGTCGGGATGCCCGCGCAACTGCGCGGAAGCGACCTGCAAGGATGTCGGCGTGGTCTGCGTCGACTCCGGCTACGAGATCCATTTCGCCGGGGCCGCCGGCCTCGATATCAAGGGCACCGAAGTGCTCGGCCTGGTCAAGACCGAGGACGAGGCGCTGGAGGTGATCGTGGCACTTGTCCAGATGTATCGCGAGCAGGCCCGCTATCTGGAGCGCATCTACAAATGGGCCAAACGCGTCGGCACCGCCGAGATCAAGAAGCAGATCCTGGACGATGCAGAGCGCCGCAGGACGCTCTTCGACCGCTTCGTCTTCAGCCAGAAATTCGCGCAGGTCGATCCGTGGTCGGAGCGCGTCTCCGGCAAGGACAAGCACGAGTTCCGGCCGATGGCGTCGGTCGGGTTCGCGGAGGCGGCGGAGTGACCAATATGAACTGGATCGCCATCGGCTCCATCGCCGACATCCCACCGCGCGGCGCGCGTTGCGTCGTCACACCGCAAGGCAAGATTGCCATCTTCCGCACGGCGGACGACCAGGTCTTCGCCATCGACGACCATTGCCCGCACAAGGGAGGACCGCTCAGCCAGGGCATCGTCCATGGCGCGGCGGTGACTTGCCCGCTGCACAATTGGGTGATCTCGCTGGAGACCGGCAAGGCGCTCGGCGCCGACGAAGGCTCGGTCCGGACTATACCGGTCAAGGTCGAGGGCGAACGGTTGTTCATCGCGCTCGAAGCGCTGGCCTCGAAAGCGGCCTGAGGCATGGAAGAAGCACGCGAGGTGAGGACCACCTGTCCCTATTGCGGGGTGGGTTGCGGCGTGCTGGCCGAGGTCGCCGCGGACGGCCCGACGACCGTTCGCGGCGATCCCGATCATCCGGCCAATCTAGGCAAGCTTTGCTCGAAGGGTGCTGCGCTTGGCGAGACGCTTGGCCTCGAAGGCCGTTTGCTCCGGCCTGAAATCCGCGGCAGGCAGACCGATTGGGATGAAGCGCTCGATCTCGTCGCCGGAAAATTCTCGCGGGCGATTGCCGAGCATGGACCGGACTCGGTCGCCTTCTATGTATCCGGCCAGCTACTGACCGAGGATTATTACGTCGCCAACAAGCTGATGAAGGGCTTCATCGGCTCGGGCAACATCGACACCAATTCGCGGCTCTGCATGGCGTCGTCCGTCGCCGGCCATCGCCGCGCTTTCGGCGAGGACATCGTTCCCGGCGTCTATGAGGATTTCGAGCGCGCCGATCTCATCGTGCTCACCGGCTCCAACACCGCATGGTGTCACCCGGTGCTCTATCAGCGCATGCTTGCGGCGCGAAGGGAACGCGGAACCAGGATCGTCGTCATCGATCCGCGCCGCACTGCCACGGCCGACGAGTGCGACCTGCATCTGGCGCTCGATCCGGGCACGGACGTGCTGTTGTTCAACGGCCTGCTCGCGCATCTCGCGCAAGCCGGAAAGACCGATACCGATTTCATCCGCGACCATACATCAGGCTTCGATGCGGCAGCTTCGCTCGCCGGCGCCGATGCGCCGTCGATCGCGCGCGTCGCGAAAGGTTGCGGGCTGGCAGTCGCCGATATCCAGGCCTTCTACGATCTCTTCGCCGCCACAGAGCGGACCGTCACCGTCTACAGCCAGGGCGTCAATCAGTCGGCGCATGGGACCGACAAGGTCAACGCCATCATCAACTGCCATCTCGCCACCGGCCGCATCGGGCGACCCGGCATGGGGCCGTTCTCGGTCACCGGTCAGCCGAACGCCATGGGCGGCCGCGAGGTAGGCGGCCTGGCCAACCAGCTCGCCGCGCATATGGACTTCGCGGACGAGGCCAACGTCGACCGGGTCTCGCGCTTCTGGAAGGCGCCAAGCGTCGCGCGGCGCGGCGGCCTGAAGGCGGTGGACATGTTCCAGGCGGTCGCCGACGGCCGCATCAAGGCGCTGTGGGTGATGGGCACCAATCCGGCCGTCAGCATGCCGGATGCGTCGCGCGTGCGCGCCGCCTTGTCCAAATGCGATTTCGTCGCTGTCTCGGATGTGACCCGCACCGACACCACGCGCCATGCCGACGTGCTGCTGCCGGCCGCCGCCTGGGGCGAGAAGGACGGCACGGTCACCAATTCGGAGCGGCGCCTCTCGCGTCAGCGGTCGTTCCTGCCGCCGCCGGGCGAGGCGAGAGCCGACTGGCGCATCATCTGTGATGTCGCCGCCCGCATGGGCTTTGGCGATGCCTTCGCCTACCAGGCGCCGGCCGACATCTTCCGCGAGCACGCGGCGCTGTCCGCCTTCGAGAACAGCGGCGAGCGCCTGTTCGATCTCGGCGGCATGGCTGACCTCAGCGACACGGACTATGCCGCCTTCGCGCCGCGTCACTGGCCCGCACCGGAGCGAGGCGAGCAGCAGATGCGATTGTTCAGCGACGGCCGTTTCCCGACGCCCGACGGCCGTGCGCGATTCGTGCCGGTGCGGCAGGAGGCGACGGCCTTCACCGTCGATGCCGATTATCCGCTGGCCCTGAACACCGGCCGGCTGCGCGACCAGTGGCACACCATGACGCGCACCGGGACCGTGCCGCGTTTGATGGCGAACGCGCCGGAGCCCGCGGTCGACATCCATCCGGCGGATGCGGCCGCGCACCGTCTCAAGGACGGCGACCTCGCCCATCTTTCGACCCGCTTCGGCTTCGTCCGTGCACGGGTGCGGGTGTCGGAAGCACAGCGACGCGGCCAGGCCTTCATGCCCATGCATTGGAGTGGCCATTTCGCGGCGAAGGCCGCGGCCGGTCTGCTGTCCTCACCGGTTACCGATCCGCATTCCGGCCAACCTGAACTCAAACATGTTCCGGTCAGGATCGTGCGTGAGAACACCGGCTGGGCCGGCGTGCTCATTACACGCCGCGATCTCAGGCCGACAGGTTTCGTCCATTGGAGCCGACAGGCGGTCGAGGGCGGTTGGGTCTACGAGCTGACCGGAACGGAGCCGCCGGATCAGGGCATTCTCCTGGCGCGCAAGCTGCTCGGCGTCCAACGGCGAGACCAGCTTCTGGAATACACCGACCGGCGCGGCCTCGCCTATCGCGCGGCGGCCATTGACGATGGCGGCGCCATGGCCGAAGCCTTGCTGGTCGCCGCCCCGGATCAGTTGCCGGCACGTGACTGGCTGGTGTCGCTGCTCGCAGCGCGCCAGCCACTGTCGGCGACCGATCGCCATGCGCTTTTGTCGGGACGCTCGCCGGTGCCCATGCCTGCCATCGGGCGGGTCGTGTGCGCGTGCTTCCATATCGGCGCCAACCAGCTTGCGTCGGCCGTCGCCGCCGGATGCGACAGTCTGGAAGCAATCGGCTCGACACTGCGCGCCGGTACCAATTGCGGCTCATGCCGCTCGGAGATCAGGGCGATCATCAATGCCCGCCATGTACAGGCGGCGGAGTGAGCCGTGCCTGTCACGGCCACGTCGCTTGGTTCTATCGGTCCTCGACGATCCGCAGATACGCCGCCGTCACGAACAGCACGATGAAGCCGAACAGGATGCGGCGGCCGCCTTCGGGCATTTGCAGGATGGTGAGCAGCGTCGTCAGCACGGTCAGGATCAGCGCGCCGATGATGGTGCCGGTGTAGCCGCCGCGACCGCCGAAGATCGAGGTGCCGCCAATGACGGCGGCGGCTACCGATGGCAGCACCAGCGGTTCGGCGAGCGACAGCGAGGGCGCCTTGATCAGGCCGATATAGAGCAGGCCGGTGATGCCGGCGAGTAGGCTGGAGAGGACGTAGAGCGCGGTGATCACCTGCCAGTAGCGGACGCCCGACAGACGCGCGGCGCGCTCATTGTCGCCGACGGCGTAGAGCAGGCGACCGAAGCCGGTGCGGTTCAGCATGAAGACGATCAGCACCGCCACCGGCACGAACAGCAGAAGCGCGTTGGGAAAGCCGTAGGTGACGCCGGTGCCCAGCCAGCTGAGGAAATCCGGAATCTTGGCGCCGGAGGCGATCACTGTTCGCTGGTAGACCTGCAGGAAGCCGGTGCCGATCAGGCTGGTGCCGAGCGTCATGATCAGAGGATGCACCCGGAACACGCCGACGCCGATGCCGTTGACGAGGCCGATCAGCACGGCGGGCAGCATGGCCAGCAGGAACGCCACCGCCGGATCCTGGTTCACGATCTGCGTCGCCATGATGAAGGCGCTCATCGTCGCCACCGTGCCGACGGAAAGGTCGATGCCGCCGGTCAGCATTGTCATGGTCTGGCAGCCGGCGAGGATCGCCAGCGGGATGGCGAATTTCGCCGTGTTGGCGAGCCAGCGCTCGTTGACGATACCGGGGCGCAGCACCTGCAGGATCGCCACGAGGATGATCAAAAGGATGATCAGCGGGATAAGTGGCCGGTCCGCCATGAAGCGCTTGATCCGGCGACCGAACGAGACCGGCTGGGGCATGGTCGCGATGTCGGTCATGGCGTTGCTCCTGCCGGGCGGCTCCGCATGGTGATGAAGGCGCCGAACATGACGACCGCGACCATGATCGCGCCCTCGATGATCGCGGTGACGTTCGGATCGATGGCCAGAAGCGTCAGGTCGGTGCGCACCAGCCTCAGCACGAAGACGGCGATGATCGGCCCGAGCAGGCCGCCCTTGCCGCCGCCGAGCGCGACGCCGCCCAGCACCACCGCGGCGACGCTGGCCAGCAGATAGGGCCCGGGGATGGGCGCGCCGATGCCGGTGCTGACGGTGAGCGACAGGCCGCCAAGCGCTGCGCACAGGCCGGACAGCGCGTAGGCGATGATCCTGGTGCGCGCCACCGGCACGCCGCTGCGGAAGGCGGCGAGCTCGTTGCTGCCGATGGCGTAGATGGAGAGGCCGAGGCGTGAGCGCCTGAGCGGAATCCACACGATGCAGAGGCAGACGACGAGCAGCACCAGCGCTTTCGGCACCCAGGCGTCAGCCCAATCCGGCAGGCCGGGGATCGGCACGGTGCCGATAACGCTTGCCTTCAGCCATTCGGCGGCGGCGCCGCCGGGGGCGCCCAGCACAAGCAGCGCCGCGCCCTGGAGCACGAACAGCATGGCCAGGGTGACAACGATGTCGGGCACCCGGGTGACGACGATGAGGAGGCCGTTCAGCGCGCCAAGCACCAGCCCCATGGCCAGCACGAAGGGCACGACGAACAAGGCATATTCCTCGCTGGCGCCGTTCATCATCGAGGCGGCGGTGACGCTGGTCAGCGCCATCATGGCGGCGACCGACAGGTCGATGCCGCCGGCGATGACGACGACGGTCTGGGCCGCGACGGCAAAGGCATAAGGCAGAACCGCGCGCGCCAGCGAACCGAAGTCGCCGCTGCCATAGCCCGGCTGGATCAGCTTGGTGACGACGAAGAGAAAGATCAGCAGGGCGAACAGACCCGCGACCCAACCCTGGTTGCGGAGAAAGCGGCTCATGACGCGGCCTCCGCGCTGGAACCGGGTTTGACCTCGGCAAGGATGCCGACATCCGCCTTGGCGCCGCGCGGCAGCCCGTAGGCTGCGCGCATCAATGCCGGTTCATCGGCTTGCTCGACCGGGAAAGTGTCGACGACGCGGCCGCCGAAGATGATGATGACGCGGTCGCAGACACGCTGCACCTCTTCCATTTCGGATGTGTAGAACAGCACCGACTTGCCCTGGCCGGCGAGCTCGCGCAGCAGCTTGTAGATTTCCTGCTTGGTGCCGACATCGATGCCGCGCGTCGGGTCGAAGCAAAGGATGGTGCGGGCGTTGGCCGCGATCCAGCGGGCGATGGTCACCTTCTGCTGGTTGCCGCCGGAAAGGCGCTGCACCTCGCCCTGGGCGCGGGTGTCGATCTGCAATCTGGCGATGGCGCTGGAAACCACCACCTGCTCGCGGCGCATGCGGATCGGGCCCCATTTGCGCAACGCCGCGCTGAAGGGCAGCGCGATGTTCTCGCGCACCGAGCGCTGCATGGCCAAGGCCTCGGCGCGGTCGCCCGGCACATAGGCGATGCCGGCCTGGATGGCGTCGCTCGGATGCGAGAATTTCACCGGCGCGCCGTCGACGTCGATGGTGCCGCCGGTCGGACGGATCGAGCCGGCAAGCGCTGCGAAGAGCTCGTCCTGGCCCTGGCCCTCGAGCGCAAACACGCCGGCGACCTCGCCATTGGCGAGATCGAAGGAGACGTCGTTGAGCTTGGTGCCGAGCTGCAGGTTGCGGACCGACAATCGCGGGCGGCGGCCGCCGGCAACCGCCACATCATTTGCCGCGCGCGCGGTGACGCGTGTCTTCTCGATGCGGGTGCCGAGCATCATCTCGACTATTCTTTCCTCGACGCCCGGCTCGATGTCGACGACACCGACCGTGGAGCCGTCGCGCAGCACGGTGGCGCGGTCGCAGAGCGCGGAGATCTCGACGAAACGGTGCGAGATGAAGATGACGGAGCGGCCGGCATCGCCCTGGCGGCGCACGACTTCCAGCACCTTCTCGGCAAGGTTCGCGGGCAGAGCCGCGGTCATCTCGTCGAGCAGAAGCACGTCGGGTTCGACGGCAAGCGCGCGCGCCAGGTCGAGCACGCGCAGGATGGCCAAGGGGATATGACGCGCCGTTTCGCGGATATCGAGGTCGGGAATGCCGAGCTCGCGCACCCAGGCGCGGAACGGCTCGACCGGCGTGCCGGTCAGCCGCAGATTGGACAAGACATCGAGATCGGGGATCAGCGCCGGTTCCTGGTAGACCGGCAGCAGCCCGGCGCGGCGGGCGTCGGCGGGCGAGCGGACATCGAGCTGCTGGCCGCGGATCAGGATGCGCCCGGCGTCCGCCTTGATCGCGCCGGTCAGGATCTTCACCAGGGTCGACTTGCCGGCGCCGTTGGCGCCCATCAGCGCATGCACCTCGCCCGGCAATACGGAAAGCGAGGCGTTGCGCAGCGCGGCAACCGCGCCGTAGTTCTTCGCTACGCCTGTGGCGTCGAGGAGGTTGGTGGTCAAAGCTTTCTCGATTCAGAGTGTTCCACCGTTTCATGGAAACGGCGAACCGCTCTATCCTTTTGTTTTACGCAATTCCGGACGGAAACCGCTCACACTTTTCCTGGAATTGCTCGAAGGCTCAAATTATGCGTGCCAAATCAAATGGCAAGGACGCCAGACCTTGGTCCAGCGTCCTCGCGCTTGCGTCCGGATCAGGCGCTTATTCGCCCGGGCCCTTGCAGGCTACGATCTGCTCCTTGGTGTAGGTCGTCCAGTCCGGGATCGAGATCGAGACCGGCCATTCGGGGCTGAGCGAGGGATCGACGACGCTCTTCAGCTTGGCCTTGCCTTCGTCGGTGGCGTTTTCCCAGAGCTGCGGCTCGACCAGCACGGTCTGCTGCGCCGGCTTCTTGCCGTCGAGGATCTGCAAGGCGAGCGTCACGCCGGCGCCGCCGATCGAGCCGGGATTGGTGACCGCAGCACCGACCAGGCCCTTGACCGAGCTGAGCTGGCCGACGAAGCCGGCATTGTCGGCGCCGACCACGGGCACCATCGGCGCCTGCTGTTCGACCAGCGCGTCGACAATCACGTTGTCGATGCCAGAGGTCCAGATGCCATTGATCGGGGTGCCGGTGGCGAGGAAGGACAGGATCTGCTGCTTGGCCTGGTCCTGCTGCCAGCCGGTGAAGACTTCCTGCGCGACCTTCACGTCGGGGAATTCGGCGAGCGCCTTCTTAAAGCCTTTGTCGCGATCTGAGTCGGCCGAAGCGCCGGCGGCGCCGCGCATGTAGAACACCTCGCCCTTGCCGCCCATCTGCTGGAACAGCCACTTGGCGCCGAGATAGGCATATTGTTCCTGGTTGTTGGAGATGATGTAGGCGGACGGCTCGGTCACCGCCTGGTCGACGGCGACGACGACGATGCCGGCCTTGGTGGCTTCCTCGAGGCCGGCCTTGATGCCGGCCGGATCGGCCGGGTTGACGACGATGGCGTCGACCTTGGCGCTGATCAGGTTGCGGATGTCCTCGAGCTGGCCGGCGGCGTCGGTGTTGCGGTGGGCGATGTTGAGCTTCGTCACTTCGCCGGATGCGAGCGCCTGCGCCTTCATCGCGCAGATCATTTCCTCGCGCCAGCCATTGCCCTGCACGGTGTTGGAAATGCCGATCGTATACTTGCCGGCGGCGGCCGAAACGCCCACCGAGGCAAGCAAGGCGGCGCCGGCAAGGAGCGAGGCCACGGTCAGATGTCTTTTCATTTCAGTACTCCTCCACATTGATCTTTTCAGTTCAGTTCCAGGGCTCCGACGCGGTCGGAGCCGAGCTTTTCGTCATTTGATGAAGGGGCGCAGCACGTCGCGGGCAAGCAGGAAGCCGCGCTTGACCTTTTCATCCGTCCCCTCGAAGCGCCGGTCCTCATGCTCGATGATGACCGGCCCGTCATATCCGGCCCGGTAGAGGCCCGAAAAAATCCTGCTCCAGTCGATGTCCCCAAGCCCCGGCATGCGCGGCACCTGCCAGCCTATGCCAGCCGAAAGGATTCCGCGCTCGTACAAACCATCATGATCAATCATCAGATCCTTGGCGTGCACATGCAGCATGCTCTTGCCGAACTCGCGGATGAAGCGCTCCTTGTCGATCATCTGCCAGACGAGATGCGAGGGGTCGAAGTTCATGCCGACGTCGCCGCCCCAGGCTTCGAGGATGCGGCGCCAGACATAGGGCGAGTAGGCGATGTTGTGCCCGCCCGGCCATTCGTCATAGCTGAAGATCATCGGGCAGTTCTCGAAGGCGAGTTTTACACCGTGCTCGCGGGCGTGGGAGATGATCGACGGCCAGATTTTCCGCGCATCCTCCCAGTTGGTGTCGATAGTCTTCGAAGCGTCGCCGCCGCAGAAGGTGTTGACGAGCGGGACCCCCATGCGGCTCGCCAGCACGATCACTTTCTTCAGATGATCGATCACCGCTTCGCGATGCGCCCGGTCGGGATGGAGCGGATTGGGGTAGAAGCCGAGGCCCGAGATGGCCAGGCCCTTGCCGGCAAGCTCGGCGGCTATGTCCTTGGCCTGCGCGGCCGAGACGTCCACGTCGATATGGCTGGTGCCAGCGTAGCGGCGGCTGGCGCCGGACGTCTTCGGCCAGCAGGCGATTTCCAGCGCCTCGAAGCCGACAGAGCGCGCCCAGTCGGCAACTTCGCCGAGTGGCGTATCCGGAAACGGTGCTGTCAGCAGTCCAAGCTTCATGTTCCCTCCCAGTTGCTAACTATGCAGATCGCGCCGGCTGCTTCAAC
Source organism: Mesorhizobium sp. B2-8-3 (assembly GCF_006440815.1). NCBI lineage: Bacteria > Pseudomonadati > Pseudomonadota > Alphaproteobacteria > Hyphomicrobiales > Phyllobacteriaceae > Mesorhizobium > Mesorhizobium sp. B2-8-3. The sequence goes on from NZ_VFTW01000013.1 coordinate 23,184, forward strand.
CGCGCATCGGTTGGCCCAGCGCGGACTTGTCCGACAAAGCCCATCGGATCGCCTGAAAGCAAGCCGTCGAGCCCGGCGACGACATGCGCCCGGAATGTGGCGTTGGCGGCCAAGGACGGGTCGAAAATAGCGTCGATGGCAAGGATCGAATCGACAAGCGCGCCGCTGTCCGCACCGATGCGGTCGGCGATCGCCGCAATTTTCTCGGCAAAGGGGTCGGAAACCTGCCAGGCGCGGCCGAAACGCGCGGATGCCTTGACCAGATAGGCCATCCAGCCGGCGACCGGCACCGAGAGGAGCGCAATGCTCTCGCCCTTCGCCAGGCGGTCGCGGATCGGGTTGAGCAGGCGCTGCACGATCTTCTGCGAGCCGTCGGTGGCGATCTGGTGGTTGCGATGGCGGATCGCCGTGTTGGCGAGGCGCGAAAAGCTCTGCTCAACGTAGGCAGTGGGCGCTATGCCGGGCACGGGCATCAGCGTCGGCAATGCTTCCTCGGTCAGCATGCGGCGGACGAAATTCGCCAGAAGCGGGTCGGCGATGGTCTCGAACGTGTGCTCGAAGCCGCCCAAAACGCCGAGATAGCTGAGCGTCGTCTGGGCGCCGTTCAGGACGCGCATCTTGAGATGCTCGAACGGTGTGACATCGTCGACGAAGGTCGCGCCGACGCGGTCCCAGCGCGGGACGCGGCCGGCGAAGCGGTTCTCGATCACCCATTGGCGGAAGCGCTCGCCCACCACCACGGCGCCGTCGCGGTAGCCGAAGCGCTTCTCGACGGTGTCGATATCGGCTTCGGTCGTCGCCGGCGCGATGCGATCGACCATGGCCGAGGGGAAGGCGACATTGGCCTCGATCCAGTCCGCCAGCCTCCTGCCGCGCCGCTCGGCGAATGCGCGCACGACATTGCCGAGGATAATGCCGTTGGTGGGGATGTTGTCGCAGGACAGCAGCGTCACCGGCCGGCCATGCGTGGCCATGCGCAGCTCCAGCGCCCTTGCCAGGATGCCTGGCACGCTGCCCGGCGTCTCGGGATTGGCGAGATCGTGCGCGATGTCGGGATGGTCGGGGTCGAGCGCGCCGCTCGACGGAATGTGGCAATAGCCTTTCTCGGTCACCGTCATGGTGACCATCTCGATGTCGGGCGAGGCGAGCACGTCCAACGCCGGCGCCGCACTTTCCTGGCTGTCGACGACGCTAACGATGCTGCCGATGATGCGCGCTTCGACCTCGTCGTTCTGACGGATCAGCCGCGTGTAGAGGCCGTCCTGACGCCCCAGCGTATCGGCCAGCAGCGGAGATCGGATATTGATGCCGACCAGTCCCCAGCGGTCGAAATCCTTCGCCAGCAGGTCGTCGGTGTATTCGGCCTGATGGCAGCGGTGGAAGGCGCCGACACCGATATGGGCGATCCCGGGCTTCAGCGTAGCGCGATTGTAAGCCGGCTTGCGGACCTCGGACGGCAAGCGATCGAGCAGGGCAGGGCCGAGGTTGTCGGGCGATGACGCGCTCAACGATTGGCTCCGATCACCCATTGCTCCTGGTCGATCAGCGCGCCGGTCATCGGGCCGGCAGCATCGGAAAGCAGGAAGACGGCAAGGTTGGCTATATCGGTCACGGCGAACAGCCGGCCGAAGGGCTGCGTCGCATTGGCCGCGTCTAGCCAGCCCGGCCCCTGGCCGAGCGTCTCGGCTTGCATGACGCGCTCGGCCGGCGTGTCGGTCCAGCCGACATTGATGCCGTTGACGCGGATGCGGTCGAAGCGATGGGCGTTGGCGGCGTTCTTGGTCAGCGTCGCCAGCGCGCCCTTGGTGGCGGAATAGACGGCAAGCTCCGGCGAGCCGCAATGCGCGTTGATCGACAGGATGTTGACGATCGAGCCGCCCTGTCCGCGCTTCTTCATGTCGGCGATCGCCGCCTGCATCAGGAAGAAGGGTGCTCGGGCGTTGACGGCAAACAGCGATGACCAATCGTCGAGCGTGGCGTCGACGAAAGAGGCGCGATCGGTCAGCCCGGCGGCATTGACCAGGCCGTCGATGCGGCCGAAGCGTTCGATGCAGGCCTGCGCCAGCCGCGCCGGGGTTTGCGGATCACCGAGGTCGGCGGAAGCGAAGGCGGTAGCGGTGCCCATGGCCGAGAGCTCTGCCGCGGCAGCGTCGCCACGTTCCTGGTCACGGCCAGTGATCAGCAGTCCGGCGGCGCCGGAACGCGCGGCGATCTCGGCGATCGCCCGGCCGATGCCTTGCGTCGCGCCGGTGACCAGCACCACCTTGCCGTCGAGACGAACCTCCATTCCTCCTCCCGGAACAAAGTTTCCATTTTTTCAAATATGGAACGATGGTTCTCTTTAGTCAATCGTGCTAGAGCGGTTCGCCGTTTTCATGGAACCGGTGAACCGCTCTATCTCCTTGTCTTTCGCAATTCCGGACGGAAAACCGCTCACGCTTTTCCTGGAATTGCTCTTGTCAACCTGTCCGTTGCGCGACGACGCCGTGGACCAAGGCCATGCCGACCGCGAGCGAGGCGGCGAGCGAACGGAAGCCGCCGAAATCCTGCTCGACCACTTCCAGCCAGGTGTCGGAGAGTTTTACCAGCGGCGAAAAGGTGCTGTCGGTGATGGCGACGATGCGCGCCTTGCGCTCATGCGCGACGGCGACGAGGTCGGGCGTGATCGAATTGTAGGGGCTGAAGGAGACAGCGAGCACCGCGTCGCGCGGCGTGATGCAGCCGACCTGGTCCAAGGCGGTTGAGCCGACATTGTCGACCAGCACGTTGCGCACGCCCTGCTGCGAGAGCGTCAGCGACAAATAGGTGGTGACCGGGAAGGCGCGCTTGCTGCCGATCACATAGATCAGCTCGGCCGCCGCCAGATGGTCGACCATCGTCTCGAAAGCGGCGATATCGAAATTATTGCCGATGCGGCCGAGCGAGGCCTGGCAGGCACCGACCATGCCATTGAGGAAATGCAGGTTTGCATTCGGCTCCTCGGCCTTGTCCGGGCTGCCTTGCGTATCCGGCCAGGAGCCTTTCATGCGGTCCTTGAACAGGAGCTGGAAATCGGAAAAGCCGGAATAGCCGAAGATCTGCGCGAAGCGCACCAGGGTCGAGGGCTGCACGCCGGCCTGGTCCGCCACTTGCGCGATCGTGCCCAGAGCCACGTCGCTCGGATGCTGCCAGAGGAAGATCGCGACCTGGCGAAGCCGTTTCGGAAAATGCACGGTGCCCGACGAGAGCACCGCCCTCAGCTCTTCATAGGTTTGCGGCTTGGTGTAGCCAAGTGCCGCCAGCGACCGGCTCCGCTTTCTCGCCGCCGTCTCCAGGCTATGGGCGGACGGCTCGTCGGTCGCCTTGCCGCGGCCGCTCATAGGATATGCCTCATCGTGACCCCAACCATCGGATGCGTCATCCGATCCCTGCCCTCCGGATGCGGTCCGCTGGATCAGGACGACGTTTCGTTGAACCGTCGTCCTGATCCAGCTCGTTGTTGAAGCATGATCTTTTTCCGAAAACCGGTTCCCACTTTTCGGGATCATGTTCTAGCTGGACCTGGATCAAAAGCTAACGCGGCACAATCGTTTTACAAAACAAAAAATAGAAATATCATTCGAAAACAACGGCGGTCGGTTACGACGAACATCGGCGACGACCGGCACATCGAACTTGGGAGAATAATCGCAATCATGGTCTATGCAACCGCCGACGGTACGTCGCGTAAACGTCTCCGGGTCGGCATGGTCGGAGGCGGCCGCAACGCCTTCATCGGCGCCGTGCACCGGCTGGCCATGCGCCTCGACGACCAGATCGCGCTGGTCGCGGGCGCTTTGTCCTCCGATCCGGAGAATGCCGCGGCCTCCGCGGCGGAGATCGGCATCGCGCCTGAGCGCAGCTATGCCGATTACCGCGCCATGGCGAAGGCCGAAGCGGCGCGACCGGACGGGATCGAGGCGGTGGTCATCGTCACGCCCAACCATCTGCACGCGCCGGTCGCCACCGCCTTCCTCGAAGCCGGCATCGACGTGATCTGCGACAAGCCGCTGTCGACGACGCTTGCCGAGGCCGAAGCGCTGGTTGCGCTGACCAAAGCCAGGAAGCGCCGCTTCGTCGTCACGCTCAACAACACCGGTTACGCCATGGTGCGCCAGGCGCGCGAGATGGTGGCGGCGGGCGAGCTCGGCCGCATCGTGTCGGTGCACGGCGCCTATATCCAGGACTGGCTGACCAAGCCGATCGATGCCGAGGGCCAGAAGCAGGCCGAATGGCGCACCGATCCGGCGCGCGCCGGCCAGTCGGCGGTGCTCGCCGATATCGGCGTGCATGCCTTCAACCTGGCGAGCTTCATTTCCGGTTTCGAGGCCGAGGCGGTTTCCGCAGACCTGTTCACCGCCGTGCCGGGACGGCGGCTCGACGACAACGCGCATGTGCTGCTGCGCTGGACGGGCGGGGCGCGCGGCACGATCCTCGCCAGCCAGACCTCGCCCGGCCACTACAACGACCTGTCGGTGCGCATCTATGGCGAGAAGGCCGGACTCGAATGGTCTGGATCGCGGCCGGAGGAGTTGCGCTTCTCGCCCTATGGCGAGGAAACGCGCACGCTGGTGCGCGGCGGCCATGGCTCGACGGCGGAAGCCCGGCGCGTCTCGCGCATGCCGGCGGCGCATCCGGAAGGCTATATCGAGGCCTTCGCCAACTTCTACCGCGACGCCGCCGACATTATTCGCGCGCACCGCTCGGGTGCTGCCGTAGACGCCGGGCGGGCGGCGCAGGTGCCCGATGTCATCGACGGCGCGCGTGGCGTGAAGTTCGTTGCCGCGGCGGTGGCGTCGAATGCGGCGGGAGGGGCTTGGACGGCGGCGCGGTTCGGGTGATTACCCCTTGATCGCCGAGCCCGTGACGCTGCACGACACCGACGTCATCTGCGGCGTCTACCGCGAACGCATGATCGAGGCGCAGAAGAAGCACCTGCCGACCTTCCAGGCGACCATGCGTGAGTGATTGCCATGGGCGGCGCTGGAAGCACCGCCCATGAGCCATTCAAGGCCGGCGCCGCCTCGGCGTGGAATGCTTCGGCGGCGTGTCGTTCTCGTCGGGATTGGGGATCGGCTCCTCGTCAGGCAGCCGATCCGGATCCGGCTCGCGCACCGGCTTCGGTTCGGGGATGGGCGGCGTGGGCACCGGCGTGGGAGCCGGGTCCGGATTGGGGAGAATGGCCATCGCGTTTTCCTTCCGCTGGTGCTCTGCTGCGATCCCAACAAGCGGGATGCCCTGCCCGACCTGAAATGATGGAGGTGATCGCCGCACTCGGACGCTTCGTCGGGAGTATCGGCGGCACAAGCTGGCAGAACGGTCGCGCCCGCGGATGGTTCCAACACGATCGGGCCGCGCGATGGCGGCAGATAATGATCAAATGATTCTACGTGGCTGTTTCGGCTCTTGCCGGCGTCGGTCGGCGCCTTAAATCCCGTTGTGGACGGGGGCCATCTGCCGACACAGGAGACGGCCGTGAAGCACCAAACCCTTGACCAGATCAACGCCGTTGCCGACGTTCATGCCGAAGCACCGGCTCTCATCGCCAATCGCGGCCAGCGCCTTGAACGCTGGGCGCAACTTCTGGAGGATAGTCCGAGCCGCCGCCTCACGGCGCTGGCAGGCACCGAATACGCCGCACCCGACGTGCGTGAAAGAATGCGCACAGACGGATCGGCGATCACCATCGCTTTCGAGGACCCGATCTTTCGCGCGCAAGGCTTGCGCGACGACACTTACGGCGAAGCCAAGCGCTTTTTCGAGATGAGCGACTGGCAGCTGCATGAGGTCGTCTGCCATTGCCATGTCGGCGCCAACATGCCGGCCCGCTGGGCGGCATCGCGCGTGCGGGCGGCGATCTCGCCGGGTGCGGGCATTCTCGCCTGGCTGAGAGCGGTGTTCATGCGTTAGAGCGGTTCACCGTTTCATGGAAACGGCTTTCCGCTCCACCGCTTTGTCCGACGCTATTCCGGACGGAAAAACGCGGGCACTGTCTCTGGAATTGCTCTAGCGCTGGCCGCGATGCCCACGATCGCGACCGTTCAAGACCTCCATGGGAACGACGGAGACTTGGCGGGCTCTCCGCGCTCCCTTTTGTTCAGCGATCGATCTCGCCGAACACGATGTCGAGCGAGCCGATGATTGCCGCGACATCGGCCACCATGTGCCCGCGCGACAGGAAATCCATGGCCTGGAGATGGGCGAAGGACGGTGCGCGTATCTTACAGCGATAGGGAACGTTGCTGCCGTCCGAAACCAGATAGACGCCGAACTCGCCTTTCGGCGCCTCGACCGCGGCATAGACCTCTCCGGGCGGCACGCGGTGGCCTTCGGTATAAAGCTTGAAATGATGGATGGTCGCTTCCATCGAGCGCTTCATGGTGGCGCGCGGCGGCGGCGTGATCTTCTGGTTCGGCACGGCGACAGGACCTTGGCCATCCGATGAACGCAGCTTTTCCAGGCACTGCCGCATGATCCGCACCGACTGGCGCATCTCTTCCATGCGTACCAGATAGCGATCGTAGCAGTCGCCGTGCTTACCGATGGGGATGTCGAAATCCATTTCGGAATAGCATTCATAGGGCTGCGCCTTGCGCAGGTCCCAGGCGGCACCCGAGCCGCGCACCATGACGCCGGAGAAGCCCAGGCCCCAGGCGTCGTCGAGCGAGATCGCGCCGACATCGACATTGCGCTGCTTGAAGATGCGGTTCTCGGTGAGCAGGCCCTCGAGATTGTCGCAGGCCTGCAGGAACGGATCGCAGAAATCCCAGATGTCATCCAAGAGCTGCCCCGGCAGATCCTGATGGACGCCGCCGACGCGGAAATAGTTCGCGTGCATACGGGCGCCGGAGGCGCGTTCATAGAACACCATCAGCTTCTCGCGTTCGGCGAAACCCCATAGCGGCGGCGTCAGCGCGCCGATATCCATGGCCTGCGTGGTGACGTTGAGAAGATGCGACAAGAGCCGCCCGATCTCGCAAAACAGCACGCGGATCAGTTGGCCGCGGCGGGGGACGGACAGTTCGAGCAGCTTTTCGGCGGCAAGGCAGAAGGCATGCTCCTGGTTCATCGGCGCGACATAGTCGAGCCGATCGAAATAAGGCAGAGCCTGCAGATAGTTCTTGTATTCGATCAGCTTTTCGGTGCCGCGGTGGAGCAGGCCGATATGCGGATCGGCACGGTCGACGATTTCGCCGTCCAGTTCCAACACCAGCCTGAGCACGCCATGCGCCGACGGGTGCTGCGGCCCGAAGTTGAGCGTGAAGTTACGGACCGCGGCTTCGGTCATGACGACCTCGCAAGGGTGAGTATCGAAGGCGGACCGCGGCCCGTCAGCCGCCGTCCAGCCGGGTCATGCCGTCGTCTGGATGATCAGGGTCAGCGTGCCGTCACCGTCGATGTTGGCGGCGACGACTTGCGAGGAATTCAGTCCGTTGGCATGCAGAACGGACGTCGCCTCGGGCGAGGCGTCGACCGAGCTCTGCAGCTTGGCCAGCTCCTTGGCCGTCGTCCTGGTGACGATGGCCTCGGCCTGAGCTTTCACTTCCGAAGGCAAATCCTCGAATGCGACCACGACAATGTTGGTGACATTCTGGCCGGCATTGTCCTCGCCAGGCTGGGCCTGGTCGGGGGTGGGCTGCTGGGCCGGAGGCAGGACTTGCGGCGGCTGCGGATCGGCGCGTTGAGCGGAAGCGGGCTGCGCCAATGCCATTGCCGACAGGGTCAGGACTATCGTCAACATGCGCATCGTCTTTCCTTTCCATCGGGAAACCTGACGACACAACCCCGGGGCCGGACGATGGTTCCCGGACATTCGCCGGCGCGGCAACTTACGAAGCGCGCATTGTCCGGAAGGTGACGGAATAGCGGTGTTGCTCAACAGGCGGGATGCTGTGCTCCCATTCGTTTCGCGACGGGCCGGCCATGAGATAGACAGACCTGGGCTCAATCTCGATCGTTTCACGATCCCATGCCGCGCCGTTCTTGCGGCGCAGCCGGAAGCTGCAGGGCGCGAGCAGCGAAACGCCGGCGACCAGTTCGAAATGCGGCTTGTCCCGGTGCCAGCCTATGCCGGCACCCGGGCGATACTCGTTGATCAGCACCTGCGCGAATTCGGTGGCCGGGACCGCCGCGAAGGCGGCAACCTTGGCGCGAAGCGGCAGCAGGAAGTCCGGAATCGGCGGCACTTCGAGCACCTGGCGGCGCTCATAGTCGTAGCGCAGGCCGAAGCCGACGACCTGCCTGTTGGCAAGATGGCCGTGAAAATCGAACGGCTTGAAAGGCAGGCCCTGGATATGACGGACCAGCTCGTGTTCTTCGTCGCGGGTAATCAGGCCTGGCTGGTAGGAGAAGCCTTCGGGCGCGGGCGGCAGGCTTGCGGGCGCACCGAAGAGATCGCCCTGGAAATCGTCGTCGTCGGCTCGGCTTTTCAATGAAGTCATGCGGCTCAGATAGGCAGTCGGAGCCCCTGTGCAAGCCGGCGCGGCGGAACCGCGCGGCGCACGACGAATTAAGAGTTGGAAGCAGGAGCCTGCACGTGCCTTCCACCGCGATCCGGAATATCCACTACGATCCGTCGAAGCGGGTCCTTTCGGTATGGTTCGTCCCGACCGGCAAGCGCTATGACTATGAGGACGTAGGACCCGAGGTCTCACGGCTTTCAAGGCGGCTTTCTCAAAAGGACAGTTCTTCAACGAATTCGTGCGCGATCGTTTCAGATATCACCTGGTCGAGCATGAAGGCTCGGCTTGCTCCGAAAAAATATAGAAATCAATCAAGTTAAATGGCGGAGAGAGCGTCTCTCGATTAGGGGCCGACCGAATCCACCCGCCTGCCAGCACTCCTAAGTGGCTCCGAGATTTAAGTGCTTCCGGGATTGGGTTGGAGGGCTAGCCTCGGAACGGCAGCTCTGCGCCGCATCTCGGCCGCTGGAGCAATCTTGCCACTGGCCGGAAGCAGACAGGGTCCGGGCCGCAGAGTCTAGCTTGTCCCAAAGCCACCCCTCGACGGTACTGTCAATCAGTCGTCCGGCATGTAACACTACTTGCTAATATGCGGGTGGGAAAGCATTCCGCTGAACCTGGCGGAAGGTCCCTTTGGGAGAAGCCAATATGCAGGGCTCAGTCGAAAGCGACCTTGCCAGTCGCCTGGCATCCGCCGACCGGCGTATTGCCGAACTGGAACATATCAACGCAGTCGCGACGATCGAGCTTGACCGTCTTTCCGTTGAAAACAAGCGATTGATTCAATTCACCGAGGAACGCACCAAGGAATTGGCCATCCTCAACAGCGTCGGCGAAGCGACCGCCAAGACGCTGAATGTCGAAACAGTGACCCGTATTGTTGGCGACAAGGTTCGCGAGATGTTCGGCGCGGATTTGACGGAAATCCTGCTGCACGACGAGACGTCCAATTTGATCAACGTCTCCTATGCATTCGACGGCAATTACCAGTATCCTGAACCTTTTGCGATGGGCGAAGGACTTACCTCGAGAGTTATATTGTCGGGTAAGCCACTATTGCTGGGGACCGCCGACGAAGCCATCGGGTTGGGCGCCCTGATGCCCAAGGAAGAGGACGAGACTGAAACCTATCTCGGTGTGCCTATTATTGCCGGGAATAGGACGCTGGGCGTGGTTAGCGTGCAGAGCTACAGAAAAAACGCCTTCAACGAAGATCATATGCGCCTGTTACAGGGATTATCCTCCAGCATGGGCGTGGCGATTGCTAACGCACGCCTTTTCGACGAAACCCAGCGGCTGCTGAAAATATCAGAGGACCGCGCAAAGGAACTCGCCATTCTCAATAGCGTCGGCGAAGCGATGGCGAAAACGCTGAATGTGAAGACAGTGACCCGTATTGTCGGCGACAAGGTTCGCGAGATATTCGGCACTGAAGTAACCGAAATCCTGTTGCGCGATGAGATGTCGGATCTAATCAGGATCCCTTACGCCTTCTATGGCGATTACCAGGATCCTGAACCGTTTGTTATAGGTGAAGGCCTGACTTCGAAGGTCATATTGTCAGGCAAGCCGCTGCTGCTGGGAAATATTGACGAGCACATTGCTCTGGGTGCCCTGATGCCGAAGGAGGAGGATAGAACCGAATCATACCTGGGCGTGCCGATCATTGCCGGAGACAGAACGCTCGGTGTGGTCAGCGTGCAGAGCTACCAAAAGAATGTCTTTAACGAAGATCACGTGCGCCTGCTGCAAGGGCTGTCGTCCAGCATGGGCATTGCCATTGCCAACGCGTATCTCTTTGACGAGACGCAGCGGCTCCTGAAAATGGCGCAAGACCGCGCAAAGGAATTGGCCATTCTCAACAGCGTCGGCGAAGCGATGACGAAGTCGCTGAATGTTGACACCGTCATCCGACTGGTGGGCGATAAAGTGAGGGAGGCGTTCGGCACAGAGGTCAGCGAGATTCTGTTGCATGATAGTCAATCCGGTTTAGTTCGAGTTCCTTACGCTTACTACAGGGGCTACAAGACCATCGAGCCGTTCCCTTTGGGGATAGGACTTACATCGGAAATTATCTCCACTGGAAAGCCGTTGGTTTTCAACACCATGGAGGAAGGAAAAAGGCGCGGTGCCTATTTTCCAGACGAAGACGACAGGACCTCTTCATACATTGGCGTGCCTATCAATTCAGGCGAGAGAACGCTCGGAGTGGTCAGTGTGCAAAGCTACGAGTCAGATGCCTTCGACGAAAACCACGTGCGCCTGTTGCAGACGATAGCCTCCAGTATGGGAGTCGCGATCGCCAATGCCCGCTTGTTCGACGAGACACAGAGGCTTCTCAAGGAAACCGAGCATCGCGCCGCTGAACTGGGCGCGATCAGCAAGGTTAGCCAAGCCCTCATAGGTGAAGCTGAACTCGGCAATACGATCCAACTGATAGGCGATCAGATGCAGGAGATTTTCAGCGCCGACATCGTCTATGTCGCGCTGCTCGATCCAAAGACCAAGCTCATCCATTTCCCGTATCAGTTCGGCGAGGCCTTCACTACGCTCCGGCTCGGGGAAGGCCTTACAAGCAAGATCATAGAAACCGGCGAGCCGTTGCTCATCAATCAGGATGTCGCGGAACGCGGCGCGGAAATCGGAGCAACTCCAGTTGGCAAGGATGCGCTGTCTTACCTTGGCGTTCCAATCAAGACGGCGCAGGGCAATGTCGGCGTGATCAGCGTGCAGAGCACGACACGGGAGGGCATGTTCAGCGAAAATTCGCTGCGGCTGCTTTCAACCATCGCCGCCAATGCGGGTGCGGCGCTTCACAACGCACAACTGTTCACCGAGCTCAAGGAGCTTTCGCTGGCCCTGACGGAGGCCAAGGAAGCGGCGGAGGCCGCCAACGAAGCCAAAAGCACGTTCCTCGCCACCATGAGCCATGAAATCCGCACGCCCATGAACGGCGTTATCGGCATGGCCAACCTGATGCTGGCCACCAAACTTGACGATGAGCAGCGGGAAATCGGCGAGACGATAAACAATAGTGCGGAAGCGCTGCTGACCATCATCAACGACATACTCGACTTCTCAAAGGTCGAGGCGGGTAAGCTCGACCTTGATCCTCGGCAGTTCGAACTGCGCGAATGTCTCGAAAGCGCGATAGACCTGATCGCGCCGAGGACGGCAGAGAAGGGACTGGATCTCGGCTACGTGATCGAGCCCGGCACGCCGGAAACGATTGTCGCCGACGGCAACCGTCTACGCCAGGTTCTGATCAATCTGCTCAACAACGCCGTCAAATTCACCGAGCGAGGAGAGGTCGTGCTTTCCGTGATGGAGGTGCCGTCCGCAGCCGCGGACACAAGGCCACAGGGCGAAGGCGAGCGGAAAATTTGTACGCTCCAGTTCGCGGTGCGCGACACCGGCATCGGCATAGCCAAGGACCGGATGGATCGCCTGTTCAGGTCATTTAGCCAGGTCGATGCCTCCACGACCAGACGCTATGGCGGAACCGGCCTCGGTCTGGCGATCAGCAGGCGCCTGGTGGAATTGATGGGCGGTGAGGTTTGGGTGGAGAGCGCCGAAGGAAAAGGCACGACATTCTCCTTTACCATCCGCGCTCCGATTGCCTCGAGTCGAAAAACGGCTCAGGCAGCGCCGTCAAAGGACGAGTTGGCCGGTAAACGGCTGCTGTTCGTCGACGACAACGCAACAAACCGGCGCATCATGTCGCTGCAGTCGCAGTCCTGGAACATGGCTGCATCAGCAATCGAACATCCCGCCGACGCGCTTCGAAGACTTGCGGGAGGCGAGGTCTTCGATGTCATCGTTCTCGACATGAACATGCCCGGCATGGATGGGATCGAACTGGCCAGGCAAATACGCGCGCTCGAAGGCAACGGCAGCGTTCCGTTGGTGCTGCTCAGTTCAATGGTGCCCATGCCTGAAGACAAGAAGAAGGAAATGGAAGGCATTAAGTTCGCGGCCACGCTCTCCAAGCCGATCAAGCCGTCGCCATTGCTCAATACGTTGCTGTCGATCTTCGTCGGAACTCCGACACGCTCCATCCGATCAGATCAGCCGAAGGGGACGGCTCTCGATAGTACGATGGCGCAGAAGTTTCCGCTTCACATCCTCCTGGTCGATGACAATGCCACCAACCGGAAGCTTGGCTTCAAGGTGCTCGAGCGTCTGGGTTACAAGCCGCAACTGGCGGTCGACGGGCAGTCGGCGGTCGCCGCTTATACCCAGGGCAGCCATGACGTTATCCTGATGGATATCGAAATGCCTGATATGGACGGTCTCGAAGCGACAAGATTGATCCGCGCGCCCGGCCCCCAATATGCGCGTCAGCCGTTCATCATTGCCCTGACCGCCAACGCGATGGCCGGAGATCGCGAGAGGTATCTGGATGCAGGGATGGATGACTATCTCAGCAAGCCGTTACGCGTCGAAGACCTTATCGCTTCGCTGAACAAGGCGGTGCTGGCAGGCGGGCACAGGCCTGCCGTCGCAACGCGAGATTTCGAGGAACCTGGCGTACCAAGGGTCTAAATACGAAGGGTGCACCTTGGCGCAATCGCCACCGGCGCCGTGGCGGTATTGATCGAGAACTATGTGCTATCGCTAATTTAGCACGTCTGCGATAGTCTGCCTTTTGAACGCGATGGAACTCTCACAAATCCAATCAGGGGGTTCGATTTCGGTCTTACTTCGCCAGTACCGGAAGAAACTCGCGGTCACTGGTTATAGTCGGAAGAAACGCACATCGGGGATGTCGTGGCGATCGACAAAGGGGCACTGGACAAGCTGCGCGAGCTTGTCGGTGGCGAAGAGGCTGACCTTGTAGAGCTCGTGGAGTCCTTTCTCGAAGAGGGGCCATCCATCATGCTGGACATGTGGTCGTCGGCTCGGGCTTCCGACCTGGCAGTCACTCGGCGGGCTGCCCATTCCCTGAAATCCAACGCGCGGGATATGGGGGCGGCCGAACTCAGCCAAATCTGCGCCCAGGTGGAGGCGCGGTGCGCAAGTGGGGAGCCGACGGATTTGGCGGAAATCGACAACGCGCAGCGCGCCTTCGACGCCGCCGTCACGGAGCTCCGAAAAATCTTCAAGCTGGGAGAATAGCGTGAGCAGCCCTGGTAGGATCCTCATTGTTGACGACTCCCGGACCATAAGGATCAAGCTCAAGAAATCGGTTGAGGCTCTCGGACACGAAGCCGAGGCGGTGGAGGGCGGCCGGGCGGCGCTCGATTTGCTCGCCACCGATAATTTCGACCTCATCCTTCTCGATATCATGATGCCGGTGATGGACGGCTTCGAGGTGCTGAAGGGTCTCAAGGCGTCGTCCAGAACGCGGGATGTGCCGATCATCGTGATTTCCGCGCTCGACGATGAGATGAGCAGCGTCGTCAAGGCGATCGAATTGGGCGCCGAGGATTTCCTGCCTAAGGATTTTGAACTCGCGCTTCTCAAGGCACGGGTTTCCACCTGCATCGAGAAGAAGAGACTGCGCGACATCGAGAAAGAATACTTGCGGCAGGTGGCCAAGCTGACGAAGGCGGCCGCGACCTTGGAAAGCGGGAGGTTCAACCCTTCAAAGCTCGGCATCCGCGATGTGGCAGGCCGCCCGGATGGCCTAGGCAAGCTCGCCACGGTTTTCGCTACGATGGCCCAGAAGGTCTATGAGCGCGAGCGCAAGATGCGGCAGAATATCCGCACATTCCGTGGCGCATTGCTGCTGTTGGCCTGCGGAGGACTGTGGGGCCTTGTCGTGCCGCTCTCGAAGATGGCTTCACTCGTTGAAGCTCATCCGATAGGGCTGGCGATCCTTATTGACGTCATTGGGGCAGTATTCTGCGTCGGGATAAGCATCAAGCGCGGGACAATGCCGCGCCTGGCTGATCTTACGCGCTCGGATTGGAAGTTCATCCTCATCCTTGCGTTCATCAGCTCGGTGATCAATCAGGTGCTGGTCTATTGGTTGGCAAGCAAGCTTCCCGCCTTCATCGTCTCCATTGTCATCGTCCTGGAGGGATTCTCCGTATTCCTGTTCGCTGCCTTGATGCGGACGGAAGCGCCTAACCTGAAGCGGTTTTTGGGACTTGGATTGGGTCTCGTCGGCATCTTCATCATACTCCTCTATGGAGAGCCGGCGGAAATGGCTACCAGCTGGTTGTGGCTTGCCATTGCACTCGTCATCCCGATCACTTACGCGACCGAGGATATCTACCTCTCGGAGCGCAAGCCTGCTGCTATCGATAGCGTCGCTCTGTTCGGCATCACCCTTGTTGCTTCGGTTTTGATGCTGATGCCGCTGGCGGCCTTCTATCGGGACTTCATCCCGCTTGATCTATTGACCGGAAAGCTTGGCGTGATCGTCGTTCTAATGGCGGTTGCCGGCAATCTGGCAATGCTGCTTTTCATCGCGCTGATCTCCAGCACAGGCGCCGTATTCGCAAGCCAGAACGCCTACGCGGTCACCGCAGCCGGCATAGGCTGGAGCATGCTGTTGTTGGGTGAAGCCATACCGGCGCTCACCTGGGTCTCCCTGGCGCTGATCGTCGTTGGTCTTCTGATGGTCGAGCCGAAGCAGGAGGCTGAGGAGGAACCGCCATTACTCGACGACGGGTTGGAGGAATTTGTCCTGCGGCCCGACCTGGTGCCGTTACCGACGGAATGAACAGACTTGGAATATTCGGGCGCGTCGGATTTGTCCTGCTAACAATGGCCAGATTGACTCCGCGGCGGAGAGAGCGTCTTTCGATTTAAGACATATGCCGTTGAAAATATTGAGCTTTTTGTTTGCTTTGTTACACAGTTTGTTGCACGGACGGGGCGATAGTTCTGGGAGTCATCTGCGTAGGGAAGGTCAGCTCTGCGCCTCGTATCCACCATTCAACGCCCCGCATGCCGGTCCCCACAAGCTGCCGTCCGGCCCTCGCACGACTTCCACTGTCGGTTGGAGATCCTCCGGATGCATTATGCTTGTGGAGCGTCCGCCACTTGGACAGATAGAGGACGAAGAAATAGCTCGTGGTAGAGATTCAGGCCGACTTTCCGGACCGACCGACGGGTCAACGGCTCGACCAGCTCATCTCGAAAATCCGGGCGGCATGTTTTTCCAAGGCACGCCTTTGCGGCCCATTTCGTAGCCTTTCTCGAACAGCGCCCGCATGTATTTGTTCTCGAACGGAGTTTTTGGCTCGTCGGTGAAGTCTACCGGAACGTCTATGAAGTTGTAGGCGATGCCGTCGCGCTTGGAGATGGCGTAGAGCCGGTAGAGATCGCCAATCCCTTGCGTCTTGATCAGGGAGGAGACTGCCTTTTCCGCGATATCTGGCAGCGTGGCCTTCACCACAGAAGGTTCCGGCGTCGTCCTGCCGTTGCGGATGATATAGATGCGAGCCTTGACCCGTGCATGGAACGCGTGATCGAGCTCGCGCAGGCTCAAGCCAGCAGGCATGAGAAACACCTGATTGGTGGTGCCGCCATCAACGTGCATTTCGTGGTAAGACTTGCCCCCAGCGGTCACTTTCAGCTCGACCGGAGGGAAAATGCCGGGAATGGCGGTGGAGGCCAGGATAACCTGCTTGAAGAGCTTCAGCCGGTCCGGCCGATGGCTCGCCGCGATCGCGCCCATATCCCAAATCACCGGCCGATCCGCATCAAGGTTGGTCGTTCCGATGAAGAGGCGCCGTCCCTTACCGGTTTCTCGGGCGATCTGATCGAGCATTTCCTCGGTGACTTCTTCGTCCAGCATTTTGGCAAGGGGGGCGTTGCTGGTGAACGATGCACTCGACAGCACGCCGAGGAAGCTGTGCTCGGTATAGATGTTGGCGTCCTTGATTGTAGTGAAGGCATGCTTCAAGCGATCATCATAGGTCGGGCCAAGGAATGCGAAGGGCGCGATCAACGATCCGGTGCTGATTCCGGTGACGATGTCGAACCTTGGCCTAGTCCCAGCCTTGGTCCAGCCGGCGAGAATTCCGGCGCCGAAGGCGCCGCTGCTGCCACCGCCTGAAATCGTAAGCGCGTCGAGTTCCCGCAGCTTGATCGACGGATCGGCCTTTGCCGCCTGAATTCTCTCGTCGCGGAATGCGATGAGACGATCGGGCGGAAAACTTTCGTCGGAATCGCCCCAGACGCGTATGTCGCTGGGATAGCCACTCACTTGGGCCGCAGCCATGCGTTCCGTCGGCACGCCATCGCGTGGATAGGCAGCGATGCAGCCTGTAAGCTGAATTGCGCACAGGCCAAGCAGGGTGATCCTCAGCATAGCTTTCAAGCTCCTGACTCGGTTTCTTTTCAAGCCAAGGCGAAGCTGCGGAAAAGCTGTTCGCCTCCAAGGACGGCGAAGGAGACGACGGTCATCAGCAGGGCACGATGGAAGCGCGCCTGTTTGATCTCTCTCACGCGTGAGGTTTTCAGCAATTCAGCCGATACCACCGAGGTCCAATCGGATTGCAGGGCCAAGTGAACCAGTTCGCGCACATCGGCGAAAAATTTGGGGTCCACATGGTAGACAGGCGGGATAGCGCAGGCACCAGCTATTTTGCGGTTGAGTTCCTTGTCCGCTCGCTTTCGGCTCGGATAGAGCACTTGTCCGAACTGCATGATCGGCATGATGACGACCCCCCAGACCGCGACGTAGAACAGCGGTCCGAGTGGAGCATGCGACGGCAGCAGATCACCAAATCGCAGGATCAGATTGAGGGCGAGGATGTAGCCCGCGCCCACGATCTGAGCCTTGGTGTCGTAGGAACGCGCGACCGACTGCGCCTCCTGCAGCGCCGCGGACAACATCTTCTCGACATATTGGCGCGTGGTCCCATCTGGTTCTGCGCACATGGCGGCGTCGGTCGCAAGAAAGCGGTCGAGGAGAGTGGGGCGTGTTTCCAGCATGGCTGTCTCCTTTCTCAGTCCGACAGGGCCAGGATCGGGATTGCACCGACGCTTGGCTCAGGTGCTGCCGATGGCTCGTCGCTTTCCCGGATCCGGTTCACCGCCACATAAAGAGCCGGCAGGAAAACCAGCGTCAGCATGGTTGCGACGGCGAGTCCGCCGACGATGGCGTAGGCCATCGGCCCCCAGAAGACGTCATGCATGATCGGGATCATGCCGAGGATTGCTGCGGCCGCGGTGAGCATGATCGGCCGGAACCGGTGGACGGTCGCGTCGATCACCGCCTTCCATGGTTCGACCCCCTGGGCCCGCTCATGCTCGATCTGGTGCACCAGGATCACCGAATTGCGGATGATCATGCCGGCGAGCGCAATGATGCCGAGCGTGGCGATGAAGCCCATCGGCGTGCTGGTGGTCAGCAGCGCGATGGCAACTCCGATGAGCCCGAGAGGCGCCACGCTGATGACCATGGCCACCTGCCGGAAACTCCCGAGCTGGACCATCAAAACTGTAAGCATCAGGGTGATCATCAGCGGGAACTGGGCCAGCAGGGCGGCGTTGCTAAGCGCGGTCTTTTCCACCGTGCCGCCGGTCTCGATCGATGTTTCCGCCGGCATCGACTTGGAAAGCGTGTCCAGCGCAGCGGCAACATGCTGGTGAACGAAGGCCGGCTGCAGCCCCGGCTGCGGCTGTGCCTGCACTGTGATCGTGGGCAGGCGTTGGCGCCTCCAGACATACCCTTCATCGAGTTCGTATTTGAAATCGGCGAGCTCGCGCAACGGAACGGATGCGCCGGTCGGCGTGGTGATCTGAAGGTGGCGCAGCGCCTCGATAGTGGAACGCTCGTCGCTCTGGGCGCGCGCGACCACGTCGACCAGGTAGATGGAATCGCGCAGTTGCGTGACCGTCGAGCCGTTGAGCACCCGGTTGAGCGCCTGGGAGAGCTGTTCGGAGCTGAGTCCCGCCTGCCGGACGCGGTCCTGGTCGACGACGATGCGCAGCGTCTTGTTCTTCTCGCCCCAGTCGAAGTTGATGGTCTGGACGAGCCCGGAAGCCCGCAGGATATCGGCAACCTGCTCGCCATACTTCCTGGCATCCTCGGGAGTAGGCGCGCTCACCCGGTACTGCACTGGCCAGCCGACCGGCGGGCCCAGTTCCAGGCGCGAAATGCGCACGGTCACGTCCGGAAAATTATCGGCGAACAGCGCCTGCAGTTTGGCCTGCACACGATCGCGCGCCTGAAGATCCTTGGCGACGACCACTGTCTCGGCCATGAAGTCGTTGTCGAGCTGCACATCCAGAGGCAGGTAGAACCGGATGGCGCCGCCACCGACATAAGAGGAGAAGCGCTCGATATCGGCGTCGCCAGCAAGTGCCTTCTCCAGCCGTTCCGTTTGTGTCTCCGTAGCGGTGATCGAGGCATTCTTGGGCAGCGTCATCGTCACCAGCAGCTCAGGCCGGTTGGAGGCCGGGAAGAACTGTTGCTGGACGAAGCCCATGCCGTAAAGCGAGAGGCCAAAGGCAATGAGGGATGCGGCGATGGTGAGAAAACGGTGCCGCATGGTGAACGCCAGCAGACGCCGGAACAGCCGCATGAGTGGCCCTGGCTCCGCCGTCCCGTGCGCTTTCATGTGTGCGGGCAAGAGGGTCAGCCCGAGCACTGGCGCGAAGATGACCGCCACAAACCATGAAGCGATGAGCGCCACGCCTATGACGGCAAACAGCGAGAAGGTGTATTGCCCGGTATTGTTGTCCGCGAACCCGATCGGCAGGAAGCCGAGCAGCGTGATCAGCGTTCCGGTCAGCATCGGGAAGGCGGTGGACGTGTAGGCAAAGGTCGCTGCCTTGATCTTCGGCATGCCTTCTTCGATCTTGGAGATCATCATCTCGATCGTGATCATAGCGTCGTCGACCAGAAGGCCGAGCGCGATGATGAGCGCACCAAGCGAAATGCGCTGCAGGCTGATGCCCGACGCTTCCATGAATGCGAAGACGATGGCAAGGACAAGCGGGATGGACAGCGCGACCACCAGGCCGGCGCGCAGGCCGAGGCTGAGGAAGCTCACCACGAGCACGATTGCGACCGCTTCGAGAAGCGCCTTGGTGAACTCGCCGATCGCCTCACGCACGACCTCAGGCTGGTCCGATACCAGATTGAGTTCGATGCCGACCGGGAAGCGCTGTTTCAGCCGCTCCGCCACCGCATGAAGTCCCTTGCCGAAGTCGAGGTTGTTGCCGCCGTCGCGCATGTTGATGCCGATCCCGATGGCCGGCTTGCCGTTGACGCGAAACATCTTGCTGGGCGGATCGCTATAGCCGCGCTGCACCTCGGCGATGTCGGAAAGCTTGTAGAAGCGCCCTTCCACCGAGAAATTGAGCTTGGCTATGTCGCCAGGTGCCAACAGCGAGCCGGTCATGTCGACCAGCACGTTCTCGCTGGGCGTGTTGATGATGCCGGAAGGCACGACGGCATTCTGGCGGGCGATAGCCGTCAGCACGTCGTCGAGACTGAGCTTAAGATTGGCAAGCTTCTGCGGCGAGAAATTCAGATAGAGCTTCTCATCCTGGTCGCCGTAGATGTCGACCTTGCCCACATCGGGAGCACGCAGGAATTCGGCCCGTGCGGTCTCGGCGAAGTCGCGTGCCTGGCGGGGACTGAAACCGTCATAGGTTATGCCGTAGATTGTGCCGAAGACGTCGCCAAACTCGTCGTTGAAGAAGGGGCCGACCACGCCTTGCGGCAGTGTCTGCCTTATGTCGTTCACTTTCTTGCGGACCTGATACCAGATGCCGTCGAGGTCGCGTTTCTTGGTCGACTCCTTAAGGTAGACGAAAATCGTCGCCTGGCCTGGCTTGGTGTAGCTCTTGAGGTAATCGAGGTTCGGGGTTTCCTCGAGCTTCTTTTCGATGCGGTCCGTCACCTGCTGCAGCGTGTCGGCGGCGGTTGCTCCCGGCCAGTTTGCCTGGACCACCATGGTCTGCACGGTGAAATCCGGGTCTTCCTGACGACCGAGGCGCTCGTAAGAGGTAATGCCGGCCGCAACGCAGACGAGCATCAGGAAGACGACGATCGAACGGTTGTGGACGGCCCATTCGGAAAGGTTGAAGCTGGCCATCATTCGACCTCCGCGCTGGGCTTGACCAATTCGCCGTCGGCGAGCGAGTTCACGCCGGCGACCACCACCTTGTCGCCCGCGGCCAGTCCTTGGCTCACGGTGACGGAATTTGCATCGAACTCCAGCAGTTGGACCTTGCGCCGCTCCACCTTGTCGTCTTTGCCAACCACCCAAACCTGCGGCTGGCTTCCCGACTGCAGCAGCGCGCTCGGGGGAAGTGTCGCAACCATGTGACCCTGGTCGCTTTCGACCCGACCGACGACGATTGCTCCCAGCCGCATTTGCGGCAGCGGAGCAGGTATGGCAACCTTCACCTGATAGGTGCCGGTGGCGCTGTCAGCCTCGGGCGAAATCTCGCGGACCGTGCCGGTCACCGCGATTTCGGGGTGGGCCTGAAGCGCAACGTTCACCGGCATGCCAAGGCTGGCCCTGACGATGTCCTCGCTCGCGACGGCAAAGACGGCTTCGCGCTCGTCATTGCGCGAGATTTCAATCACCATCTGTCCGGCGGCCACCACTTGGCCGGGATCCGCCCCGGTCGCGGTCACGATGCCATCGTCGGGCGCTTGGAGCTCCGTATAGGCGAGCTGGTTCTGCGCGATACGCAGATTGGCCTCAGTCGCCTGAACCTGCGCTTGCGCGCTCCGCAGTGACTTCAGCGCTTCATCATACTGCGAATGCGTAGCGAAGCCCTTGCCGAGCAGGAGCCGAAATCTCTCTTCCTGCGCGGCAGCCTGAGCGAGAGCGGCCTTGGCCGCGTCGAGGTCTGCCGCAGTGGCGGTCACCTTGTTCTGGTAATCCACCGCGCTCAGTGCCGCGAGCTTCTGGCCCTTCTTGACTGTTGCGCCGGCGTCGACGTCGCGTGAGATGAGCCGGCCACCGACCTCGAAGCCAACCTGGCTGACATAGCGCGATTGGATACGGCCGGCGCCTTGCGTTACCAGCATGAACTTGTGGGGCGTTACCACCACCACCCGGGCCGTTCGTGGCGCTGCCGGCGCCTCGGCCTCCTTTTGTGAACAGCCGGCAAGACAAAGGCCGGCGATACCAGTCAAAAGGAAGTAACGCGACGACAGGCGCATGGAAGCCTCCGCTCGAAAGATCGGGGTTGCAGGGAACTAAAGGGCAAGCCACAGGTCGAACCGAGTGGCATTTCGACTTGAACGATTAAGTCAAATCGACTATATAGTCAATATGAGAGGCGCGCAATCGTGCCATGCAAAAAAGGCATGGCGAGTGGAGAGGCGAGTTAGCCGCAGGATCGGAGCGAGGATGCGGCCTATTGTGCAAAGCGCCACAGGCCGAGTTCCCGGTACGTCACGGGAAATGCATTCGAACGGCAACTGCCGGTCCGCTCCTTTGATATGCTGGGACCGAACGAAAAAGAAAAGGCAGAATGGATGGCAAAGATTGATTTGGCGCGCAGGGCGGAAATCGGACGGGAGAAGCGAGAAAGAACGCGTACCCTGATCCTGGACGTCGGGACGATGCTCATGGCCGAACGGCCCCGCGAGTCGATTACAATCGATGCCGTCGTGGAGGCAGCCGGCGTCGCGAAGGGTACGTTCTACTACCACTTCCAGAGCATCGACGAACTGGCTGCGGCCGTTGGGGAGAAACTCGGAGAGAGCTTCGACGCGGTGCTGAGGGACGCGCGCCTCGCACTGGACGATCCAGTCAAACGTTTATGCTTCGCTTTCACGAAGTTCTTGGAAAAGGCGATCTCGGACCCGAATTGGGCACGTCTGGTCGTTCAGAGTTCTCAATCGCGCGCCCCCTATGCGCGGGGTATCCGGACGAACCTCAAGGCGGATATCGCCCAGGCGATAGTCCAGGATCGTGTCAGCATACGAGACGCAGAGCTGGCAGTAGATATCGTGATGGGCATATGGCTGCAGGTGACGCGGGGCATCCTTGATCGTGGCACCAGGCCCGAATTGACACAACAGACTGTCGAGTCGGTACTTCGGGCCCTCGGCGCATCGCGGTCGGACCAGCAGAACGCCTGGAAAAAGTGGTCATGATATTGCCGTCCGCGATGTTTGCCACGCGCGAAGACTTTGCTTTATGGCGCGTCTGTTTGGATCAAACGATCGTCACCACGCTGTACGTTCCGTTCTGCGGCCCAGACAGGACGCTGATCACGTCGACGCTGAGCGTCGAAACCTGCCGACCTTGCTCGATTTTCCCTGAAGGAAGCCCATGCTACCGTGTGGGTGTTCTCAGAAATTATCTAAGTTATTGAAATCGTTAAATTTATTAGGAAAATTATGGCGGAGAGAGCGGGATTCGAACCCGCGTTACGGTTTCCCGTAAACACACTTTCCAGGCGTGCGCCTTCAACCACTCGGCCACCTCTCCGTCTTAGCATCTCGCGTCGGCCGGTTTCGCCGCGCGGGTTGGGGAGATGCTCCCGTGGGAAGTCCTCAACGGACATCTGGTGCCTTCAACCGGCGGGCAACCTTCCCGGCACCGCTAGCCGTCTAGGCAAACAGGCGCGGGGCTCATCTAGTCGATCCGAAAGCGAATGCCAAGCCATATTGGCGTTGCCGCGGCTTTTGCCGTGTATGGCGCAAAGGGCGGGGAAGGGCGATGCGTTCGAATGATGTGTACAGGCCGATGGTGGCGCGCCGGTGATGCTTGACTTCGCCTGCGCCCGGCTGTCGACTGCCGTTAATCATGCAATCCCGGTGAACGGTTGCGGGCTTTCCTGGAATTGCCGGTTCGGTTTTGCAATCCCGACGAAAGCCGGCAGCCGGCCTTCCTGGAATTGCTTGGGCGAGGGGCGTCGTTCCGACATGGCATCGATCGACCAGCAACCCGCGGGGCGGCCGGACGGCGGCCTGTCCTTCATCCCGGTGGCGTGGCTCGCCATCGTCATGGGACTGTCGGCCTACGGGCTGATCTCCTCCTGGCGGCTGATCGGCGACTTCAGCCTGCCCGACAGCGTGTTCTTCCTGGTCTATGGCGGCTTGACCGGCGGCGTCATCACCATCCTGTGGGGGCTGTACCTGCTTGGCCTTGCCTTCAACCGGTCGGCCCGCTTCCCGCGCCATTACACGATCTGGCAAATCGCCATCATCATCTGGCTCCTCGTGCGCCAGGCCTATGTGTTTTACAGCTTCGCCTTCTCGGCCGAAGCGTTGGGCTTCACAGTGGCCGAGATCGCCATCGGCCTGCTTTGCATCTACCTGCTGCGCAACGGCGCCGGCGCCGAGACGATCTACGCCAATCCGGAGACCGAGCGGCCGCCGGTCTTCGTCTCGATCCTTGCCGCGCTGCTCGGCATCATCCTTGGCGGCGCGATCGGCGCCTGCGCCGGGTTCTTCGCCGGCTCGCTGATCGCGGACCTGACGCATATGAGCTGCTTCGAGGGCGCCTGCGGATTTTTCGCGGCTTTTGTCGGCCTGGGAGGCCTGATCGTCGGCGCGATCGCCGGCGGTATTTTCGCCGTCCGGCGGGTGAACCGGCGCGTGCCGGCGCGGGCTCGCTAATTTCACGGGCCGCGATTGCGCGGGAACCACGCACGCTCTATGTCGATTGCGGGGTAGACGGGAGGTTTCCCGGGGAGAGCGTCGATGTTGCGTTTCATCTTTCGGCTGGCAGCCATGGTTGCGCTGTCGATCGCCGTCATCATGGCGGTGATCGACACGACACGCTCGGTCGCGGCGTCGTCGCTGGTGATGACGCCGCTCAACGCAAGCTGGCTCGCGGTCTCGCCCGATACCCGCGCGGCTTTCGAGACTTTCGTGCGCGCCAAGGCAAACCCTCTGGTCTGGGACGGCGCGGTCGCCTGGGTGCTCGCGCAACCCGGTTTCGCGGTGTTCGCGGTGCTTGCCTTCCTGCTCTACGCGATCGGCTACCGGCGCAAGCGCCGCGGCGCGGAATTCGCTCCAAGCCCTTGAAGGCTTTTGTTCTGACGCAATTCCGCATGCAAACCACAACACACTTTTCCTGGAATTGCTTTTAAGAGACGTGCCGGATCGCCGGTAACCGCTTTTTCCAACAGGTCAAAATTCCACGTGAATTTTGTTTCGCGCCGTGCCAGATTGACCGCGAGCGGGAGGGTCAAACACTTCCTGCCTGGCCTCGCCAGCCCGCCGGAGAACCGGGCGAGCAGGCGGTGCAAAAACGGAAAAATAACCGACAGGGTGTGGATCACATGAAACGTATCGTTCTCGGCCTTCTGGCCGCAACCGCAATGGTTCTTCCGACTTTCGCCGCGGACGTGCAGCCGGCCATCCTCTATGATCTGGGCGGCAAGTTCGACAAATCCTTCAACGAGGCCGCCTATAACGGCGCCGAGAAGTTCAAGAAGGAAACCGGCGTCGCCTATGTCGAATTCGAAGTCTCCAACGCCTCGCAGCGCGAACAGGCGCTGCGCCGCTTCGCCGAGGACGGCCGCAACCCGATCGTCATGGCGGGCTTTGCCTGGGAGGACGCGCTGAAAGCGGTCGCGAAAGATTATCCCGACCTCAACTTCGCCATCATCGACGATGCCGTCGACCTGCCCAATGTCCGCTCGCTGGTGTTCAAGGAGAACGAAGGCTCCTACCTCGTCGGCATCCTGGCGGCGATGGCGTCGAAGTCGAAGAAGGTGGGCTTCATCGGCGGCATGGACATCCCGCTGATCCGCAAGTTCGAATGCGGCTATGTCGGCGGCGCCAAGTCGGCCGGCGCGACCGATGTCATCCAGAACATGACCGGCGATACGCCGGCCGCCTGGAACGACCCGGCCAAGGGCGGCGAGATCGCCAAGACGCAGATCGACCAGGGCGCCGACGTGGTCTATGCCGCTGCCGGCGGCACCGGCGTCGGCGTGCTGCAGGCGGCGGCGGATGCCGGCAAGCTCGGCATCGGCGTCGATTCCAACCAGAACGGTCTGCAGCCCGGCAAGGTGCTGACCTCGATGATGAAGCGCGTCGACGTCGCCGTCTACAACACCTTCATGGACGGCAAGAACGGCACCTTCAAGGGTGGTCTGGAGAATCTCGGCCTCAAGGAAGGCGGCGTGGACTACGCCATGGACGACAACAACAAGGCGCTGGTGACCGATGAGATGAAAGCGGCCGTCGAAAAGGCCAAGGCCGACATCATCGCTGGCAAGGTCCAGGTGCACGACTACACCGCCGACAACGCCTGCCCCTATTGATCGGCAGCTGAGCCGGAGCGGTTCAGTGATTGAACCGCTCCGGCTTTTGTTTTCACGCAATTCCGGACGGAAAACCGCTACGCACTTTTCCTGGAATTGCTCTGGGGTTCGAACCGCCGGGCCAATGCCCGGCGGTTTTGTTTTGGAGACGGCCCGATGCGACCGGCAATCGAAGCCATGGCCGAAGGCGACGTCGAGCCACTGGCGCGGCTTCGGCTCGAGGCTTTCTTTGAGGGTACGGATCGGACACTCGACGAGGACATGGCCGGGCTGCGCGGGCTGATCGCCGGCGACGGCTTCGAGGCGGCCTTTGTCGCCCGCGACCGCGGCCGGCCGATCGGGAGCTGCCTGCTCGTCCGCGACGAAATCAGTTCGCCGCACGATCTGACGCCGTGGCTGGCCGGATTGATCGTCGAGGAAGCCTATCGAGGCGGCGGCGTCGGCACGGCGCTGGTCAGAACCGTCGAGGCTCATGCGGCGTCTGCCGGTATCGGCACGCTCTACCTTTATACCTGGCAGGCGCGCGGCTTCTACGAGGCGCTTGGATGGACGGCCGTCGAGACCTTCGAGCAGGACGGCGCGCCGATGCTTCTGATGTCGAAGTCTCTGCTTTGACGCAATTCCGGACGGAAGGCTACGACGAAGCCGCCGAGCCCAACCGCCCGCACTTTCCTGGAATTGCTTTTATAGCGTGCCGGCGAGATAGCCGAGCGCAAAGGCCGCCACCAGGGCAAGCGCGATGACGAAGCCCAGCCTGCCGCCAAGCGAATGCAGGCCGACGCCGTAGGGCTTGCGCTCGAGCCGTTGGATCATCGGCGGCGCCGGTTCCGTCTCCGGGACGCCGACGCCAGCCAGCCGCGTCTGCATCTGCGGCAGTTCGGCAAGGCGTTGCGTGACCAGTTCCCAGCGATCGCCGCGCGCTTCAGGTCCCGCGGGATCGAAGGCGCGCAGGCGTTCGGCCAGCCGCAGCACCGTGTCGCGAAAGGCGGGATCGATCTCGAGGTCGCGTTCGGCACGGGCGCGTTCCCTGTCGTTCATCAAGCCAAAGACATAATCGCCGGCTCGAGCGACGCGGTCGCTTTCACTGGACATGGCCGTCTTTCCCCATGGCTCCTCACCAATGCGGCGGCTTGGTCACCGGCACATCGGAGGCGGACTGCTCCTCCAATTCCAGGAAGCGGTCGGTCAGGGCTGCGAGCTTGCGCTCCATACGCTCGATCACCTTCCACTGTTCGGCGATCTGGCCGGACAGCTCCTCGATGGTCTTCTCCTGCTCGGCGGCGCGGATTTCCAACGTCGTCAGCCGATCGTCAGGCATGGCCATGCAAAACCGATCCTTGCGATGTGAAGCCTCCAGCTAAGCAGATATTCGTGGGATGCCCCACGAATATCTGCTTAGCTCTGTTGGTTTTCGCAGGTTCAGATCGCAAAACCGTGGGACACTTTTGCGGAACCTGCTCAGGTTCGAAATTGACAAGGACGCGGGGATTTGTCGAGAGTGAACGGCCGATTGGCATAAGCGGGGCATCATGCTAGGCATTTTGACCAAGCGATAAAAAAATAATAGTGGGAACAGGCTGCATGGCGCAAGCCGCAATCGAGCTCATAGGCATCAACAAGAGCTTTGGCGCGGTGCGCGCCAACCGCGACATCAACCTGGAAGTCGCGCGCGGCACGATCCACGGCATTGTCGGCGAGAACGGCGCCGGCAAGTCGACGCTGATGTCGATCCTTTACGGCTTCTACCAGGCCGATAGCGGCGAGATCCGCGTCGGCGGCAAGCCGGTGTCGATCAGCACCTCCAACGACGCAATCGCGCTCGGCATCGGCATGGTGCACCAGCATTTCATGCTGGTCGACAATTTCACGGTGCTGGAGAACATCATCCTCGGCGCCGAAAACGATGCGCTGTTGAAGAGCAGCATCGCCAAGGCGCGCTCGGAGCTTGACCGGCTGGAGCGCGAATACGGCCTCGAGGTCGATCCCGACGCCGTCATCGAAGAGCTGCCGGTCGGCCTGCAGCAGCGCGTCGAAATCCTCAAGGCGCTCTATCGCGGCGCCGAGATCCTGATCCTCGACGAGCCGACGGGCGTGTTGACCCCGGCTGAGGCCGATCACCTTTTCCGCATCCTCAAGCAATTGAAGGAGCAGGGCAAAACCATCGTGCTCATCACGCACAAGCTGCGCGAGATCATGGCGATCACCGACACGGTGTCGGTGATGCGCCAAGGCACGATGGTGGCGACCCGGGTGACGAAGGAAACCACGGTCGGCGAATTGGCCGAACTGATGGTCGGCCGGCGGGTGTTGCTCAGGGTCGAGAAGGGCCAGTCGGAAGCCGGCGCGGTAAAACTCTCAGTCAAGAACCTGACGGTCAAGGATTCGCGCGGCGTCACCATGGTCGACAATGTCTCCTTCGACGTGCGCGGCGGCGAGATCGTCGGCATCGCCGGCGTTGCCGGCAACGGCCAGTCCGAGCTGCTCGAGGCGATCTCCGGCATCCGGCATGCGGTCTCCGGCGAGGTGATGCTCGACGGCAAGCCGATCGACCTCACCGGCAAGGCCGATCCCGGCGAACTACGCGACCGCGGA
Organism: Mesorhizobium sp. B2-8-3; assembly: GCF_006440815.1. Classification (NCBI taxonomy): domain Bacteria; kingdom Pseudomonadati; phylum Pseudomonadota; class Alphaproteobacteria; order Hyphomicrobiales; family Phyllobacteriaceae; genus Mesorhizobium; species Mesorhizobium sp. B2-8-3. The sequence goes on from NZ_VFTW01000013.1 coordinate 51,419, forward strand.
CTCGCCCATGTGCCGGAAGACCGTCACCATGTCGGACTGGTGCTCGCCTTCGAGGAAAACGAGAACTCGATCCTCGGCTATCACGACGACGAGCGCTATTTGAAGGGGCCGTTCCTCGACATCGATGCCATCATGGCCGATGCCAAGGACAAGATCGAAAAATACGACATCCGTCCAAGCAATCCGCGGCTGAAGACGGCGAACTTCTCCGGCGGCAACCAGCAGAAGATCGTGCTGGCCAGGGAGATGGAGCAGGATCCCGGCGTGCTGATCGTCGGCCAGCCGACGCGCGGCGTCGATGTCGGCGCCATCGAATTCATCCACAAGCGGCTGATCGCCATGCGCGACCAGGGCAAGGCGGTGCTGGTGGTCTCGGTCGAGCTCGACGAGATCCGCTCGCTCTCCGACCGCATCCTGGTGATGTTTGCCGGCCGTGTCGTCGGCGAGCGCGGCCCGGACGCGACCGAAGGCGAGCTTGGCCTATTGATGGCCGGCGTCGAGCACCAGGAGGCCGCCGAATGAGCACGCCTTACGCCAAATTGCCGGCCTGGGCCGATTATGGATTGATTCCGTTGATCAACCTGTCGGTCGCCTTCATCGTCGCCGGCTTCGTCGTCATGCTGGTCGGCGAAAACCCGTTCCGCGCCGCCGTCATCCTGGTCGAGGGCGCCTTCGGCAAGGGCACGGGCATCGCCTTCACTTTGTTTTACGCCACGACCTTCATCTTCACCGGACTTTCCGTGGCGGTAGCGGCGCATTGCAGCCTGTTCAACATCGGCACCGAGGGGCAGGCCTATATAGGCGGCCTCGGCATCGCGCTTGTTTGCCTGAGCCTCGACAGCGTGCTGCCCTGGTGGGTGATCTTTCCAATCGCGATCGTCGCCGCTGCTGCCTTCGGCGCGCTGTGGGGGCTGATCCCGGCCTATCTGCAGGCCAAGCGCGGCTCGCACATCGTCATCACCACCATCATGTTCAATTTCATCGCCGCCTCGGTGATGGTCTACCTGCTGGTCGGCGCGCTGAAGCCGGCCGGCTCGCAGGCGCCGCAGACGCGCAATTTCCTCGCCGGCGCCGAACTGCCGAAGCTCAACTGGATCATCGAATTGTTCGGTGCCAAGATCCGTTCGGCGCCGCTCAACATCTGCTTCCTGCTGGCACTGGTCATGGCTTTCCTTGTCTGGCTTTTGATCTGGCGCACGAGGCTCGGCTACGAGATGCGCACCTATGGCCACAGCCCGAAGGCGGCGCGCTACGCCGGCATTTCGGAAACCCGCATCATCATCACCGCGATGATGATCTCGGGCGCGCTGGCCGGCATGATGGCGCTCAACCCTGTCATGGGCGACCAGCACAATGTCGCGATCGATTTCGTGTCCGGCGCCGGCTATGTCGGCATCGCGGTCGCGCTGATGGGCAGGCTGCATCCGGTCGGCATCGTGCTGGCGGCGATCCTGTTCGGCATGCTCTACCAGGGCGGCGCCGAGCTCGCCTTCGAGATGCCGGCGATCAGCCGCGACATGATCGTCATCATCCAGGGTTTGGTCATTCTCTTCGCCGGCGCGCTGGAACACATGTTCAGGCCCTACATCCAGGCGCTGTTCGCCTCGGTCAGTCCGAAATCGGTCGGCATGCAGGCAGTGAACGGGAAGGGGGCCTGAGATGGACATTTTCAACGCCATCGTCCAGGTGCTGGATTCGACCATCCGCCTTTCGGTGCCGCTGCTGCTCGCCTGCCTGGCGGGCCTCTATTCGGAACGAGCCGGCATCTTCGACATCGGGCTCGAAGGCAAGATGCTGGTCGGCGCCTTTGCCGGCGCTTCGGCCGCCGCCGTCTTCCATTCGGCGCTGATCGGCCTCGGCATGGCGGTGCTGATCTCGGTTGCATTCGCCCTGGTGCACGGCTTCGCCTCGATCACGCATCGCGGCAACCAGATCGTGTCCGGCGTGGCCATCAACTTCATCGCCGCCGGATCGACCATCATCCTCGGCCAGGCCTGGTTCCAGCAGGGCGGGCGCACGCCGGCGCTGCAGCCGGGCGAACGCTTCGCAGCGATCACCTGGCCCGGCGCCGACGCGATCAAGGACGTGCCGATCATCGGCCCGATCTATGCCGAGCTGATCTCCGGCCACTCGATCCTGGTCTACTTCGCCTTCGCCATGGTGCCGTTCACCTGGTGGGTGCTGTTTCGCACCCGCTTCGGGCTGAGGATGCGCGCCGTCGGCGAAAATCCGGCCGCCGTCGACACCGCCGGCATCTCGGTCGCGTGGCTGCGCTATAGGGCGCTGATCTGCACCGGCGTGCTTACCGGCGTCGCGGGCGCCTATCTTTCCATGGTGCAGAATGGCGGTTTCGTGAAAGACATGACCGCGGGCAAGGGCTATATCGCGCTTGCCGCGCTGATCTTCGCCAAATGGAAGCCGGTCAACGCCATGTTCGCCTGCCTTCTGTTCGGCTTTCTCGACGCGGCATCGATCCGCCTGCAGGGCTCGCCGCTGCCTATTGTCGGCAAGGTTCCGGCACAGTTCATGCAGGCGCTGCCCTATGTGCTGACCGTCATCCTGCTCGCCGGCTTCATCGGCAAGGCGATCCCGCCGCGCGCCGGCGGCGTGCCTTATGTCAAGGAACGCTGAGGTTGGATTTTCGTCCGGCGGCGACCGGCATTTGAACAAGATCATGGGAGAGAAGAACCGGATGTCGCATGATCTGTTCGAGGCGGCGAAGACGGCGATGGCCAAGGCCTACGCGCCCTATTCGAAATTCCCGGTGGGTGCGGCGTTGCGCACCGAGGACGGGCGCGTCTTCACCGGCGCCAACATCGAGGTGGCGTCCTATCCGGAAGGCTGGTGCGCCGAGACGACGGCGCTCGGCCACTACATCATGGGCGGCGGCGGCAGGATCGTCGAGATCGCGGTGATTGCCGAACGCATGGCCAAATGCTCGCCCTGCGGCGGCTGCCGGCAACGGCTGGCGGAATTCTGCCGGCCGGACACGAAGCTCTATCTGTGCGACAACGCCGGCGTGGCCGAGACCGTGACCATGGGCGACATGCTGCCTTACGGCTTCAGGGGCGACATCTTGAAATGAAGAGCGGGTTGAAATGAAGGAAGCGCTGGACCATCTGGTCGAGAAGCTGGACGGGCTGGCGCCCGCGGCCGCGCTTGTGCTGGGCTCGGGCCTTGGCGGTCTGGTCGGCCAGGTCAAGCATGCCAGGCGCATCTCCTATGCCGAACTGCCGGGCTTCCCGCGCAGCGGTGTTTCCGGCCATGCCGGCGAGGTGGTTGCCGGGTATTTCGCCGGCACGCCGGTGCTGATGCTGTCGGGGCGCGCGCATTATTACGAGCATGGCAATGCCGCGGCGATGCGGCCGGCGCTGGAGGTGCTTGCTGGCATCGGCATCTCGCATTTGATCCTCACCAATGCCGCCGGCTCCGTCGATCCTGAAATAGGGCCGGGCTCGGTGATGCTGATCACCGACCACATCAATTTCTCCGGCTCCAACCCGTTGATCGGCGAGCCGAGCGACCGCCGCTTCGTCGGTCTCACCGAGGCCTACGATGCCGGCTTGCGTGGCGCGATCGAGAAGGCGGCGAAGGCGACCGGCACGGCATTGCACCAGGGCGTCTATATGTGGTTTTCCGGACCCTGCTTCGAGACGCCGGCCGAGATCCGCATGGCGCGCGTCATGGGCGCGACGGCGGTCGGCATGTCGACCGTGCCGGAGGTCATCCTCGCCCGGTTCCTGGGTCTGAAAGTGGCCGCCTGCTCGGTGATCACCAACCTGGCGGCCGGCATGACGGGAGCAGAGCTCTCGCACCAGGAAACCAAGGACATGGCGCCGGTCGGTGGCGCGCGGCTGGCGACGATCCTGCGGCGCGTCTTCCAGGACGGCTTGCCCGACTGATGCTGCCGCAGGAGATCATCCGCCGCAAGCGCGACGGCCACAGACTCTCGGCCGACGAGATCGCGGCCTTCGTCGCAGGGCTGACAGCCGGCACCATCTCCGAGGGCCAGGTCGGCGCTTTCGCCATGGCCGTGTTCCTCAACGGCATGAGCCGCGAGGAGGCGGTGGCGCTGACGCTCGCCATGCGCGATTCCGGCGACGTGCTCGACTGGTCCGACCTGCCGGGGCCGGTCACCGACAAGCATTCGACCGGCGGCGTCGGCGACAATGTCTCGCTGATGCTGGCGCCGATCGTCGCCGCCTGCGGCGCCTATGTGCCGATGATCTCGGGGCGCGGCCTCGGCCACACCGGCGGCACGCTGGACAAGATGGATGCCATCCCTGGCTATGCCAGCCAGCCGGACGTGGCGCTTTTCCGCAAGACGGTGCTCGAGACTGGTTGCGCCATCATCGGCCAGACCGCCGATTTGGCACCCGCCGACCGCAGGCTCTACACGATCCGCGACGTGACGGGAACCGTCGAATCGGTCCCGCTGATCACCGCCTCGATCCTGTCGAAGAAGCTTGCCGCGGGCTTGGGCTCGCTGGTGCTCGACGTCAAGGTCGGCAACGGCGCCTTCATGGAAAAGTCGCGCGATGCGGTCGCGCTGGCGAACAGCCTGGTCGAGGTCGCCAATGGCGCCGGCCTGAATGCATCCGCGCTGGTGACGGGCATGAACGAGCCGCTGGCTTCGGCGGCCGGCAACGCGGTCGAGGTGCGAAATGCCGTCGATTTCCTCACCGGCCGATATCGCGACCGCCGGCTGGAGGATGTTACGCTGGCGCTGGCGGCCGAGATGCTGCAGTCGGCGGGGCTCGTCTCGTCTCATCAGGACGGTATCAGGCGCGCCACCGAGGCGCTTGCCGGAGGCCGTGCGGCAGCCGTCTTCGCGCGAATGGTGGCGGTGCTTGGCGGCCCCGGCGATTTCATCGAGAAACCGGAAAAGTATCTGCCGACAGCGCCGGTCGAATTGGCCGTGAAAACGGAACAGGACGGGTTCGTGACCGGCATCGCCACGCGCGATATCGGGCTTGCCGTCGTCACGCTCGGTGGCGGGCGTTCCCGTCCCGACGACAAGATCGATCATGCCGTCGGTCTGACCAGGCTGTTGCCGGTCGGCGCCGAGGCGCGCCCGGGCGAGGCCCTGGCGCTGGTGCATGCCCGCACCGACGCCCAGGCCGGGGCAGCAGCGGCCGCCGTGCGTGCCGCCTATACGATCGGGGGTTCCAAGCCGCCAGCCGACAAGACCGTGCTCAGGCGGATATTGCCTCGCTGATCGGCCTTACTGAACGAGCAGCAGCGAGCCATCCTGGACCTGGTATTTCTGCAGGCGCTGCAGGAAGCTCATGCCGATCAGGTTGGTCTGCAGCGCCCTGTCGTCGAGCACCATCGCCTGGACGTTGTCGACCGATATCTTGCCGATCTGCAGGCGATCGACCGTCACCACGGCGGCCTTGATCGCCCCGTTGGCGGTGTTCACCTGGCGATTGAAGTCGGACGGGTTGAGCGAGATGCCGATCCTGCGGGCGGTCGAGGTGTTGATGGCGACCAGCGTCGCGCCGGTGTCGATCATGCCGTCGATCTGGCGGCCGTTGAGCTTGAACTGCGACGTGAAGTGACCGCGCCCGTCGGCATTGACCAGCACCTGGCGGCCGAGCGGCATTGGCGTCGCCGGCTTGTCTGGGACCGAAGCGAGATTGACCTGCGGCTCTGCCTTCGGCGCAGCCGGCTGCGAGGCGACGGTCGATTTCAACAAGCCGTCCACCAGATGCGGATTCGCCTGATAGACGATCGGAATCGAAGCCGAGGTTCCGGCAAAGATGCCAAGGATAAGAAGCTTGCGCAGCATGGATGCCCCTTAAATCGAGGTCGCATCCTTGCGCCGACGTGGTGTTTTCCGCCTTAACGTGCGCCGGAACCGCGCGGTTGTGTAAACGCGTGGTAAACGGATGCGCTCATTTTGTGCCGTACATGCGGTCGCCGGCGTCGCCGAGGCCGGGCATGATGTAGCCCTTGTCATTCAACTGCCGGTCTATCGAGGCGGTGAAGATCGGCACGTCCGGATGCGCCTTGGTGAAGCGCTCGATGCCTTCGGGGGCGGCAAGCAGGCAGAGGAAGCGGATGTTGGTGGCGCCGCGGCCCTTGAGCTTGTCGATCGCGGCGATCGCGGAATTGGCGGTCGCCAGCATCGGATCGACGACGATCACCAGGCGGTCGGCGAGATCGCTCGGCGCCTTGAAGAAATACTCGACCGCTTCCAGCGTCTCATGGTCGCGGTAGAGGCCGATATGGGCGACGCGTGCCGCCGGCACCAGGTCGAGCAGGCCTTCGAGCAGGCCGTTGCCGGCGCGCAGCACCGAGGCGAAGACCAGCTTCTTGCCTTCCAGCGTCGGCGCCTCCATCTCCTCGATTGGCGTCTCGATCATGGTCGTGGTCAGTTCGAGATTGCGGGTCACCTCATAGCCGAGCAGAAGTGAAATCTCGCGCAGCAGCCGCCGGAAACCTGCCGTGGAGGTCTCCTTCTTGCGCATGATGGTCAGCTTGTGCTGGACGAGGGGGTGGTCGACGACGGTGACGCCCTGCATGATGTGCTCCGACTGGTTCGGGTAGTAGTCAGTAGTGAGTAGTGAATAGTGAGCCGATTTGCGAGTCCTCGCCTCGGGGAAAGCTCTGGCCTTCAACCGATCTATGCGCGCTCGGCCAAATCCATAACTACTGACTACCGACTACTCCCTACTCACTCACCGCACCTTCACGTCCAACCGGCCTAACAGCATCACCTTGGTCTTCTTGTCCACGAAGGCCGCCTCGATGGCCGTCCTGGTGATCTCTGCGAGCGCCTTGTCGTTCATGGCGAAATGCTCGGCCGCGATATCGTATTCGCGCTTCAGCGAGGTCCAGAAATAGGGCGGGTCGTCGGAGTTGAGCGTCACCTTGCAGCCGGCGGCGCGCAGCGCCGGAAAGGGATGGTCGGCGAAGCTGCCGAACACCTTCAGCGCGATGTTGGAGCCCGGGCAGCATTCCAGCACCACGCCCTCGGCGGCGATGCGGCGGACGAGATCCGGGTTTTCGATGGCGCGAACGCCATGGCCGATGCGTGACGGGCGGATGTGGTCGAGGGCCGCCTTGACACTTTCCCAGCCCATCAGCTCGCCGGCATGGATGGTGATGCCGAGGCCCGCCTCGCGCGCGATCTCGAAGGCGCGCACATAGTCCTCGACATCGCCGATGCGCTCGTCGCCGGCGACGCCGAAGCCGGTCACCAGCGGATGGCCGCAGCGCGCCGCGAAGCGCGCCGCCTGCTCGATCGCCTCGACCCCGACATGGCGCACGCCGGTGACGATCATGCGGCCCTCGATGCCGGTCTTGGCCTTGGCGCGCGTCATGCCTTCGCCCAGCGCGTCCGTATAGGCTTTCGGCGACAGCCCGGCCTTTTTGGCATGGTCCGGCGAGGTGAAAACCTCGGAATAGATGGCGCCGTCGCGGGCAAGGCTGGTCAGGTAATAGTCGGCGAGGCGCGCATAGTCCTCTTCGGTGCGAAACAGGTCGGAAGCGAAATCGTAGGCGGCCAGAAACGAGGTGAAATCGTGCCAGACGAAGGAGCCTTCCTGGATATAGGGGGAAGGGTCCTTGCCATATTTGCGGGCCTGGCTGACGACGAGCTCGGGCGCCGCCGCCCCTTCGATGTGGCAATGCAGTTCGGCCTTCAAAATCATGCGGTCATCTCGTCCGATATGCTGCTCTCGCGCAGATTCTGGCTGGAAAATCATGCGTGACCTTTCCCTGCCGGGTTTTGAAGGCGCGGCCGAAAACCGCGCCTTGGACAATAGCGTCGGCACCATCGATCGGCTATGGTCCCGCCGGTTTTATGACGGATCAAAATAATGTCAGTTGAGAGAACCACGGCCGCGGGCGGCATGGAAACCTCCTATGGTTTCAGGAGGGTCGGCGAAGGCGAGAAGCAGCCCCTCGTCAACGACGTCTTCCACAAGGTGGCCAATCGATACGATCTGATGAACGATCTGATGTCGGCTGGGTTGCACCGGTTGTGGAAGGACGCGATGGTCGCCTGGCTGAACCCTCCCAAAAAGGTGGGTTGGAGGGTGCTCGACGTTGCCGGGGGCACCGGCGATATCGCCTTCCGCATCGTCGAGGCCAGTCAGCGACAGGCCCATGCCACGGTGCTCGACATCAATGGCTCGATGCTGGCCGTCGGCCGCGACCGCGCCGAGAAGCAGGGCCTTGCGGCAAACACCGACTTTGTCGAGGCCAATGCCGAGGAATTGCCTTTCAATGATGAGTCCTTCGACGCCTATACGATCGCGTTCGGCATTCGCAACGTGCCGCGCATCGAAGTCGCCCTTGGTGAAGCCTATCGCGTGCTGAAGCGGGGTGGGCGATTGCTGTGCCTCGAATTCTCCGAGGTCGACATGCCGCTGCTCGACAAGGCCTATGAGGCCTGGTCGTTCAATGCGATCCCCAGGATCGGCAAGGCGGTCACCGGCGATGGCGAGCCCTATTCCTACCTTGTCGAATCCATCCGCAAATTCCCCAACCAGCAGAATTTCGCGTCGATGATTAGCCGCGCCGGCTTCGACCGCGTCACGTTCCGCAACTATTCGGGCGGCATCGCCGCCCTTCATTCCGGCTGGAAGCTTTGAGGCGCGGCCCCTTGCAGCAGGCCCCTTTGACACAGGCAGGGCTATGAGCAGCGTCGCCGCCGCCTTTCGGCTCGCCAGGGCCGGCTGGGTGCTGGTCCGCGAGGGCGTCGTCGCGGCGTTGCCTGGCGAAGAACTGTCCGGCATGCCGAAATTCGGCTGGCGCGTGGCGCGGCTTTTTACCCGCCGCCGGGCGCTGAGCTATCAGCGCGGCGACCGGCTGGCGCGGGCGGTGGTGCGGCTTGGACCTTCCTACGTCAAGCTCGGCCAGTTCCTGGCGACGCGGCCCGATGTCGTCGGCAACGACATGGCGCTCGACCTCGCGCTGTTGCAGGACAAGATGCACACCTTCCCGAAAGCGGAAGCGGTCCATGCGATCGAAGCCTCGCTCGGGCGCAGAATAGACGATCTCTACTCGAGCTTCGGGGATCCCGTTGCCGCCGCCTCGATCGCGCAGGTGCATGGCGCCGACGTGGCTCGTGACGGAGCGACGTCGCGCGTCGCCGTGAAAGTCATCCGCCCCGGGGTGCGGCGCCGCTTCTTCCAGGATCTCGAAAGCTATTTCCTCGCGGCCCACCTGCAGGAGAGATACATCCCCTCCTCGCGCCGGCTGCGTCCGGTCGAGGTGACCCAGACGCTGGCGCAGACCACCAAGGTCGAGATGGACTTGAGGCTCGAGGCGGCCGCGCTTTCGGAACTCGGCGAGAACACCAAGGACGATCCGGGCTTTCGCGTGCCCGCGGTTGACTGGGAGCGCACCGGCCGCGACGTGCTCACCATGGAGTGGATCGACGGCACCAAGATGAACGACATCGCCGGCCTTGCCAATGCCGGTCATAACCTCAAGGCGATCGCCGCCAATCTGGTCCAGTCGTTCCTCAGGCACACGCTGCGCGACGGCTTCTTCCATGCCGACATGCATCCGGGCAACCTGTTCGTCGAAGCCAACGGCACCATCGTCGCCGTCGATCTCGGCATTGCAGGCCGGCTCGGCAAGAAGGAGCGGCGCTTCCTCGCCGAAATCCTCTACGGCTTCATCGTGCGCGACTATCAGCGCGTCGCCGAGGTGCATTTCGAGGCGGGCTACGTGCCGCGTCAGCACAATGTCTCGGCCTTCGCGCAGGCGATCCGCGCCATCGGTGAGCCGATCCACGGCCAGTCGGCCGAGACCATTTCGATGGCGAAGTTGCTGACGCTGCTGTTCGAAGTCACCGAGTTGTTCGATATGGCGACGCGGACCGAGTTGGTGCTTTTGCAAAAGACCATGGTGGTGGTCGAAGGCGTCGCCCGCACGCTCGATCCGGCCTTCAACATGTGGAAGACTTCCGAGCCTGTGGTCAGCGACTGGATCGCGGGCAATCTCGGCCCGCGCGGCATGCTCACCGACGCGCGCGACGGCGCCAAGGCGCTATTGACGCTGGCACGGCAGGCGCCGGACCTTGCCGCCCGTACCGACCGGCTGTCGCGCGAGATCGACCTGATGGCCGAGAACGGCCTGCGCTTCGACGAAGCGACGGCCCGCGCCATCGGCAAGGCCGAAGCGCGCCACACCCGCTCCGGCCGCGTGGCGCTATGGGTGATCGCGCTGACGCTGATCTACATCGCCTGGAAATTGCTGTGATCGTATCAAATGACAGCAATGCAAGCATTGCTGTCATTGAAAGCAGCTCTTTTATGTTCTACCTTGCAGGGTAAGGAGCAGAGATATGGGCACACTTACGATCCGCAATCTCGATGACAGCGTGAAGCAAAAACTTCGTGAGCGAGCTGCAGTAAGAGGAGTCTCGATGGAGGAGGAAGCGCGTAGTGTTCTTGCCAAGAGCGTTTTGTCGGACGGGTCGGGTTATGTGCACGGCGAGTCACTTTACGCAGCGATTCGTCGGCTAGTTGAGCCTCATGGCGGCTTCGATATTGAGCTGCCGGAGCGTGGCCCCGCGCGCGAGCCGCCAAAATTCGATTGACCATGTTCGTGCTGGATACGAACGTTATTTCGGAAGCTTTCAAGCCGCAGCCAGACGCGGGAGTAGCCGCTTGGATGGAAAGTTCGTTTGGGAAGCGCTCTTACGTCACGGCGATGACCAAAGCGGAACTGCTCGTAGGCCTGGCAAATATGCCGGATGGGAAGCGTAAGGCTGCTCTGGGTAGCGTGATCGGGGCGTTTTTCACGATGAAGCTCAAGACCCCTGTGCTTGCGTTCGGAGATCGTGAGGCTGAGGCGTACGCAGAGATTGTTTCGAAGAGACGGGTTCTGGGGCATCCTATTCGTGAATTTGACGCGCAGATCGCCTCGGTTGCTCTCTGCCGGAGTTTTGCTGTGGCGACAAGGAATGTGGCCGACTTTGTTGATTGTGGCATTAACATAGTCAATCCGTGGGAGGGAGCATGACTCTTTCCGGCAAGCGCATCCTGCTCATCATCGGCGGCGGCATCGCCGCCTACAAGGCGCTCGACCTCATCCGGCGGCTGCGCGAGCGTGGCGCGTCGGTGCGGGTGGTGATGACGTCGGCCGCGCAGGAATTCGTCACCACGCTTTCGGTCGGCGCGCTTTCGGCCGATCATGTCTTCACCGAGCTGTTCGACCGCAAGGACGAGCACGATGTCGGCCATATAAGGCTGTCGCGCGAAGCCGATTTGCTGGTGGTGGCGCCGGCCACCGCCGATTTGATGGCGAAGCTCGCCAATGGCCATGCCAACGACCTTGCCTCGACGGTGCTTCTTGCCACCGACAAGAAGGTGCTTATGGCGCCGGCGATGAACCCGAAAATGTGGGCGCATGCTGCCACGCGCCGCAACCGGGCGACCTTGCTGAAGGACGGCATCGCCTTTGTCGGTCCCGCCAAGGGCGAGATGGCGGAAAGCAACGAAGCGGGTGAGGGCCGCATGGCCGAACCGCAGGAGATCGTCGCCGCGATCGAAGCCATGCTCGACGAGAAGCCGAAGCCGCTTGCCGGCCGCAGGATCATCGTCACCTCCGGGCCGACGCATGAGCCGATCGACCCGGTGCGCTATATCGCCAACCGCTCCTCGGGCAAGCAGGGCCATGCGATAGCGGCCGCGCTGGCGAAGCTCGGCGCCGATGTGCGGCTGGTTTCCGGTCCGGTCACCATCGCCGATCCGGCCGGCGTCGCGACCACCCATGTCGAAACAGCTGCCCAGATGAAGGACGCGGTCGAGCGCCTGCTGCCGGCGGATGCCGCCGTGTTCGTCGCGGCGGTCGCCGACTGGCGCACCGCCAACGCCGCCGGCGAGAAGATCAAGAAGGTGGCTGGCGAGGGGCCGCCTTCGCTGCAGATGGTCGAGAACCCCGACATCCTGGCCGGCATCGGCCATCACGCGCAGCGGCCGGGCCTCGTCGTCGGCTTCGCCGCCGAGACGCAGGATCTGATCGCCAATGCCGAGGCCAAGCTCAAGAAAAAGGGCGCGGACTTCATCGTCGCCAACGACGTTTCGCATGAAAGCGGCATCGGGCCGACCGGCGTGATGGGCGGCGACCGCAACAAGGTGCGCATCGTCTCCAGGACCGGTGTCGAGGAATGGCCGGAAATGGGCAAGGACGAGGTGGCGGCGCGGCTCGCCGCGCTGATTGTCGAACGGCTGCAGCAAACTGTCGTGGTCTGAGCGGCAAGCCCGCGTTTCGGTCGTTGCCGTCGCCCAGTCAACCCGCCGCAAGTCGCGGCCGGTTCGCTGTGGAGAAGATCCTCAGCGCCGCCAGGCACCCGAACACGCCGAGCGGCACGAAGGCCAGGTACAGCCAACCGGCGACGGAAGCGGCCGCTTCCCGGTTCAGCCCTTCGGAGAAGCCGCTGGCATTGGCGATGATGCCGGCAAGCGCGGCGCCGACGGCATAGCCGATGCGCTGCATGGTCGGCACCGCGGCCGAGGCGATGGTTTGCTCGTCCGGCGCCGCCGACGCCACGATGATGCGGGTCAGGAACGGCCACGCGATACCGAAGCCGCCGCCCTGCAAAAGGGCGCAGAGCAGGATCAGCGGGATCGAGCCGGCAGGGATCGTATAGGCGAAGCCGGCAATTCCGCATGCAATCATCAGCGCGCCGACGAGGATGATCGAGCGTTCGCGTTCCCGCGGGGCATTGGCGACGAGGATCGACAGGATCGACCATGAGATCGACTCGGCGGCGATGATGTAGCCGCTGGTGAGCAGAGGTATGTCGTGCAGCGTGGTCAGAAGCAGCGGCCCGTATATGCCGAAGGAACAGGTCGCCACCGAAAAGGCGGCGACCATGGTCATGCCGGTGCCGAGCGGCGCGCGCCATGAAAACAGATCTGACGGGAACAGGCGCGACCGAGGTCTCAGCCCATCGACCCGGACGAACAGCGCCAGGCCGATCAGGCCAAGGCAAAGCAGCAGTGACGAGCGCAGCAGGGCTATGTCGACGCCGGCGGTCGCGATCAGCACCACGCTGACGGCAAGGCAGGCGAGCGCGCCATAGGGGAAGGGCGACGCGGCATCGGCCGAAACCTGTGGACGCGACGCGCCGGCGGTGTTGAGAACGGTGAGACTGGCAAGCGCAACCGCGATGCCGCCCAGCGTGAAGATGCCGACCGCCCAGCGCCAGGACAGAAGCTCGACCATGATCGCCCCGATCATCGGGCCGCTGAAGGCGGCGATGCCCCAGATCGCCGACATCACGCCGAAAAGCTGGGGCCAGATGCTGCGCGGAAAGAGCCGCTCGACGGAGACGAAGGCAAGCGACACCAGCGCGCCGCCGCCGAAGCCTTCGATCAGCCGCCCGGCGAGGAACTGGGTCATCGAGGGCGCGACGGCGCTCACCAGCGCGCCGGCCGCGAAGAGCGTGGCGGCGACCGCCATGTTGCTGCGCAGGCTGACATAGCTGACGAGCCGTCCGGCCGCGGCGCCGGCGGTGATGGCGCCAAGCTCGTAGATCGCCAGCGACCAGCCGACGAGCTGCACGCCGTCGAGTTCGCCGACCATCGCCGGCATCACCGTCGCCACCATCGTCTCGTTGGTGGCGTAAAGCAGGATGCCGAGATTGATGAAGCAGAACCGCGCCAGATCGCCGCTCGCCCACAGCGCCCGCCAATCCACCCTCTTGCTGGCCACCCTCTTGCTGGCCACCTTGTTGCCGCTCGCTGCCGTCACGCCGATCTCCTGCTTGTTTTGCGCACCTCATCCGCGTTGCGAACGAGGGGCAAGATCCAGTTCGGCAGGGCTTGTAGAACCTCAAGCGCAGTTGAGCTCAAGAGGCTTTTTCGCGGATTTCGAGGCAAGCCACCATTTGCGCCGAAGGGATCCGGCTTTCCAAAGCACTCGGCCGGAACAGATGTTCCGGGCCGAGTGCGGCGCAATGAATTTGAAAAGCCGAGGGCTCACTTGTAGGAGTGGACGAGATCCAGCGAGGCCACCGCGACGGCCAGGTTGAGGCCGGTCTGTGCCTGGACGCTGAGCGGCTCCAGCATGAAGGCGCCGTCAAGGCCGCCGACCAGGAGGTTGGCGCCGCCGCCGGTCACGACGCTCGCCTCGGCGTTGACGCCGTAATAGCTGCCGGCGAGGTCGCCCGCGTCGTGATGACGCGTGGCGGCAAGCACCGCCCAGACGAGCTGGCCCTGATGCGTCTTGCCGACGTCGACGCCGAGTTTGGAGATCATCCCGGTATAAATCTCGGCCGGGCCATGATGGGAGGGGCGGAAGGTGCAGGAGACGCCCTTGTTCGACGTGATGACGTAGCCGACGCCGCCGTCGATCGTGCAATCGAGCGTACCGAGCCGGAGCGTGCCGGCGCTGACCGGAGAAGCGAGGACCGTGGCGGCAAGCGCGGCAGCGGCACAGGCAAGTGTTTTGATCATTGGAAAGGTCCTTTCGCGAAAATCTTGGCCCCGGCTTAAACGATCGAGGTGCACGGAGCGTTCCGCCGAAAACTTGGCGCGAACATGGCAAAGATTAACGCGTTGGACTGGGCGGTTAACGGATCGCTATCGGCGTCTCCGCGGCGCAACACTGCGCTCGCAGGCGGACCCGTAAGTCGTGCAAGACACCTTATTTTCGGCGCCAGCTTCCGATCAGCTGGCGTTGCCACCGGTGCGCGACAGGCCGTCCTTGGCCGGCTGATAGTTCGGGTCGAGGTGGATGGCCTCGCGGTAGGACTTGGCTGCCCTTCCCTTGTCGCCGCGCTTTTCGTAGATCAGCGCCTGGTTGGCCCAGGCCTCGGCGTTCTTGCCGTCGAGCTTGATGGCCATGTTGAAGTCGGAGAAGGCGTTGTCCTCGTCGCCTGTCGCCAGATAGGAGAGGCCGCGGCCGTTGTACGGCTCGGCGGCGTCGGGCGCCAGCGAGATGGCGGTCGAGAAATCCTCGATGGCGAATTTGTGCTGGCCCTGGCTCTGATAGATCAGGCCGCGATTGTGGTAGGCGCGGGCATCGGTGGTGTCGAGCTGGATCGCCTTCTGGAAGTCGTTGAAGGCATCCTGGGTGCGGCCTGCCTTGCGGTAGAGATTGCCGCGGCCGATATAGGCGGCGTCGTAGTTGGCGTTGATCTGGATCGAGCGGTTGTAGTCGGCTAAAGCGGCTTCCTGATTGCCGAGGAAGCGCTGGATCAGCGCGCGGTTCGAATAGGCCTGGTAGAAGTTCGGGTTGAGCTGGATCGCCTGGTTGAAGTCCTTGAGCGCAGCCTGGTACTGGCCGCCGCGGCCATAGGCCGAGCCACGCACGTTATAGCCCTCGGGATCCTGCGGATTGCGCTGGATGACCGCCGAAAGCGAGGAGATGTTCTCGCTCGACCCTTGCGCCTTGTCGATCGAGTTGAACTCACCCGTCGGGGTCGTCTGGCATGCCGCAAGCGTCAGACCCGAAAGCAGGGCCGCCGTCAGGGCGAAGCCGCGAAAAGCGGTTTTGCGCTCCACGGAAATTGCGTTCATCTTTGTCCTCACTGCCGCAGCGCCGTCAGTCCGTTCCCTCTCCGAACCGGCTCCTATGCATAAACAAAAAGGTGGCGGCGATTCCGCATCGCGCCACCCTCGGTATCCTTCGAAAAGGACGAAAAATAGGCGTTATGAGCGCGGCGAGCGCGATGCGCCGGCAGCACCAGCCGGAGCCGGGCGCGGGGTCATCGGCAGCAGGCCTTCGCGCTGGGCGCGCTTGCGGGCCAGCTTGCGGGCGCGGCGCACGGCCTCGGCCTTCTCGCGGGCACGCTTCTCGGACGGCTTCTCGTAGTGACCGCGCATCTTCATTTCGCGGAAAATACCTTCGCGCTGCATTTTCTTCTTCAGCGCGCGAAGCGCCTGATCAACGTTGTTGTCGCGGACGAGTACCTGCACGGGCAATCCTGTCTTCGGGTTTGATATCGATAGGCATACAGCCATAGCCGCCATGCCTCCGCGGCGGGTTGCACCGCGAATTGTGGGCGGCTGATAGCAGAATCATGCCGCACTGTCCACCGCTGATTGCAGGAAACCGCGATCAAAATCCCGCGTGTCCCGGCGTGACGGCCGGAGCACTATGCGGTCGCCAGATGCAGGCGGGCGAAATCCTCGAAAAACTCGCCGTAATCGCAGGTGATTTCCTCGCCGGCGGCAATGTCGCGAATGGCGGTGGCGCCGCCATATTGCGAGAAATCCGTGTTCGGCCGCTCGGAATGGTTCATGAAGCGGCCATTGTCGACCTCGTAGACCATGAAGCCCGGCTTGTCCGGGCTCGGATAGGCGTAACGGTCGAGCAGTTCCTTGAGATGCGCGGGAGCGGTCTCGTATTTCTCCATCGGGACCAGCCGGTCGAAATCGGGATCGAGCCGCCAGATCGAGGCGCCTCTCCTGATCGGCTCGGCGGCGAAAACGCCGACGCCTTCGATGGCGCTCTGGGCGACATAGGTTCTGATCAGCAGCATCGTTCCGGTCCGTTTTTCGACGGGAACGAAAATCGCCAAAACAGACCGGAATGCAAGGGTGCAGTCGCAAGATTTTAGCGGATGAGGATGTCTGCCGTCCGCCAAACGGATCACGTCCGGTTGATTGACACGCCGCCATCGGCAAACAGCGCGGTTCCGGTGGTGAAACTCGAAGCATCCGAGGCGAGATAAAGCGCCGAGCGGGCAATCTCTTCTGGTTGCGCCATGCGCTTGAGCGCGTGAATGCCTTCGACGAAAGCACGCGCCTCGGGCGTGGTCGTGGTTGCACCGGGCGTGTCGGTGCCGCCGGGCAGCAGCGCGTTGACGCGCAGACCCCTCGGACCGTATTCGGCGGCCAGCACCTGCGTCAGGCCGATCAGTCCGGCCTTGGCGGCGGCGTAGGCCGCCATGCCTGGCATGCCGGCGGTGTAGCCGACGAAGCTCGAGGTGAAGATCAGCGAACCGCCGCCGCGCTCCAGCATAGCCGGAATCTGATGCTTCGCGGCGAGGTAGGCGCTGGTCAGGTTGGTGTCGATCGTCTCCTGCCAGATCGCCGGCGCCATGTCGGTCACCGGTCCCATCACGCCGACGGCGCCGGCATTGTTGAAGGCGATGTCGAGGCCGCCGAACCTTTCGACCGCGAGTTCGACGAGCGCCTTCGCGTAGGCCTCGTCCCTTACATCGCCGGCAAGCTTAACCGCTGTGCCGCCGGCATCCTCGATCTCGCCGACGAGCGCGTCGAGTTCGGCCTGGCGGCGCGCCGCGACGACGAGGCTCGCGCCCTGGTCGGCGAACAGTCTGGCTGTGGCGCGGCCGATACCGGAGCTGGCGCCCGTCACGATGGCGACCTTGTTTGTCAGGGTGAACATGTCCTTGCATCCTTCCTTTGTGCCTGGCTTGCCGGCGGTTGGATGCTTGGTCGCAAATCGGTATGAATGCAGCCACCCGAAAGCTGCCTTGCCATCGGCGCGCGGGCATTACGCGGCACGGGCGCAAAACGGCAAGTGCCGTCGCAAACAGCGCAAGGATGACAGCGCGGTTTCGCTAGTGATACACCTCGCGCGCCGAGGCGGGGATGCCCGGCCGCAAATCCGCGAAAGCTACTGGCGCGAGGCCTGAAACGTGAAGAAATACTCGGTATTCGCCATTGCCCGCGAGGCCATGCGCGGCCACAAGGGCTGGGAAGAGCAGTGGACGTCGCCCGAGCCGAAGAAGGAATACGACGTCATCATCGTCGGCGCCGGCGGGCATGGCCTGGCGACGGCCTATTATCTGGCGAGCCAGCACGGCATCACCAACGTCGCGGTGCTGGAAAAGGGCTGGCTCGGCGGCGGCAACACCGGCCGCAACACCACCATCATCCGCTCCAACTACCTCTATGACGAAAGCGCCGGCATCTACGACCATGCGCTGAAGTTGTGGGATGGGCTGAGCCAGGAGCTCAACTACAACGTGATGTATTCGGCGCGTGGCGTGATGATGCTGGCGCACAACGTCCACGACGTGCAGGTCTTCAAGCGCCACATCCATGCCAACCGGCTCAACGGCATCGACAATGAATGGCTGACGCCGGAGCAGGCGAAGGAATTCTGTCCGCCGCTCAACATCTCCAAGGACGCGCGCTATCCGGTGATGGGTGCCGCGCTGCAGCGGCGCGGCGGCACGGCGCGCCACGACGCGGTCGCCTGGGGCTATGCGCGCGGCGCCTCGGCGCGCGGCGTGCACATCATCCAGAACTGCGAGGTCACCGGCATCAAGCGCGCGGCCAATGGCGCGGTCAGCGGCGTGGAGACGACGCGCGGCTTCATCGGCGCCAAGAAGGTCGGCGTGGTCGCGGCCGGCCATTCCTCCGTTATCATGAACATGGCCGGCGTGCGCATGCCGCTCGAAAGCTATCCGCTGCAGGCGCTGGTGTCGGAGCCGATCAAGCCGGTCGTGCCCTGCGTGGTGATGTCGAACACCGTGCACGCCTATATCTCGCAGTCGGACAAGGGCGAGCTGGTGATCGGCGCCGGCACCGACCAGTATGTCTCCTATTCGCAGACTGGCGGCCTGCACATATTGCAGCATACGCTCGACGCCATCTGCGAGATGTTCCCGATCTTCACCCGCATGAAGATGCTGCGCTCCTGGGGCGGCATCGTCGACGTGACGCCCGACCGCTCGCCGATCCTGGCCAAGACGCCGGTCCAGGGCCTCTACGTCAACTGCGGCTGGGGCACCGGCGGCTTCAAGGCGACGCCCGGCTCGGGCAACGTGTTCGCGCATACGATCGCCAAGGACGAGCCGCACCCGATCAACGCGCCGTTCACGCTCGAGCGCTTCCGCACGGGACGCCTCATAGACGAGGCCGCCGCGGCCGCGGTGGCGCACTGATGATGGCTCAGCCGCTTTGCTTTCACTCGGCCGGTGCGCGCGCCGGTCACGGCAAGTTTTAGGATCACCCAGATGCTTCTCATCCGCTGCCCCTATTGCGAGGAAGAGCGCCCGGAACTCGAGTTCCGCAATGCCGGCGAGGCGCATGTCGTGCGCTCAGCCAACATTGCCGGCGAGAGCGACGACGATTTCGAGAAATTCTTCTTCATCCGCGCCAATCCGAAGGGCGTCATCTATGAGCGCTGGCGGCACATCCATGGCTGCGCGCGCTTCTTCAACGCCGTCCGCGACACCGTCACCGACAAGTTCGTCATGACCTACAAGGCCGGCGAACCGAAGCCGGCGAAACTGCCTGGAGCCGCGAAATGAGCGCTGCATTCCGTATCTCCGGCGCCGGTCGCCTCAGCCAGGCGAAGACCGCATCGTTCAGCTTCGACGGCCAGGCCTATTCCGGCATCGAGGGCGATACGCTGGCCTCGGCGCTGCTCGCCAACGGCGTGCATCTGGTCGGCCGCTCGTTCAAGTACCACAGGCCGCGCGGCTTCCTGTCGGCCGGCGCGGAAGAGCCCAACGCGCTGGTGCAGATCGTGCGCGACGATGCGCGCAAGACGCCCAATGTGCGCGCCACCGTGCAGGAGCTCTATGACGGGCTGACGGCCAATTCGCAGAACCGCTGGCCGTCGCTTGCCTTCGACGTCGGCGCCGTCAACGACATCGCCTCGCCGATGTTCTCGGCCGGTTTCTACTACAAGACCTTCATGTGGCCGAAGTGGGCGTGGAAGGATCTCTACGAGCCGAAGATCCGCGCTGCGGCGGGCCTCGGCGTTTCGCCGGAGAAGCCGGATCCGGACCATTATGCCGCCCGCTACGCGCATTGCGAGGTGCTGGTGCTGGGAGGCGGCGCCGCCGGCATTGCAGCTGCCCTTGCCGCCGCCGAAACGGGCGTGCGGGTGATCCTCGCCGACGAGCAGGCCGAATTCGGCGGCAGCCTGCGCTTCGAGAGCGGCGCCAGGATCGACGGCCAGAACGGCTTTGCCTGGGCTCAAGGCGCGATCGCGAAGCTCAAGGCGATGGACAATGTGCGCGTGCTGTCGCGCACGACTGCTTTTGGGTACTACGCGCAGAACTTCGTCGGCCTGGTCGAGCGGGTCAGCGACCATCTCAAGAGCCCGGGCCGCGAGCTGGCGCGCGAGCGCCTGTGGCAGGTCCGCGCCAAGCGCGTCGTCATCGCCACCGGCGCCATCGAGCGCCACATGGTGTTCGCCAACAACGACCGTCCGGGCGTCATGCTGGCGGCGGCCGCGCGCACCTACCTCAACCACTATGGCGTCGCGGTCGGCAGGAATGTCGGCGTCTATACGGCCAACGATTCCGCCTATGCCGCCGCGATCGATCTCAAGAAGGCGGGCGTCAATGTCGCTGCCATCGTCGACCTGCGCGACAATCCCGCCGGCGCGGTGATCGACGAGGCGAGGGCGCTCGGCATCGAGATCAATTTCGGCCGCGCCGTTGTCAGCGCCGGCGGCAAGCTGCGCGTGTCGTCGATG
The DNA here is from genome assembly GCF_006440815.1 of Mesorhizobium sp. B2-8-3. Classification (NCBI taxonomy): domain Bacteria; kingdom Pseudomonadati; phylum Pseudomonadota; class Alphaproteobacteria; order Hyphomicrobiales; family Phyllobacteriaceae; genus Mesorhizobium; species Mesorhizobium sp. B2-8-3. The sequence continues at coordinate 71,798 of NZ_VFTW01000013.1, forward strand.
ACGGTGCAGCCGAAGAATGGCGGCGGCGAGCGGACCATCCCGGTCGACGCGATCCTGATGTCGGCCGGCTGGACGCCGTCGGTGCATCTGTTCTCGCAGTCGCGCGGCAAGGTCGCCTTCAACGACGAGACCAAGCGCTTCGTGCCCGGCACCTATGCGCAGGACTGCGTCTCGGTCGGTGCCTGCAACGGCACGGATGGGCTGGACGCGACGGTCGACGAGGCCTATGCGGCCGGCGCCAAGGCGGCAAAGGAAGCCGGCGGCAGCGCCAGGAAGAGCGCCAAGCCGAAGGTCGATGCCGGCGAGAGCTGGTCGCGCGGCATGCTGGGCGCCGGGCCCGGCGCCGGATCGGGCACAACGGTCAAGGCCTTCGTCGATTTCCAGAACGACGTAACCGCCAAGGACATCCGCCAGGCGGTGCATGAAGGCATGCACTCGATCGAGCACGTCAAGCGCTTCACCACCAACGGCATGGCGACCGACCAGGGCAAGACGTCGAACATGCATGGCCTGGCGATCGCCGCCGAGGAACTCGGCAAGCCGATCCCGCAGGTCGGCCTCACCACCTTCCGCGCGCCCTATACGCCGGTGACGTTCGGCTCGATCGTCGGCCACGCGCGCGGCGCGCTGTTCGACCCGACCCGCCGCACGGCAACGCATGGCTGGGCCGCGTCGCAAGGTGCTGTGTTCGAGGATGTCGGCCACTGGAAGCGCGCCTGGTATTTCCCCAAGGCCGGCGAGGACATGCACGCCGCCGTCGACCGCGAATGCGTGACGGTGCGAAAAGTGGGCGGCCTGTTCGACGCCTCGACGCTCGGCAAGATCGAGGTGGTCGGGCCGGATGCGGCGAAGTTCATGGAACTGCTCTACACCAACCCGTGGGAGAAGCTGGAAACCGGCCGCTGCCGCTACGGCATCATGCTGCGCGAGGACGGCTTCATCTATGATGACGGCGTCGTCGGCAGGCTGGCGCCCGACCGCTTTCATGTGACGACGACGACCGGCGGCGCGCCGCGCGTGATGAACCACATGGAGGATTACCTCCAGACTGAGTTCCCGCATCTCAATGTCTGGCTGACCTCGATCACCGAACAGTGGGCGGTCATAGCCGTCCAAGGGCCGAAGTCGCGTGACATCATCGCGCCGCTGGTTGAAGGCATCGACATGTCGGACGAGGCGATGCCGCATATGTCGGTGCGCGAGGGCAAGATCTGCGGCGTGCCCACGAGGCTGTTCCGCATGTCCTTCACCGGCGAGCGCGGTTTTGAAGTGAACGTGCCTGCCGATTACGGCGAGGCGGTCTGGGAAGCGCTGTGGGCTGAAGGCCAGAAGCATGGCGCGACTGCTTACGGCACGGAAGCGATGCACGTGCTGCGCGCCGAGAAGGGCTATATCATCGTCGGCCAGGACACGGACGGCACGGTGACGCCGAACGATGCCGGGCTCGACTGGGCGGTCGGCAAGAAGAAGACCGATTTCGTCGGCATTCGCGGCCTGACCCGGCCGGACCTTGTAGCCAAGCGCCGCAAGCAACTCGTGGGCCTGAAGACCAAAGACCCGAAGGTGGTTCTGGAAGAGGGCGCGCAGATCGTCGCCGACCCGAAGCAGCCGATCCCGATGAAGATGATCGGCCACGTCACCTCCAGCTATTGGTCGGAGAATTGCGGCCGCTCGATCGCCCTGGCGCTGGTCGCCGGCGGTCGCGACCGCATGGGGCAGACGCTCTACGTGCCGATGCCGAACGGCACGATCGAGGTGGAAGTCACCGGCATGGTGTTCGTCGACGAGAAGGGAGAACGCCTCAATGGCTAAGGCCGCCGCCAAGACAAAAGCCGCTGCTGCCGCGCCTTCCGTCGAGCGCCGGCCGGCACTCGCCGGCCGCACGGTCTTGGCGCCGGGCGTAAAAGTGGAGATGCTGCCGCCGGCCGAACGCATCTCGCTGCGCGCGCCGCAGGCTTCGGTCGCAGCACTTTCCAAGGCGCTCGGCGTGACGCTGCCGGTCAAGCCGAAGACCTCGGCGACCAAGGACGGACGCATGGCGCTGTGGCTCGGGCCGGACGAATGGCTGATTGTCGACGAGGCGGGCAACGATCCGCTCGCCGACTGCGCCAAGGTGACGGCGCTGCATTCGGCGGTCGGCATCTCGCACCGCAATGTCGCAATCTCGGTCACCGGGCCAGCGGCCTCGATGACGGTCAATTCGGGCTGTCCGCAGGACCTGTCGCTCGAGGCTTTCCCGGTGGGTGCTGCCTCGCGCACCATTCTCGGCAAATCCGAGATCGTGCTGTTGCGCACCGCGGCCGACGCGTTCCGTGTGGAGTGCTGGCGTTCCTTCGCGGACTATGTCTTTACTCTGCTGTCGGAAGCGGCGAGCGACGCGGCGAACTGATCTTTGCGCCACGCTATCCGAAGGGATGCGGCGTGGCAGGAACCATCGCCGATCCAGTCCGTTCTTGCGGCAAGAGCGGCTGGGTGTTTTATGACGCCCACCGCTCTAAATGTTTGCTCTGCCGCAGTTCCGGACGGAAAACCGCTGCGCACTTTTCCTGGAACTGCTTAGCGAGGGAGAAGCCGATGCCATCCAAACCCGCGCCGAAAACGCCCAAGAAGACTTCGGCCGTCCGCTCGCTCGAGCGTGAGAAGCATCGCCAGGTCGAGGACGAGGAACTCGAGGAAGGCCTCGAGGACACATTCCCAGCCAGCGATCCGGTGTCGATCACCAGCACCACCATTCCCGGCGCTCCCGCCAAAACCGGCAAGGCCAAGACGGTACCCGGGAGCAAGCCGCGCAAGAAATAGGTGCTGTCGCCGACCGTTTCAGTTGGCGCCATACAGGTGGATACGAAACGGGCGGCCGGATGCCGCCCGTTTAGATGTTGAGATGTTAAAAGCCGGCCGGCACTTAGAGGCCGGGCACGAACCACGGGCTGACATCGATGCCGAGCCGCGGGCTCTTCGTCGTCTTGTTGGCGTCCGCCTTTTCGACCGAACCGGTCGACGTGCAGTCGAGTTTCACGCTGGCGTTGGTCTGAGCGCAAGCCGCGGGGGCATGCTTGGCCGGCTGGCTCGCGCCAGCGAAAGCAGCACCCGAGAAAGCCAGCACGGTAGCGAGCGCAAGGAGGGTCTTCTTCATTTTCCGTCTCCAGTCAATCTCTTCGTACACGTACGATACGGCGTACAAATACGGTTAATAGAGTCGGAATTCAAGGAGGAATCTGTACGTGTACGACAAATTTTTTTGAACACAGGAATTCGCCGCCGCAAATCAGGCGAAGCGATGCGAGCGACGATCAAAGAGATCAGCAGTTGACGGGCGTTGTGGTCAGCGGCGGAATATCCTGCGCCTGCAACCCCACAAGCGTGAAATCGCACATGCGCTTCACATAGGCCTGGGCGTCGCCGAATGGATAAAAGGGAAAGGTGATCAAGAGCGAAATCGTGCCGTGGCCCACGGTCCACAGCATGGTCGCGATGGCGCGCGGGTCGCCCTTGAGCCTGCCGGCGGCAACGCAGGCCTCGACGCGTTTGATGAGCACCTTCATGGCCGGATTGCCCTCTTCCATGTCCTCGTAGCTGCGTCCTTCGGGCAGCTTGGTCTTCTCGGTCATGAAGACGGTGCGGTATTCGTTGGGATTGCCGAGCCCGAAAGCCGCGTACTCGGTCATCACCGCCTTGAGCGCCTCGATCGGGTCGTCGGCGGGGTGCTCCTCGATGCGACGAGCGAGCGTCTCGAAGGCGTCTTCGGCCAGCGCGAACAGGATGTCCTGCTTGTCGGCGAAATAGGAATAGACCGACATCGGCGCGTAGCCGACCCGCTTGGCGAGCTTGCGGATGGTGAGGCCCTCGTAGCCCTCTTCCTGCACCAGCTTATGAGCCGCCGCGACCAGTTCGGAGCGAAGCTCCGCCTTCTGTTTTTCGCGGCGTTTCTGAACGCTCAGCGTCAATGCCCGCTGCCTTTGTGATTGGTTGCCTGACGAAATTATATACGCTGTACGGAAACGGACAAGAGAGCGTTCCGGTTCCGCAACGTCCGCTCAAACTCTTCGGTTAACGCGATTGCGGATGCAAGCCGTTCCCAGCATGCTCAAATGGCGCCAATGCCGCCGTCGAGCGCCAGCGCGTGACCGGTCATGAAGGAGTTGGCAGGGTCGGCAAGGAACAGGACGCCGGTGGTGATCTCGTCGATCTCGCCGACACGCTTCATCGGCACGCCGCGCGTGAGTTCGGCAAGCGCTTCGGCTTCGGGCGCTCCGCTGAAACGCACGAAGCCGTCGACCATCGCCGTGCGGGTGTGGGCCGGGCAGACGGCGTTGATGCGTATCCCTTTGCTGGCATATTCCACGGCGGCAGAGCGCGTCAGCCCGACGACGCCATGCTTGGCGGCGGCATAGACCGAAAGTTTCGGCGCGCCCGATAGACCGGCGACCGAGGCGATGTTGACGATGACGCCGCCCTTGCCGCTTTCCCTGAACTGCCGTTCCAACTGAGGAATCTGGTGCTTCATGGCATAGAAGACGCCGAGCAGGTCGACCTCGACCACGCGGCGCGCTTCCTCCGAGGTGACCTGCGGCAGGCGCACGAAGTTGTGTACGATGCCGGCATTGTTGACGGCGATGTCGAGCCGGCCGAATTTCTCGACGGCCAGTTGCACCAGATACTCCGAAAGCTTTTCATCGGCGATGTTGCCGGCAAGGTGAGTGGTCTCGGCGTCGAGCGTTGCCGCAAAATCGCCGAGCGCCGCCTCGTCGAGATCAGAGAGCACGAGCCGCGCGCCTTCCGCCGCGAAGGCCTTTGCCGCGCCGCTGCCGAGGCCGCCCGTCGCGCCGGTGACCAGCACCGTCATCCCATCGAAACGGCCCATCGCTCAGCTTTCCTTTCTTCAGTTCTTCCCGCCGCTCAGCTCCGCCGCGAGTATCGCGATCAGCTTAACCGCTTGCCCATAGGTCTTTGCCTTTTCCGGATTGGAGGCATTGCCATCCAGCGAGCGGCGATAGACGCCCTGGCAGATCGCCGCCAGCCGGAAGAAGGAGAAGGCGAGGAAGAAGGTCCAGTTGTCGATCTTCCCGATGCCGCGCCGTTTGCAATAGGCTGCGACATAGTCCTCCTCGGACGGCAGGCCGGCAGCGGCGCGGTCGACGCCGCCAAGGCCGCGAAAGCCGGAGGCATGCGGCAGGCGCCATTGCATGCATTGATAGGCGAGGTCGGCGAAGGGGTGGCCGAGCGTCGACAGCTCCCAGTCGAGCAGCGCGATGACTTTCGGCGCATCGAGCGCGAACATCATGTTGTCCAGCCGGTAGTCGCCATGGACAAGCGAAACGCGGCCGTCATCGGCCGGTATATGGGTTTCGAGCCACGTAATCAGCCTGTCGATGTCGGCTATGGCTTCGGTTTCGGAGGCGCGGTACTGGCCAGTCCAGCGCGCGAGCTGGCGCTCGAAATAGCTGCCGGGCTTGCCGAAATCGCCAAGGCCGGCGGCGCCGACATCGACATCGTGCAGGGCGGCGAGCGTCGCGTTCATCGCGTCGTAGATCGCGGCGCGCTCGTCATTACCGGATGCGTCCGGCAGCGACGGATCCCAGAAGATGCGGCCGTCGAGATATTCCATGACATAGAACATGCGGCCGATCGGGGAGGTTTCACCCGACAGGTGCAGCATGCGCGGGACCGGCACAGCCGTGCCGGCAAGCGCCTGCATGACCCGGAATTCGCGGTCGACCTGATGCGCGGATTTCAGCAATTGTCCCGGCGGCTTGGCGCGCAGCACATAGCGGCCGCTGGCGGCGGTCAAAAGATAGGTCGGATTGGATTGTCCAGATTTGAATTTTTCAATCGCGGACAGGCCGGTAAAACCCGGGATATGCGCCTCGAGATAGGGCGCAAGCGCCGCCTGGTCTATGGCACCGGCCTCGCCGCTCATGCGTTCTCGGGCTGACGCTCAATCAGCGTCAAGGTCAGCCAACGCGCCGTCAGCGCCGGCTTCTTCGAGCCTTCGATCTCGATGGTCACATCATGCGCCGTCTGCACCCAGCCGGACGGCCGCACCTTGACGTCCGCCAGCACGAAGCGGGTGCGGATGCGCGAGCCCGTCTTCACCGGCGCCAGGAAACGCAGCGTGTCGAAGCCGTGGTTGACGCCCATCTTGGTGTTTTCCAGCGGCGGCATCGTCTCGAAGGTCATTGCCGACAGAAGCGACAGCGACAGGAAACCATGAGCGATGGTGCCGCCGAAGGGCGTTTCGCGTTCGGCGCGCTCCGGATCGCAATGAATGAACTGGTGGTCGTCGGTCGCATCGGCGAACTGGTCGATCATGCGCTGCGTCACCGTTCGCCAGGGCGAGACGCCGACCTCCTTGCCGACGCTTGCCACAAGCGTATCGAGACTGATCGGTTCCACGCTGATGTCCTCCGCACCCCCGCCCGGATTACGATTCCTCGAACCGGGCACCTTATTCCTTGAACAAAGTCATTCCATGCTGCACCGACTGGCCGCCGTCGATCGGCAGGATGGCGCCGGTGACATAGCTGCCGGCCCGGCTGCACAAATAAAGCGTTGCGCCTGCAATGTCATCCGCCACGCCGATGCGGCCGAGCGGAACATGGTTACCAACATGTTTCGCCTGCTCCTCGGTCGCGGTGGCAAACGCCGTCATACGGCTCTGGAAAGGACCAGGCGCAAAGGCGTTGACGGTGATGCGGCGGGCCGCGAACTCGATCGCCAGCGTGCGAGTCAAATGATGCACCGCCGCTTTCGATGCCGCGTAGGAATAGGCGTCGTCGGCCAGCGGCTGGGTGCCCATCACCGAGCCGAGATTGACGACGCGGGCAGGATCCTCGTCGCTCGCCGCAGCGTCGAGCAGCGGCAAAAGCTCCCGCGTCAGGTGGAAGACGGCGGTGACGTTGACGCCGAACACCTTGGCCCAGGCGTGGTACGGGAAATCCTGCAGAGGCGCACCCCAGGAAATGCCGGCATTGTTGACCAGGATGTGCAGGCGCTCCGCGCGCGCCTTGACCTCGGCGACCAGAGCGGCGATGCCCGCTTCGCTGGACACGTCGCCGGCAAAGCCCTCGGCATGGCCGGAGCCGCCGAGCGCGTTCAATTCGTTGGCGACTTTGGCGCAATCCCCGCCCTTGCGCGAGACGATCATCACATGAGCGCCGGCGCGTACCAGTCCGGTCGCCACCATGCGGCCGATGCCGGTCGCAGCACCCGTCACCAGCGCGGTCTTGCCGGCGACCGAGAACAGCTTGTCCAGATAGCTCATCGTGTTTCTCCGCATCCGGCCAGGCCGGGGACTCGCCCAAGGACTCGCGTTGACAAGGCTAGCCGAAGTACGGTCATCCTTGCCACGGGTAAAGATTTATCTTCGGAAAGGCCGGAAGCGATGACGGACATGAATCTCGGCATGACCGAGCGGCTGAGGCCAATCCACCAGCGAGTGGCGGCGATGGTGCGCGACGAGATCGCGCCGCTCGGCGAAGAATTTCTCGCCGAGATCGGCAAGGGTGGCGACCGCTGGTCCTATACGGCCAGGCAGACGGAAATCCTCGAAGGCTTGAAGAAGACGGCGCGCGAGCGCGGCCTGTGGAACTTCTGGCTGACCGATTCCAAGCGCGGCTATGGCCTTTCCACCGTCGAATACGCCTATCTGGCGGAGGAGATGGGCAAGGCGCATCTCGGCGCCGAGACCTTCAACTGCTCGGCGCCCGACACCGGCAACATGGAAGTGCTGGAGCGTTACGGCTCGCAAGGGCACAAGCGGGACTGGCTGGAGCCGCTGCTCGAGGGCAAGATTCGTTCAGCCTATCTGATGACCGAGCCTGACGTCGCCTCTTCGGACGCGACCAACATTTCGATGCGCTGCGAGCGGCAGGGCGACGACTATGTGCTGAACGGCGAGAAATGGTGGGCTTCCGGCGCGGGCGATCCGCGCTGCGCCATCTATATCGTCATGGTCAGGACCGGATCGGACGAAGAGCCGCAGCATCGCCGGCATTCGATGATCCTGGTGCCTTCCGACAGCAAGGGCATCACCAGGCTGCGGCCCATGCAGGTCTATGGCGACGATGACGCCCCGCACGGCCATATGCATCTGAGATTCGAGAATGTGCGGGTGCCGGCGGCGAACCTGATCCTCGGCGAGGGCAGGGGTTTCGAGATCGCGCAGGGGCGGCTGGGGCCTGGCCGCATCCATCACTGCATGCGCGCCATCGGCCAGGCCGAGATGGCGCTGGAGATGCTGTGCCAGCGCTCGGTGCGGCGCGAAGCCTTCGGTCAGTCGCTGGCCAAGCTCGGCGCGAATTTCGACATCATCGCCGAATGCCGGATGGAGATCGAGATGGCGCGGCTGCTCTGCCTCAAGGCCGCCTGGATGATCGACCAGGGCGACGCGCGCGCCGCCGCGCCCTGGATCAGCCAGATCAAGGTGGTGGCGCCGCGCGTCGCGCTGAAAGTCACGGACGAGGCGGTGCAGATGTTCGGCGCGCAAGGCATCAGCCAGGATACCCCGCTCGCCCGCTCCTGGACGCATCTGAGGACACTGCGGCTGGCCGACGGGCCGGACGCGGTGCACCGGCGGCAGGTGGCGCGCACGGAACTGAAGAAATACACGCAGGAGAAGGTCTGACGATCATGACGCTTCCATCGCAAATGCGGGGCTTGCTGCTTGTCGGCGACGGTTATACCAGGACGCCTTCGCCGGCTGCGCTCGAAGCGATGGAGCCTTACCTCCTGCCCGGCCGCATAGCCGTGCCGGTGCCAGGGCCGACACAGGCGCTGATCAAGGTCAGCCTCGCCTCGATCAACCCGTCCGACATCGCCTTCATCAAGGGCCAGTACGGCCAGCCGCGGGTCAAGGGCCGTCCGGCGGGTTTCGAGGGCGTCGGCATTGTCGTCGCCACGGGCGATGATCCCTATGCAAGGAGCCTCGCAGGGAAACGCGTCGCCTTCGCCACCGGCGTGTCGAACTGGGGCGCCTGGGCGGATTATGCCGTCGCCGAGGCGGCGTCCTGCATCCCGCTCATCGATACGGTGCGCGACGAGGACGGCGCCGCGATGATCGTCAATCCGTTGACGGCCTTGGCCATGTTCGACATCGTCAAGCAAGAGGGCGAAAAGGCCTTCGTCATGACCGCTGGCGCCAGCCAGCTCTGCAAGCTGATCATCGGGCTGGCGAAGGAGGCGGGTTTCCGGCCGATCGTCACGGTGCGTCGCGACGAGCAGATCCCGCTTTTGAAAGAGCTCGGCGCCGCCCATGTGCTCAACGAGAAGGCGGCGGATTTCGAGGCGGCGCTGCGCGAGGTGATGAAGGCTGAGCAGCCGCGCATCTTCCTCGACGCCGTCACCGGCCCGCTGGCTTCCACCATTTTCAACGCCATGCCGAAACGCGCGCGCTGGATCGTCTATGGCCGGCTCGACGCCGAGCCGACGGTGATCCGCGAGCCCGGCCAACTGATCTTCCAGCACAAGCGTGTCGAAGGTTTCTGGCTGGCCGAATGGATGCGCCAGTTCCGCGACAGGCTGGGCCCGGCGGTGCTGGAAGCGCAGAAGCGCTTTTCCGACGGACGATGGTCGACCGACGTCGCGGCAGTGGTGCCGCTGGACGAGGCGATGGCGCGGCTGCCGGCCGAGCTCGCCAGGCCCAACGGAAAGGTGTTCATCAAACCGTAAGCTCCCCCGGGCGCCGATCGCAGCTGTTCAGACCACGGCCGACGCCTTGAACACAAATCTGTGATCGACAAGGTGGCGGCGAAAAAACGCCGCTGTTGCGCCGTCCTTTGCCCCCGCGCCGGTAACAGTCACGCTCGTATGTTCTATTTCGTTTCGATGTGATATCTCGCCGGCGCTGAAGGCCAGGCGGCGATGGGAACGCCATCCTGGTCGGAACGCGGGGTGCGCTATGACGGTAACCAAGCCGGTTTTCGACCGTTTGGGGTTTTGGCTATGGGTCGGGTCGTTTCTGATTGTGCTTGGCCTGGCGCTATGGTCGCCCGATACGCGTTCGGTGGTCTATATCTACAGACATGGCAGCGAAGCTTTCCTGAGCCGTGAACCGCTGTACCACGTCCAGGCCGCGATGGGGTATCTCTACGCGCCCGCCTTCGCCGCCCTTTACGTTCCCCTGGTGAAGCTCGGGCCGCATCTGGGCAGCGTTTTGTGGCACGTGCTGGGCTTCGGCGCGCTGACTTTCGCCGCAATGCGTCAGGTGCGCAAGATCGACGGCCAGGAGCAGACATGGCTGCTGTCCTTCGGCCTGTTCCTTGCCTTGCCGATGGCGCTGGCGGCGCTTCGCAACGGCCAGGCGACGATCCTGCTCACCGGAGCGTGCTGGCTTCTCACGCTCTCGGCGCTCGAGGGGCGCCGGGCTGAAACCTTCTTCTGGGCCACGCTTGCGGTCATAGCCAAGCCCACGGCGATCATCATGCTGCTTCTGGTGGGAGCGCTGCGTCCCCGGCAGATACCGGTGCTGGTGCTGGCGGTCCTTCTCGTGCTCGCCATCCCCTATGGTTTTGCGCCCGCGGACTACATCAACGCCCAGTACCACGATTTCTTCCGCATGCTGACGTCGATGACGGTCGACCCAACCGGTCCCTTCACTCCGGCCGACTTCACAGCGCCTTTCACGCGGTTTGGGATGCCGCTGTCCGAAGCCGAGGCGACGATCGTGCGCGTCGTCGTGGGGTTGCTTGCGCTTTGGGCGGTGCTCCAGTTGGACCGCAGGCTGGACTCCAACATCGGCGGACTGGCCATCTTCCTCATTGCGGCGTTCTACATGTGCGTCTTCAATCCGCGGGTCGAGCAGAACACCTATGCCATGGTGGCGGTGCCAGCCGGCCTTTCCATCGCCCTGGTGTGGCGGAAGAAGGAAAACGCGGCCATGCGCTGGTTGCCGGCGATACTCCTCTTCGTTACCGGACTGACCAGTGTCGATCTCCGGCTGCACGATCTTTTCCACTTGTGGCTGTGGCCAATCAGCACCAGCATAGTCGCCTGCATGCTTGTCGCCTGGTTCTGGAGGCGACGCGGGGACAAAGTGCCGACCCCCGGAGCCGTCGCGCATGGGTGAGATGCTCGACGTTATCGCGCCGTTTTTCAACGAGGCCGAATCCGCGATCGCCTTCGTCGGGTTGCTCGATAGGCTCGAGGCGACCGTGGCGGAGCGCTTCGGCATGACCGTCCGCAAGATACTCGTCGACGACGGCAGCCGCGACGGCAGCGCCGAGACATTCGCCGCGGCGTTGTCGGGCTCGTGGGAAATCGTGCGGCTCAGCCGCAATTTCGGCAAGGAAGCGGCGGTGCTCGCCGGCCTCGATCATTCCCGCGGCGACATGGTCCTGATCATGGACTCCGACCTCCAGCATTCCATGGATATCAGCCTGAGGATGATCGGCGAGCTGGTCGAGAATCCCGAAATCGATGTCGTCTACGCCCAGAACGACCGGCGCGAGGGGAGCTGGCGGCGCAGCCAGCTGGCGCGGCTCTTCTACAGGCTGATCAACAGCAGCCAGCGCTTCGATATTCCCGAGAATGCCGGAGACTTCCGTGTCATGCGCGGCGCGGTGGCACGTGCCTTGACCAGCGTGCGCGACAAGCGGCGTTTCAACAAGGGCCTATTCGCCTGGGCCGGCTTCCGCCAGAAGGCGGTGCTTTACTCGCCGGAAAACCGCTCCGGCGGCACGTCGAAATGGACCAGGTTCAACCTGATCGCGTTCTCGCTTGAAGGGTTCACCTCGTTTTCCGTGATCCCGCTGCGCGTCATCAGCCTCATCGGATTGCTCGCGGCATTCGCAGGTCTCGCCTATGGCGTGAAGGTGCTCTTCGAGGTGCTGTTCTATGGCATCGCCGTGCCAGGCTACCCCAGCATCATGGTCGCCGTCGTGCTTTTTGGAGGCCTCAACCTGGCGCTGCTCGGCCTGATCGGCGAGTATGTCTGGGTCACGCTCAGCGAAAGCAAGGACCGGCCCGTCTACATCGTGCGCGACGTGTTGCATGGCAATGCCGCCGAGCAGGTTGCTTCCGAGAGATGACCAGGTCGATCCGCCTGATCGCCGACGATTACGGCCTGACGCCGGGGGTATCGAGCGCGATCCTCGACCTCATCGAGCGCGGCCGCCTGACCGGGACCAGCTGCATGTCCGGCTTTCCCGAATGGGAAGAGGCGGCGGCGCGCATCAGGCCGTTCCGTCGACGCGCGGCCGTCGGGCTGCACCTGACCCTGACCGATCAGATAGCAGTGACCGGATCGTCCAGCCTGGCGCCGGAAGGCAAGTTGCCCGGGCTTACCTCTCTTGCGCTGCCGGTGCGGCGCGAGCGTATCGACGAGCGGGACATTCATGCCGAGCTCGACGCCCAGTACGACCGCTTCACCGAAGCGCTGGTTGGCCCGCCCGATCACATCGATGGGCACCAGCACGTGCATTTTCTTCCCGTGGTGCGGAATTGGCTGCTCGCCCGGTTTGGGGAGAGCGCACACAAGCCCGCGCTACGCGGCGCGCCCGGGCTTGCCGGCCTGGACGCGGCGGCCAAGATCGCGGCGATCGCTGCTCTGGCCGTGGGGTTCAACAGGTCGATGCAGCGGGCCGGCTTCAGCGTGATGACGCCGCTCTGCGGCATCTATGACTGGCGGCAGCCGCAAAAATTCGCTCCGACGCTGCGCGCCGCGGTCGACACCTTGCCCGAACAAGGGGTGTTCATGTGCCATCCGGGTCAAGTCGACGACATTTTATGGGCGCGAGACCCGATGCAGGGCGCGCGTGAGGTCGAGTTCACGGTTCTGAGTTCTGAGGATTTCGGCGCCAGCCTCGAACGGGCCGGAATGCGCGTCATGGACGGCAAAACATGAGCGCCGGCCAGCCGCAGCGTTCGACCGGCAACAAGATCGTTCGTTTCGCCTTGGTCGGGCTGGTCAACAGCGGCATCGACCTCGCCGCATTCTTCCTGCTGCTCAAGCTCGCGATACCGGCCCTGGCTGCCAATATCGGCGCCTGGTTCGTCGCGGTCCTTTTCTCCTTCGCGGCGAACGGCTTCTGGTCGTTCGAGCGCGACCCGGGCATCCGGCTCCGCCAGTCCTTCCTGCGCTTCGTCTCGCTGGGCGCGTTGATTTCGCTTGGCGTTTCCAGCCTGTCGATCGCCGCCCTCGCGGGGGCCGTCGGCGTGTGGCCGGCCAAAATCATCGGTGTCGTGGTGGCCGCTGTGCTGAACTTCCTGGCGGCACGCTGGTCGATCGAGGGTCGGCTGTTGAGATAGTCTACTCGGCCGGCTCCGCGTCGACATACACGGCTTCCTCGAGCTCGCGCTTCAGCCTCGCTTCCTCATGCGCTTTCGGCGTGACAAAGCGGCCAAGCAAGAGATAAGCGACAGGCGTCAGGAACAAAGTCGAGACAGTGGCGAGCCCAAGGCCGCCGACGATGACCCAGCCCAGCGCCACGCGCGCCTCGGCGCCGGCGCCGGCGGCGAGCACCAGCGGCACGCCGCCGAGCACGGTGCAGATCATGGTCATCATCACCGGGCGCAGCCGGATGGTCGAAGCCTGTTCGATCGCCTCGCGCACGCCGAGCCCGCGGTCGCGCAGCTGATTGGCGAACTCGACGATCAGGATGCCGTTCTTGGCCATGACGCCGACCAGAAGCACCAGTCCGATCTGGCTGTAGGCGTTGAGGCTGGTGCCCGACAGGAGCAGCGCGAAAATGGCGCAGGCGAGCCCGAGCGGCACCGTCGCCATGATGATGAGGGCGCTGACGAAGCTCTCGAACTGCGCGGCCAGCACCAGCAGGATGATGACCAGGGCGAAGCTGAAGACGGCAATCATGGCGTTGTTGCTCTCGCCGAGCGTCGCGGCTTCGGCGAGCGGCAGGATGCGCGCGCCGGGTGGCAGCAGCGGCGCCGCGATCTGATCGGCGCGGGTCAGCGCCTCGCCGAGCGCGAAGCCGCTGCCGAGATTGGCGGTGATCGCGACCGAGGGCTGCTGCTGCTCGCGCGTCAGCGACGGCGGCACGGCGCGCTCGGTCAGCGTGGCGATGGTCGACATCGGCACGAAACGGCCATCGGACGTCTTCAGGAAGATGTTTTCCAGGTCGGTCGGGTCGTTGATCGGGTTGGTGGTCGAGACCAGCTTCACGCCATAGCTGCGGTCGGCGATGTAGACGTCGACAACATCGTTGCCGTCGAGCATGGCCTGCAGCGTGTCGGCCAGCCCGGTGATGTCGATGCCGAGATCGGAGGCGCGTTCGCGATCGATGGCCACGGCAAGCTGCGGCTGCGTCGGGTCGACGGAGAGGCGCGGCGTCTGGAAGCGCGGATCCTGACGCATCTCGTCGACGATCTTCACCGCCGCCTCGCTCAGCGCCTTGCGGTCGTTGCCGACCAGCGCGAATTGCAGGCCGTTGCCGGCGCCGCGAACGCCGAGGCTGTTCGGCTGCACCGGAAAGACGCGCACGCTCGGCACCTGCCTGGTCAGGCGGCTGATGTCGGCCATGATCTCCTGCTGGCTGCGGCTGCGCTCGTCCCAGGGCGCCAGCGTCATCACCATGAAGCCCGAATTGTAGGAGCCGTTGTTGCCGGCGTTTTCGAAGGTTGAGCGGATCTCGCCGGAATCGCGCAGCGGCTGGATCAGCCGCTCGATCTTGCGCATCTGCTCGGTCGTGTAGTCGAGGCTGACGCCTTGCGGCGCGCTGATGCGCAACAGCACCACGGCACGATCTTCCGTCGGCGTCAGTTCCTGGCGGATGGTGCCGAACAGCGTGAAGGCGGTGCCGGCGAAAATGAGCGCGACCAGGACAACGATCCAGGGCGCGTCGAGGCAAAGACGCAGGCAATGCTTGTAGAGCCCGTGCAAGGCGCCGCCGATGCGCGCGCCGATGCCGGTACCGCCTTCATGGTGAAGCGATGCGCTGGTCAGCATGCGCGAGGCAAGCATGGGGCAGAGCGTCAGCGCGACCACGCAGGAGAGCAGCACCGACATTGCCAGCACGAAACCGAATTCGCGGAACAGGCCGCCGGTCTGCCCCGGCAGGAAGGAGATCGGCACGAAGACGGCGACCAGCGTCAGCGTTGTGGCGACGACGGCGAAGAACACTTCCTGCGTGCCAAGCACCGCCGCCGCGCGGGGCCCCATGCCTTCGTTGCGGCGGCGCACGATGTTTTCGAGCACGACGATGGCGTCGTCAACGACAAGGCCGGTCGCCAGCACCAGCGCCAGCAGCGTCAGGATGTTGACGGAGAAGCCGGCGAGATAGATCGCGGCGATGGTACCGATCATGGCGACGGGCATCGCCAGGCCGGGGATCAGCGTGGCGCGCCAGTCGAGCAGGAAAGCGTAGATGACGACGAGCACGATCGAGACCGACAGCGCCAGCGCGATCTCGACTTCGTGCACGGCGCCGTTGACGAAGACGGCGTCGTCGCTGGTCACCTTGATGGACATGCCGGCAGGCAACGTCTCTTGCAGCTTCGCGACGGCGGCCCTCACGCCGGTCGAGATGTCGAGCGTGTTCGATTCCGCCTGGCGTATGATGCCGAGGCCGATACCGGTCTTGCCGTCGGAGCGCAGCGAGGTCTGGCCGATATCGGGCCCGAGCGTCACGGTGGCGACGTCGCGGATACGGGTCGCGCCGCCGATGACGATGTTCTCGAACTCCTCCGGCGTGGTCACGTCGGCGGTCGTGCGAACGATGAGGTCCTGATTGGTTGTGGTGATCGAGCCGGCCGGGGAATCGAAGGCGACCGAGGCAAGAGCCTTTCGAAGGTCGGCGACGGTGAAGCCCAGGCTCGCCAGCTTGTTCTGGTCGACGTCGATGCGGAAGATCTTGTCGCGGTCGCCGGAGACCTGGACGTCGGCGACACCCGGCACCGCGGCGAGCTCGTCCTCGATGCGGTCCTGCACGAACACTGTCATGTCCTGCACCGACATGGTGTCGGAGGTGACGGCCAGCCGCATCACCGGGTCCGAATTCGCGTCGGCCTTGACGATGCGCGGCGCGTCGGCAGTCTCGGGCAACTGATTGGTGATCCGGCTGACGGAATCGCGCACGTCGGAGGCCGCGACGTTGAGGTCGACGCCGTCGTTGAATTCGATGGTGACGCGGCTTTGGCCGAAGGAGGAGGTGGACGAGATCGACTTGACGCCCGAAACGCGCGCGACCGCGCCTTCGATCGCGTCGGTCAGCTCACGGTCGACGGTTTCGGCGGCCGCGCCCTCGAAGGTGGTGTTGACGGTGATGACGGGGCGGTCGACATCCGGCAATTCGCGGATCTCGACGCCCCAGAATGCGGCAAGCCCGGCCACCGCGATCAGCGTGTTGAGCACGAAGGCCATGACCGGTCTGCGGATGAAAAGCGCCGTCAGGCCAGATCCCGCGGCGGCGTCGCCGGCGCCGCTCATGAGCCCTCGGTCCCGGCGGCACGATCCTCGCCGGCGATGCGGACATCGCCGCCTTCGCTGACGCTCTGCGTGCCTTCGGTCACCACCAAGTCGCCGCTCACGACCGGAGCATCGATCAGCACGGTCTCGGTGTTGCGCTGGATGATGCGCACCGGAACGCGCTTGGCCTTGCCGTTGTCGACGGCCCAGATATAGGCGCCGTCGGTCCCCCATTGGATGGCGAGCGGGCTGACTGCCGGATAGGTATCGCCGGGGAAGCGCATGCCGATCTGGAAGGACATGCCGGCGCGCAGCGAATCGGCTGGGTTGGCGATCGTCGCTTTCACAAGCAGCGTGCGGCTGTTCTCGTCGATATGGTTATCGATGGCCGAGACGGTGCCGGTATAGACCTGGTTGGGGTTGGCCAGAGGCGTGGCCGACAGCTGAGCGCCAACCTTGACCGCGGCGGCGAAGCGTTCCGGTACCCAGAAATCGACCAGGATGCTGGAGCGGTCGTCCAGCGTGGCGATCGCCGATTGATTGGTGACATAGTTGCCGGCGGCGATCGGTAGGATGCCGACGGTGCCTTCGATCGGCGCCACGATCGAGCGGCGCTCGAGTGCGAGCTCGGCATCGCGCAGCGCCAGCCTGGCGTTGGCGAGCGTCACCTGGGCGTCGGCGACGGCAACGGGCGTCGCCGCATTGGACGCCCTGAGCGACTTCACCCGATCGAGCTTGGACTGCGCATCCTCGATCGCCACCTGGGCGCGGTCGCGCGCGATCACTTCCGTCTCGGAATCGAGCCTGGCGATGACATCGCCCTTTTCGACATGCGTGCCGGACTGGACCAGCAGTTCAGTGAGGCGTCCGGACGAGTATGGATTGACGGTGACGGTCGCGTTGGCGCGGCCGGTGCCGATCGCCTGCAGCCTGTCGTTGATGGTGGCGGTGCCGGCAGGCGAAGCGACGATGGTGACGATCTGACCGGCGCGGTTGCGTCCGGATTGGCCGGGACCAGCGGCGGCGCTTTCCGCTGCAGGAGGTGTCGCGGCGATGGCCCAGTCCATTCCCCAACGCGCCAGTATCTGAGGCGCGCTGGGATAAAAGCGAGCCCAGGCGGCCACGGCGGCGACCAGAATCACAAACGCTGCAACAATCTGTTTCCAGCTCGACATCGACACTCCAGCGGCAGGGCTCGTCTGCCGGATTCCAGCGGAAGCAGGCACTTCGACGATACGGGCTGGGGGCGAAAACCGGCCACGCCACACCCCGATATCAGCGGTTTATGGCAATTATCACGCAAACGTGCACATTAAATCTCGGTAACGTGAGGTCCGGACGCGGTTCGGACTCTTGCGTTTTGCCGCATTTCGCGCCGGCTTCCGCCTCGCTAGCGGAGGCTTTCAAGATCGCGGATGCGCTTGGCGCCGGCCGCTTCCAATTGCCTGGTCACGGCGCCGATCAGGGTTTCGGCGACCACGAACAGGGCGGCGGAGGAATCCCAGGCCGAAGGCACGGCGGTACGCCCGGCGATCACGTGGCGGGCAAAGCGGGCGATCGGCGAAAGCCACTGGTCGGTAAAGAGAATGATCTGCACGCCGCGGTGATGCGCCTTCTCGGCGAAGCGGACGAGACTTTCCTGGTAGCGGCGGATGTCGAAGATCACCAGAACGTCGCGCTTGCCCATGTCGATCAGGCGGTCGCGCCAGATGCTCTCCTGGCCGGCGAGGTGATAGACATCCGGCTGGATGATGGCGAGATGGGCGGCCATGTAGCGGGCCAGCGGATCGGTGAAGCGACCGCCGATAAGGAAGGTCTTGCCGCGCCGCTCGGCAAGCCGTGCGGCTATGTCAGCAAGCTGTCTGTCGGTGAGGTGCCGGAAGGTCTCGCGCATGTTGTCGAGCGTTGCCTCGAGCATCGGCGAGACGGCGCCGCCGGCCGAGCTTGGATCGAGCGTGCGCGAAGCGGGCGACTGCAATTGCGCCGCCAATTCATCCTGCAGCGCCGACTGGAATTCAGGATAGTTCTGGAAGCCGAGCCTGGCGACGAAGCGCAAGATCGTCGGCGAGGACACGCCGGCCGCGGCCGAGAATTCGGCGACCGTCTTCAGCCCGGTCAAAGGATAGTTGGCAATCAGCGTCTGGGCCGCGCGGCGCTCGCCGGCCGGCATCGTCCCGATGCGGTCCGAGATCAGTTCGGCAATGCTGGAAATCATGTTTTCCCCCGCCTGTTGGCCGCCCGCCGCCGTTTTCCCGAATTCGCGTTTGACAAAGCCGGTCAAACTGTATGAAATCATTCACAGGGACGCAATGAGACAAAATACGTAACATACGATACAGCGCTCCCCCAGGGGACGGCAGCATGGAGAAAGCACGGCCTGTCAGCCTTGCACCGTCTGAAACCGTAAGGGTGACCAACCCTGGCGGCTCAAGCCTCTTCGTCATCACTTGCGACCACGCTTCCAACGTCCTTCCCGCCGAGTTCGGGACGCTCGGCCTGCCGGCCGCGGACCTTTCGCGCCATATCGCTTGGGACCCGGGCGCGCTTCCCGTCGCACGCCGCATGGCCGAAGCGCTCGATGCCACTTTGATCGAGACCCGCGTGTCGCGGCTCGTCATCGATTGCAACCGGCCGCTGGACGCGCCGGACCTCGTTCCGCCGGTCAGCGAGACGACAGCCATTCCCGGCAATTCGGGCCTGTCCGACAAGCAGCGCGCCACGCGGATCGACCTTGCCTGGCGCCCGTTCCACGACACGATCGCCCGGATCATCGACGAGCGGCTGGCGCGCGGCCAGGAGACGCGGCTGGTGTCGGTGCACTCCTTCACGCCGATCTACAAGGGCAAGAGCCGGCCATGGCATATCGGCATCATCCATGACGAGGATCGCCGCTTGGCGGCGCCGCTGATATCGGCGCTGCAGCGGCTCTCCGGCGTCACTGTCGGCGTCAACGAACCCTATTCGCCGGCCGACCGCGTCTATTTCACGCTGGAACGGCACGCGCGTTCGCGCGGCCTCGCCTGCGCGATGATCGAAATCCGCAACGACGAAATCGCCGGCGATGCCGGGCAGCGGAAATGGGCGGATCTGCTCACAGGCATATTCTCGAATCTGGAGCCCGACGAGGCCAGGGGCTCCCGACCGCGCGCAATGGGAAAGTCAGTAGGAACGGCCAGCCAAGAACAATAGGGGAACTCCGACATGACAACAGATCACGCAGAGAAATCGGAGGACGTAAAAATCCTTCACAGCATGGGCTATGCCCAGGAATTGGCCCGCCGCATGAGCGGCTTCTCCAACTTCGCCATTTCCTTCTCGATCATTTGCATTCTAGCCGGCGGCATCACGTCGTTCCCGCTGGCGATGGCCACCGGCAGCGGTTTCGAGGCGACCATCGGCTGGGTTATAGGCGGTCTGTTCGCCCTTGTGGTCGCGGCTTCGCTCGGCCAAATCGGTTCGGCCTATCCTACCGCCGGCGGGCTTTACCATTGGTCGTCGATCTTGGGCGGGCGCGGCTGGGGCTGGGCAACGGCCTGGATCAACCTGCTCGGCCTGATCTTCGTCGTCGCTTCGGTGAATGTCGGCGTCTACCTGTTGTTTTCCGGGCTTGTCGCGGGACCGATCCTTGGCCTGGACACATCGACCTGGGGTTTCTGGCAGCAGACGACGGCGGTTGTCATCATCACCGTCACCCAAGGCCTGTTCAACCACCTTGGCATCAAGACGACGACGATGTTGACCGACTTTTCGGGCTACCTCATTCTCGCTGTCGCGGTCGTGCTGACGCTGACCTTCCTGATCTGGGGCGCGCATGGCTTCGATCTTTCGCGGTTGACGACTTTCGTCAACACGACCGGCGATGCCGGCGGCGGCTATGTTCCGACGGCCCGCACGGCGCTGGTGGCCTTCCTGATCGGCCTGCTTTACCCACTTTATACAATCACCGGCTTTGACGCCTCGGCGCACACCGCCGAGGAGACGCACAATGCTCGCATCGCAGTGCCCAGGGGCATGATCCACGCAGTCCTGTGGTCTCTCGTCTTCGGCTTCGTCATGGCGGTCTCCTTCGTCCTCGCGAGCCCCGATCTCGTGGCGACCGCAAAGGACGGCGGCAATGCCTGGTTCAACCTCTTCAACAACCTGCCGGCGCCGACCTGGCTGAAGGATCTGCTCGGCATCTGCATCGTGCTGGCGAATTATCTGTGCGCGCTGGCCGGGCTCACTTCGACCTCGCGTATGATCTTCGCCTTCTCGCGTGACGGAGGCCTGCCGGGGTCGTCTTTGTGGAAGCAGGTTTCGCCGACCTGGCGCACGCCCGTCCCGGCCATCTGGCTTGGCGTCGTGCTGTCGATCGCGGCCACGCTCTATTCGCCGGCCTTCGCGGCGTTGGCAGCAGGCTGCGCTCTCTTCCTTTACGTGTCTTATGCCATGCCGGTGGCGGCAGGCCTGTTTGCGGAAGGCAAGACTTGGACGGAGTTCGGCCCGTTCCGTCTCGGCGTCTGGTCAAAGCCTTTCGCCATCGTCACCGTGCTCGGGGTTCTGGTGCTGATGTATGCCGGCATCCAGCCGCCCTTCGACATCCTGATCAACTACGCCATCGGATTGATCATCCTGCTGGCCGTTCTGTGGTTCGGTATCGAATCGCGGCGCTTCAAGGGGCCGCCGATCGGTGCCGACATTGCTCGTCGCGCGGCGGAGATCGCGGCCGCGGAAAAAGCAGTCGGCCAGACAGCGGGCTAACGGCAAACGCAATATCGCCCGGTCGGCTCAGGTCGACCGGGCATCACGGTGCAGGACCGGCCAGCCAAGAACCATAGGGGATTCCAACATGACGACACCGGGTTATACAGACGTCGACAAGGCGGAGGACGTGAAAGCCCTCCACAGCATGGGCTATGCCCAGGAACTGGAGCGGCGGCTCAGCCGCTTCTCGAATTTCGCGGTTTCGTTCTCGATCATCTGCATCCTGTCGGGCGGCATCAATTCGCTGGCCCAGGCCACGTCGGGCGCCGGCGGCATCGGCATCGGCATCGGCTGGCTGGTCGGCTGCTTCGTGTCGCTCACCTTCGCGGTTGCCATGTCGCAGATCAGCTCGGCCTATCCGACGGCCGGCGGCCTCTATCACTGGGGCTCGATCCTCGGCAATCGCGGCACCGGCTGGGTGACGGCCTGGCTCAACCTGCTCGGCCTGATCACCGTGCTGGGCGCCATCAATGTCGGCACCTGGACCTTCTTCATCGGCGCCTTCGGACCGGCGCTCGGCATCGAGGGCACGCTGACCAACCAGATGATCTTCCTGGTCGTCATCACCGGCGCTCAGGCGCTGATCAACCACCTCGGCATCAAGCTGACAGCGAAACTGACCGATTTCTCGGGATATCTCATCTTCTTCGGCTCGATCCTGATCGCAGTGGTCTGCCTGCTTTCGGCCGAGACCTGGGATTTCAGCCGCCTCTTCACCTTCCATAACTACTCCGGCGACGCCGGCGGCGGTGTGTGGCCATCGGTTTCGAACGCCTGGGTGTTCGCGCTCGGCCTCCTGCTGCCGATCTACACGATCACCGGCTACGACGCTTCGGCGCATACGTCGGAAGAGACCATCAAGGCAGCCTCTTCGGTGCCGCGCGCGATGGTGATGTCGGTCGTCTGGTCGGCGCTGTTCGGCTACCTGTTCCTGGCCGCCTTCGTGCTGATGATCCCGAACATGGACGACGCCGCCAAGCAGGGCTGGAACGTGTTCTTCTGGGCTTTCGACCAGCGCGTCAGCCCCGGCCTCAAGGAGTTCGTCTACCTCGTCGTGTTCATCGCGCAGCTGCTGTGCGGTCTTGCCACCGTCACCTCGGCCTCGCGCATGATCTTCGCCTTCTCGCGTGACGGCGGCCTGCCGGGCTCGGCGGCGCTTGCCAAGGTCAGCCCCACCTATCGCACGCCGGTGGCGGCGATCTGGACGGCCTCGATCCTGTCGGTGCTGTTCGTGTGGGGTTCGACCCTTGTTTCGGTCGCCGGCACCTCGGCCTATACGATCGTTGTATCCTGCACGGTCATCTTCCTGTTTCTGTCCTTCATTGTGCCTATCGTGCTCGGCATGATGGCCTGGGGAACGCCGAAGTGGGACAAGATGGGCCCGTGGAACATGGGGCGCGCCGTCTTCATGCTGTTCGGCGTTCTCTCAATCCTGTCGATGATCCTGATCTTCGTCATTGGCATCCAGCCGCCGAACGACTGGGCGCTCTATATCACCGTCGGTTTCTTCATCCTGACGGCGATCGTCTGGTTCGCCTTCGAGCGCAACCGCTTCCAAGGTCCGCCGCTTGGCGACATCATCGCGGCGCGCCAGGCAGCGATCAAGGCGGCCGAACAGGCGGTCGGCGAGACCGGCCACTGATACTTCGCCTCATGGCCATGGCCGGCGCAACGCCGGCCATGGTTTTGTTTCCCCTCAATCGACAAGCGCTGGAGTGCCAAAGGAATGGCCGGGAATTTCTCGTTCGATCAGTTGAAGAAAGCGGTCTCGAACGGCGAGATCGACACGGTGCTGGCCTGCATCGTCGATATGCAGGGCCGGCTCTCGGGAAAACGCTTCCTGGCCCAGTATTTCGTCGATTCCGCGCATGGCGAGACGCATGGCTGCAACTATCTCTTGGCCTGCGACATCGATATGGAACCGGTGCCGGGCTACAAGGCGGCGAGTTGGTCGAAGGGCTATGGCGACTTCGTCATGAAGCCGGACCTGTCGACGCTGCGGCGCATTCCGTGGCTGGAGAAGACGGCGCTGGTCATCTGCGACGTGCTCGACCATCACGACCATGAGGATTTGTCACACTCGCCGCGCGCCATCCTGAAGAAGCAGGTCAAGCGCCTGCAGGAGCGCGGCTATATCGGCTATTTCGCCTCCGAGCTCGAATTCTATCTGTTCAGCGAGACCTACGAGTCCGCCCGCAAGAAGCACTGGCAGGGGCTCGACAGCGCTTCGCCCTATATCGGCGACTACCAGATCGGCATCACCAGCAAGGAAGAAGGCGTCATGCGCCGGCTGCGCAACGAGATGGAGGCCGCCGGCATCCCGATCGAAAATTCCAAGGGCGAGTGGGGCCCTGGGCAGGAAGAGATCAATGTGCGCTATGCCGAAGCGCTCGACATGGCCGACCGCCACGTCATCCTGAAGAATGGCGCCAAGGAGATCGCCGATTCCGAGGGCAAGGCCATCTCCTTCATGGCCAAGTACAATTACGGCCTCGCCGGCAATTCCAGCCACATCCACAATTCGCTGTGGAGCGCGGACGGCAAGACGCCGCTGTTCTTCGACAAGAAGGCCGATTGGACGCTGTCCGCGCTCGGCCAGCAATGGGCGGCCGGGCAGCTCAAATACGCCAAGGAGTTCACCTGGTTCCTGGCGCCCTACATCAATTCCTACAAGCGCTTCCAGGCCGGCACCTTCGCGCCGACCAAGATCATGTGGAGCGAGGACAACCGCACCGCCGGCTTCCGGCTCTGCGGCGAGGGCACCAAGGGCATCCGCATGGAATGCCGCATCGGCGGCGCCGATCTCAATCCCTATCTCGCCTTCGCCGCCCTGATCGCGTCCGGCCTTGCCGGCATCGATGAGAAGCTGGAGCTCCAGAAGCCTTTCGTCGGCGACGCCTATCAGGCCTCGCGCCTGCCCGAGATTCCGAAGACGTTGCGCGACGCCACCGAGACGCTGGCCAAGTCGAAGATGCTGAAGCAGGCCTTCGGCGACGACGTGATCGAGCACTATGTGCACACCGCCCGCTGGGAGCAGTTCGAATACGACCGCCGCATCACGGATTGGGAGCTGCACAGGGGCTTTGAGAGGTGTTGAAGCTGTAATCAGTGTTGACTGAACGTAACTAAAGCTGTAATCTCGGTTGGTTAAGTTCAGGAGCGTGAAATGGGAAAGTATTCGCCTTTGCGTTCGTACCTCATGGCTCAAGCCGGTGAGCGGGTTCCGATGTCGTTCAGCGACATCGAGAAGCTGCTTGGCGAAAAGCTGCCGGCGTCCAAGCAGTATCCGGCTTGGTGGAGCAACAACCCCAGCAACAATCCGATGACAAAAGAATGGCTGGCCGCGGGGTTCCAGACGGAGTCGGTCAATATTGCCGGCGAAAATCTGGTGTTTCGGCGCACCCAGGCAGGTTCGAGTGGCTCAGAGGGGTTTGGTGAATCGGCTCAAGCCGAAATCAGTGGAACACCGTCAAGACACCCGATCTTCGGCTGCATGAAGGGGACGCTTACGATCATGCCTGATGTCGATCTGACGGAGCCTGCCGACCCGGATTGGGGCAAGCTCTATGAAGACTGAGAACCTTCTGTTGGACACCTGCGCGGTCATCTGGATTTCGCAGGACGCACCGATTGCCGAGACGGCGACAACGGCTATCAGCAAGGCTCCTCAGTCCGGCAGGCTGAATGTATCAGTCATGACGGCATGGGAGATGGGCATGCTCGTATCGAAGGGCAAGTTACCGTCGACGAAGACACCCGATCGCTGGTTCGACGAGTTCGTCAACGCGGCGGCCGTCACGGTGGAAGGGGTGACGCCGCGCATTCTCATTGCAGCCTCCTACCTGCCAGGCGTCGTTCACAACGATCCGATGGATCGAATTCTGATAGCCACCGCGCGGGAGCGCGATCTGACAATCGTAACGCGTGACAGGGCCATTCTGGCCTATGCAGCGCAAGGTCATATCCGGGCCATCGCCTGCTGAGAACAATCAATTGGAGACGTCTTGTTGGAAACCGTAAAACTCAAATCCCCCATCGATGGCTCGATTTATGCCGAGCGGCCGGTCGCGAGCGACCAGGCGATCAACGCGGCCGTCGAGCGCGCCAGGGCGGCGCAAGAGAAGTGGGCCGAGACGCCGGTCGTCGAGCGCGGCAAATACATGTTGGCGATGCTGGAAGCCCTGGTTGCGATGACCGACGAGATCGTGCCCGAGATCGCCTGGCAGATGGGCAGGCCGGTGCGTTATGGCGGCGAGTTCGGCGGCGTCAAGGAACGCACCAACTACATGGTCGAGATCGCCGAAGCCGCGCTGAAGCCGGTGCTTGCCTCCAATTCGAAGGACGGCTTCCGCCGCTATGTCAAGAAGGTGCCGCTCGGCGTCGTGCTGGTGATCGCGCCGTGGAACTATCCCTATCTCACAGCGGTCAACACCATCGTGCCGGCGCTGATGGCGGGCAGCGCCGTCATCCTCAAGCATGCCGCGCAGACGCTGCTGGTCGGCGAACGCTTCAGCCAAGCCTTCGACAAGGCCGGCCTGCCGAAGGGACTGTTCCAGAACCTGGTCATGAACCACGCCCAGACCGAGAAGCTGCTCGGCTCGGGCAAGATCGACCATGTCAATTTCACCGGCTCCGTCGGCGGCGGCCGCGCCATCGAGAAGGCGGCCGCCGGCACCTTCATGACGCTCGGCCTCGAACTCGGCGGCAAGGACCCGGCCTATGTGCTGCCCGACGCCAAGATGGACCATGCTGTCGCTAATCTGGTCGATGGCGCCTTCTACAATTCAGGCCAGTGCTGCTGCGGCATCGAGCGCGTCTATGTGCATGAGAAGGTCTATGACGAGTTCGTCGAGGGTTTCGTCGCCGAGACCAGGAACTATGTCGTCGGCAATCCGCTGGACCAGGCGACCACGATGGGGCCGATGGCGCAGGCGCGCTTCGCCGACCTGATCCGCGAGCAGAAGGCAGAAGCGCTGCGCAAGGGCGCCAAGGCGCATATCAACATGAAGGTCGAGAACGACAAGCCGGGCTCGCCCTATCTGGCGCCGGAAGTGCTGACCGAAGTCGATCACCAGATGAGCGTCATGCGCGAGGAGAGCTTCGGGCCGATCGTCGGCATCATGAAGGTGCGCAACGACGAGGAGGCGATCGCGCTGATGAACGACAGCCCCTATGGGCTGACCGCCTCGATCTGGACGCGCGACACGGAGCGCGCAATTGCCATCGGCGACCGCGTCGAAACCGGCACGGTGTTCATGAACCGCTGCGACTATCTCGACCCGGCGCTGGTCTGGACCGGCGTCAAGGACACCGGCAAGGGCGCCGCGCTCTCGGCCATCGGCTACGACAATTTGACGAGGCCGAAATCCTATCACCTGCGTGAAGCGATCTGACTTTTTGAAAGACAAGACATGTCCAAGCTCATCTCCAAATGGAACTATCCCACCACCGTTCGCTTCGGCGCCGGCCGCATCAAGGAACTGCCGGACGTACTGGCTGCGGCGGGTATCAAGCGCCCGCTCTTCGTCACCGACCCGGGTCTGGCAAAGCTTCCGGTTGTCGCCTCGACGCTGAAAATCCTCGACGACGCCAAGGTTCCCTATGGCGTGTTTTCGGAGGTGAAGCCGAACCCGGTCGAGTCCAACCTGACCGCCGGCATCGCCGTGTTCAAGAAGGGCAAGCATGACGGCGTGATCGCCTTCGGCGGCGGCTCGGCGCTCGACCTCGGCAAGTTGATCGCCTTCCAGGCCGGGCAGACCCGGCCGGTATGGGATTTCGAGGACGTCGGCGACTGGTGGACCAGGGCCAACTCGGACGCGATCGCGCCGATCATCGCCGTGCCGACCACGGCGGGAACCGGCTCCGAGGTCGGCCGCGCCGGCGTCATCACCAATGAGGCGACCCACACCAAGAAGGTCATCTTCCATCCGAAGCTTCTGCCGGCGATCGTCATTGCCGATCCGGAGCTGTCGGTCGGCATGCCGGCCTTCATCACCGCCGGCACGGGCATGGACGCGCTGGCCCATTGCCTCGAGGCCTATTGCGCGCCGGGCTATCACCCGATGGCCGACGGCATCGCGGTGGAAGGTATCCGGCTGGTGTTCGAGAACCTGCCCAAGGCCTTCGCCAACGGCAAGGATCTGGTCGCCCGCGCCCATATGATGAGCGCCGCCGCCATGGGCGCCGCCGCCTTCCAGAAGGGGCTCGGCGCCATCCATTCGCTGTCGCATCCGATCGGCGCGCTCTACGACACCCATCACGGCATGACCAATGCCGTGTTCATGCCCTATGTGCTCGCCTTCAACAGGGAGAGCATCGAGGAGCGCATCGCCCGGCTCGCGGCCTATTGCGGCATCAAGGGCGGCTTCGACGGCTTCGCCAAGGCGATCATCAAATTGCGCAAGGAATTGAAGGTGCCGCACGCGCTGCCGGGCCTGATCAAGGGCCTCGACATGGACAAGAAGCGCAAGGCACTGATCGCCGACATGGCGGTGGTCGATCCGACCGCTGGCGGCAATCCGGTCAAGCTCACCAAGAAAGCGGCGCTGGCGCTGCTCGAAAATGCGATCGCCGGCTCCGTCTGAGAGCCGGCTTTCAATGCCGAAGAGTTGAATGAAGGGGCGTTCCAGAGCGGAGGGAGAGGGCAAAAGGCAAGGCGACTAACCATTAGCCGGAAAATTAAGCGCGGGCTAATTGCTACAGTCTGTTAAAAAGAGTTAACTTTTTTGGCCGCGGGGCTCGGGTTTCAAAAAGTCTTCATCTGGCTGTCACACGAAAACGATACCCGCATCGCAGGCGCTTAAACGCGCCAGTTCAACGGAGAGAACACATGTTCAAGTTCACGGGGAAAGTGCTTTCCCTCTCGGCCGCGGCGCTCTTTGCGTCGACGGTGATTTCGTCCGCGGATTCGCTGGACGATCTCGTCAAGGCCGCGAAGGCTGAAGGCCAGCTCACCACCATCGCGCTTCCGCATGACTGGTGTGGCTACGGGGCAGTGATCGACGCTTTCAAGGCTAAGTATCCGGAAATCAAGATCAACGAACTCAACCCGGACGCCGGCTCGGGCGACGAGGTCGAGGCGATCAAGGCCAATAAGGACAACAAGGGCCCGCAAGCGCCCGACGTCATCGACGTCGGTCTGTCGTTCGGCCCGACCGCCAAGGCCGACGGCCTGCTGATGCCTTACAAGGTGTCGACCTGGGACTCGATTCCGGACAGCGCCAAGGATGCCGATGGCGCCTGGTACGGCGACTATTACGGCGTGCTGTCGTTCATGGTGAACAAGGACCTGGTCAAGGAATCGCCGGCCGACTGGACCGACCTGCTGAAGCCGGAATTCGCCAATTCGGTCGCGCTCGCCGGTGATCCGCGCGCTTCGAACCAGGCCATCCAGGCGGTCTATGCCTCCGGTCTGTCGTCGGGCGCCGCCGCTGGTGAAGCCGCCGGCACCGCTGGTCTCGACTTCTTCAAGAAGCTCAATGCCGCCGGCAACTTCGTTCCGGTCGTCGGCAAGCCGGCGACGCTGGCCCAGGGCCAGACGCCGATCCTGATCAACTGGGACTACAACGCGCTTGCCGGCCGCGACACGCTGAAGGGCAACCCGCCCGTCGACGTGATCGTGCCGAAGACCGGCGTTGTCGCCGGTGTCTATGTGCAGGCGATCAGCGCTTACGCGCCGCATCCGAATGCCGCGAAGCTGTGGATGGAATATCTCTATTCCGACGAAGGCCAGATCGGCTGGCTGAAGGGCTACTGCCACCCGATCCGTTTCAACGATCTCGCCAAGAACGGCAAGATCCCGGCGGATGTGCTGGCCAAGCTGCCGCCGGCTGAGTCCTATGCCTCGGCGGCTTTCCCGACGCTCGACGAGCAGGGCAAGGCCAAGGAAGCCATCAGCAAGAACTGGGACGCCACTGTCGGCGCCAACGTCAAGTAAGACTTGAAGTGCACCGGGCGGCCACTTGGCCGCCCGGCTTTCCCTCGAAGACGGTGCCGGGCGCATGACCGATCTATCGCTTTCAAATCAGTCAGTTGCCACCAAGCCCGCGCCGCCGAACGCGGCGACCGCTTTTCGCCTGCCGACGCAATGGATCGGTGTGGCGCCATTCTTCGTCTTCACCCTGATGTTCCTGATCATGCCGACGCTTTATCTCGTCATCGGCGCGTTTCAGACCGGGGAAGGCGGGTTCACGCTCGACAACATCCTGCAATTGGTGAGCGATCCTTCAATCAGCAATTCCTATTGGGTTTCGATCAAGATCAGCTTCTGGTCGGCCATCGTCGGCGCATTTGCCGGACTGGCGATCGCCGTGGCCATCGTGCGCGGCGGCCTGCCCAGCTGGGTTCGCTCCGCGACGCTGACCTTCTCGGGCGTCGCCTCGAATTTTGCCGGCTTGCCGCTTGCCTTCGCGTTCATCGCCACGCTTGGCCGCGTCGGCATCGTGACGGTGCTGCTGCGCGACATATTCAATCTCAACATCTACGCGATGGGCTTCAATTTCCTGACCACGTGGGGCCTGATCGTGGTCTATCTCTTCTTCCAGATCCCGCTGATGGTGGTCATCATCGTGCCGGCGATCGACGGTTTGAAGAAGGAATGGAACGAGGCCGCCGCCACGCTTGGCGCCACCCAGTGGCAGTACTGGCGCATGGTGGTGATACCGGTGCTGTTTCCGAGCTTCCTCGGCACCGTCATCCTTCTGTTCGCCAACGCCTTCGGCGCCATCGCAACGGCCTATGCGTTCGCCGGCCCGCAGCTCAACATCGTTCCCATCAAGCTCTATTCGCAGATCAACGGCGATGTGCTGCACAACCCGCAGCTCGGCTACGCGATCGCCTTCGGCATGATCGTCATCACCGGACTGGCGAATGTCTTCTACATCTGGTTCCGGACCCGTTCCGAGAGGTGGCTGAAATGAAGTCGGGCAAATTCTGGGCCTGGGTCGTCTTCGGAATCGGCACGGCCTATTTCTTCATCCCGCTGCTGGCGACGTTCGAGTTTTCGCTGCGCATGCGGCGCGGCGTCCATTCCTTCGACGCCTATCAAGTCGTGCTCGGCGATCCGCGCTTCCAGGCGACGTTCCTGTATTCGGTGGTCGCCGCGATCTTCACCATCATTCTCGGCGTGCTGATCGTGGTGCCGGCCGCCTATTGGATCCGTCTGCGTTTGCCTCAAATCAGGCCGATCGTCGAATTCATCACGCTGCTGCCGCTGGTCATTCCGGCGATCGTCATCGTGTTCGGCTATATCCGCATGTACGGCTCGAATTCGCCGCTGCCGTTCCTGGCCAGCGATCTCGGCGCCAGCGCCTTGCTGGTGATCGGCTATGCGACGCTGGCGTTGCCCTATATGTACCGCGCCGTCGACACCGGTCTTCGTACCATCGATGTCAGAACGCTGACGGAAGCCGCCCAAATCCTCGGCGCCGGTTGGGCCACGATCATCACCCGGGTCATTCTTCCCAATGTACTGATCGCCGTTCTGTCAGGCGCCTTCCTGACCTTCGCCATCGTCATCGGCGAGTTCACGATGGCCAGCCTGCTGAACCGTCCGGCCTTCGGCCCCTATCTGCAGAACATCGGCGCCAACCGCGCCTACGAGCCGGCGGCACTTGCCATCATCGCCTTCGCCATTACCTGGGGCTGCATGTCGCTGATCCAAATCCTGTCCCGTTTCGCGCCGAAATCGGCGAACCGCCCGAATTGACCTGAGAGAAAAGCCATGGCCGAGCCATTCCTGTCTATCCAGCATGTGCGAAAGTCCTACGGCGCCAACACCGTGGTGCAGGATTTCAGCCTCGACGTCGAGCCCGGCGAGTTCGTCTCCTTCCTGGGGCCATCCGGCTGCGGCAAGACCACTGTGCTGCGCATGGTCGCCGGGTTCGAGGAGCCGTCGGCCGGCAAGATCGTCGTCGCCGGCAAGGACATCACCAGGCTGAAGCCCAATCAGCGCAATGTCGGCATGGTGTTCCAGGCCTACGCGCTGTTCCCGAACCTGACGGTGGCGCAGAACATCGCCTTCGGTCTGAAGGTCGCCGGCATGTCGAAGCCTGACGCGGACAAGCGCGTTGCAGAGATGCTCGACATGATCAAGCTGCCGCAGATGGCCGATCGCTATCCCTATCAGCTGTCCGGCGGCCAGCAGCAGCGCATCGCGCTCGCGCGGGCAATTGCTCCGAAACCCAAACTGCTTTTGCTCGACGAGCCGCTGTCGGCGCTCGACGCCAAGGTGCGCGTGTCGCTGCGCGAGGAAATCCGCTCGATCCAGAAGAAGCTCGACATCACCACAATCTTCGTCACCCATGACCAGGAAGAGGCGCTGTCGATCTCGGACCGCATCGCGGTGATGTATGGCGGCAAGGCCGAACAGGTCGGCACGCCATTCGAGATCTACAACCGGCCGGCGACCAAGTTCGTCGCCAATTTCGTCGGCACGCTCAACGTGCTCGAAGGCAAGGTCACCGACGCTTCAACGGGCAAGGTGCAGGTCAACGCCCAGGAAGTCTCGCTCAAGGGCAAGCTCAATGGCTCGAAGTCCGGCGATACGCTGTCGCTGGCGCTGCGGCCGGAAGCGATTTCGCTGGCGCGCCAGCCCGGGCACGATACCAGCCTTTCGGGCGAGATCGCCGAAGTGCATTTCCTCGGCTCGGTCATCCGGGTGCGCGTCGGCATCGGCGGCAACACGGTGTCGCTCGACACCTTCAACAACTCGACGACACCGCCGCCGATCGTTGGCGACAAGGCGGATATTTCGTTCTCGTCGGGCGATATGCTGGTCCTGCACTGACGGCCTGGCCGTCTTGACGCCGATAAGGCAGGCGAAGCCTTTGCGCCGGCCGAGGGGTAATCCATCGATCGGCCTGGGACGCGGCCTGCCGGGCACACAAGCCTTGTCGGATAAATCAACAGTATCCTGCTTCAGGGTACTGCCAAGCTTCGTGCTTCGCCGTTACGATAAGCCATGGCGCTGTTCGAACTTACTCTGATCCTGCTTCTCATCGCCGTCGCGCTGACGGCGGTATCGCGATGGCTGGAGGTACCTTACCCGTCGCTGCTGGCGCTTGCCGGGGTCGGGCTTGCCTTCGTGCCGGGCGCGCCGGTGATCGAGATCGATCCGGAACTGGCGCTTGCACTGTTCATCGCGCCGGTGCTTCTCGATGCCGCCTATGACACCTCGCTGCGCGACCTGAAGCGCTATCGCCTGTCGCTGGTGCTTTTGGCGCTCGGCGCCGTCGTCTTCACCACCGTGGCGGTTGCCTTCGTCGGCTGGAAAATGGCTGGGCTGCCGATCGCGGCGGCGATCGCGCTCGGCGCCATCGTCGCGCCGCCGGACGCTGTGGCGGCAAGCGCGGTGCTCAATCAGTTCAAGGTGCCGCATCGTCTCACCGCTATCCTGCAGGGCGAGAGTCTGCTCAACGACGCCACGGCGCTGTTGATCTACCGGATTTCGGTCGCGGCAGCCATCGGCACGCTCATGCTCAAAGACGCAGTGCCCGTCATCCTGCTTGCGACGGTCGGCAGCGTTGTCGCCGGCTATCTGTTCGGCCGCTTCTCGCTGCTCACGCTGACGCGCATCGAGGACGCGGCGAGCAGTACTGTCGTGCAGTTCGCCGGAACCTTCGCCGTCTGGATCATTGCCGACAGACTCGGCCTTTCCGCCATCATCACCATCGTCGTTTATGCCATCACCATCGCGCGCACCGCGCCACGCCGCATGTCGGCCCGACGCCGCGTCAGCACCTATTCGGTCTGGGAATCGGCCGTATTCGTACTCAATGTGCTGGCTTTCGTGCTGATGGGCTTGCAGGCCCGTTCGATTGTCGGCCGGCTTTCCGGCGACGGGCAAGGCGAAGCTTTTCTCTTCGCCGCAACGGTGCTTGCGGTCGTCATCGTGGCGCGTCTCGTCTGGGTGGCGGGCTATGTCACGGTCATACGCTGGTTTGCCCGCTATGACAGCGAGGAAGAAAGGCGCGATGCACCGACATTTCGCGGCGCCGTGCTTGTGGGTTGGTGCGGCATGCGCGGGCTGGTGACACTGGTGGTGGCAATTGCCTTGCCGGCCGACTTCCCCGGTCGCGATCCGATCGTGCTGGCCGCCTTCGCGGTCGTCCTCGGAACGCTCGTGCTGCAGGGCATGAGCCTCAAGCCGCTGCTGCGCCGGCTCAACTTCGAGCGGGATACCTCGATCGACCGCGAGGTGGCCGAGGCACGGGTGGCGATCATGCAGGTTGCGCTCGATGTGCTGAGCCGCAAGACGTCGGCCGCTGCCGCCGTCGTGCGCGAGCAGTACGAGGCGCAGCGGCGGGTTGCCGAAAATCCCGACGACGCACAAGCCGCGACGGAATACGACCGGTTGCGTCTTTACGCCATCAAGCGGCAGCGCGACAGGTTGGAGGAACTGCGCAGCAATGGCACGATCGGCGACGAGGCCTATCACCGGCTGGAAGAGGAGATCGACTGGTCGGAACTGGCGGCGTCGCCCGCCGGAAGCTTCCAGCCACTGACGACCTATTAGGCGCAGCGGTTCGCTGGTCTCCGTTGGACTATTCCGCTTGGCCTCGCGGCACATTGCAACGCAAGAGGCGGGGCGATAGAGCGGTTCACCGAAGACCGCGAACCACTCTATCTCTTTGTTTTGACGCAATTCCGGACGGAAAACCGCTCACACTTTTCCTGGAATTGCGCTACTGCGATCACCAGAAGTGAGCCGGTTAATCAATGAAGCTGATCAGCTACAACATCCAGTACGGCTACGGCAGCGATGGGCGCTACGACCTCAGCCGCTGCGCCATGCTGGTGAACGGCGCCGACATCATCGCGCTGCAGGAGGTCGAGCGGCACTGGCAGCGCAGCAATGAGGACGACCAGCCCGAGATCCTGTCCAGCCTGCTGCCCGACTATTACTGGGCCTACGGCCCGGCCTTCGACATGGACGCCAGCGAGAGACGCGACGGCCGCGTCGTCAACCGCCGGCGGCAGTTCGGCACGATGGTGCTGTCGAAGCTGCCGATCGTCTGGTCGCGGCTGCACACGTTGCCGCTGCGGCGCACGCTGAGGCCGCTCAACACCCGCAACGCGGCGCTGGAATGCATGATCCGCACGCCGGCGGGACCGGTGCGGGTGCTTTCCTTGCATCTGGCGCATATCGCGGCGGAGGAGCGGCTGGAGCAGATCGACTATCTCAATGCCGAGCATTGCCGCGCGCCGTCTGACGGCGGCCCTTGGAGCGGCGTCGACGACGAGCCGCGGCGCAACTGGACGAACGGCCAGACCGAACCGGAAAATCCGTTGGCGGCGATCTGGCTGGGCGACTTCAACATGGAGCCGGGCAGCGCCGAATACCGGCGTATTATCGGTAGCACGCCCTACCATCGAGGCGCCGCTTACATCGACGGATTCGTCGATGCCGTAGCGGTCGCCGGCGAGTCCGGGCCGGACTTCCATACGCACGAAAAGATCATCGATGGCAGGCTGGCGAAACGACGGCTCGACCATTGTTTCGTCGGCGGCGGGTTGGCCGATCGCGTGCGTTCGGTAACCGCCGATATCGGCGAGGTGGCTTCCGACCATTTTCCGCTCAGGGTCGATATCGATCTGGAAACGCCTTTCGGCTCGACAAGGTCGATGAAACCGACATGACGCTGTTCGTCTTCCTGGCGGTGCTCTCGGCGGCGGCCATGCACGCGATCTGGAACGCGCTGGTCAAGGTGCATCTCGACCGCTTCCTGTCGATCACGCTGATGACGCTCGGCATGGGATTTGCGGCGCTGTTCGCGCTGCCTTTCGTCGAGTTTCCGAGGGCCGAAGTGTGGCCCTACATCATCGCCTCGGTGATCTTCCACATGGGCTATCGCACCTTCCTGGTCGGCGCCTACAAGACGGGCGATTTCGCCCAGACCTATCCGCTGGCGCGCGGCACCGCGCCGCTGCTCTCGGCGCTCGGCGGCATCGTCATGGTCGGCGAGGTCCCGGCGCCGTTCGCCATCGTCGGCATCGTGCTTCTGTCGGCAGGCACGCTGGTCATGTCGTTCCGGGGCGGGGCGCATCTGGAGAAGCTCAATTTGCGCGCGGTCGGCTTCGCGCTCGGCACATCGATCTTCATCGCCAGCTACACACTCTCCGACGGCAGCGGGGCGCGGCTCGCGGCAACCGCGCAAAGCTATGCGGCCTGGCTGTTCGTCGGCGATGCGGCGTGGGCGCTCGTGCTGTGCATTGCCGTCCGCGGACCGCAGTCGCTTCCGGTGCTGGCACGCGACTGGAAAGCCGGCCTGTTCACCGGCGTGCTCAGCGGCGCGGCCTACTGGATCGTGATGTGGGCAATGACCAAGGCGCCGATCGCCTCGGTCGCGTCGCTGCGCGAGACCTCGATCCTGTTCGCCATGCTGATCTCGGTGCTGGCGCTGGGTGAAAAGATGACGGCCTGGCGCGCAACCGCGGCGCTCGGCATCGTTGCCGGCGTCGCGGCGCTCAGGCTCGGATAGAGGGCGCCCTCTCGCGGAAACGGCGCCCTCTATCTTTTCAATTGCGGACGGGCTGCGGCGAAGTCGCCGAGCCTGACCGTTTCACACTTTTCCCGGAATTGCTCCAACCTCATGGTCCAACACGGTCATCACCTGGCCGCGCTTCTCAGGGCTGAAGCGGATGACGATGATGATGCAGACCGCGACCACACCGGCGAAGAGCGCCAGCGCGTAGCCATAGCTGCTGCCGGGCGCCTCGGCGATGCCCGCCTGGTACGGGCCGCCATAGGATGCCGCCAGATTGCCGGCCTGGTAGATGAAGCCGGGCAAGGTCGCGCGCACGGCGCCTGGCGAGAGCTCGTTGAGATGCACCGGGATGACTCCCCAGGCGCCCTGAACCGCCACCTGCATGACGAAGGCGCCGACGGCCAGCATGAAGGGTGTCGTCGAATAGGCCCATAGAGGCAGTGCCGGCAACGCGATCAGGCAAGCGAGCGTAATGGCATTGACGCGGCCGATCTTCTCGGACAGCGCGCCGAAGGCCAGTCCGCCGACGATGGCGCCGATGTTGGCGACGATGGTGATCCAACTCACCGTATGCGGGTCGAAGCCATGCTGCTTCTTGAGGAAGGTCGGATAGAGATCCTGCGTGCCGTGGCTGAAGAAGTTGAAGAACATCATCAGCACCACGGCATAGAGCGCGATGCCCCAGTGCTTCCGCAGCGTTTCGAGCAATCCTGGCTTCACGCGCTGGCGGGCTTCGACGAAGGCTGGCGATTCCGGCACATGCGAGCGGATGAAGAGCACGATCAGCGCCGGTATGAAGCTCAGGAGGAACATGGCGCGCCAGCCGAAGGTGAAGTCGCCGATCTTCTGGCCGTAGAGCAGCCCGTAGACCACCGCGGCCAGCAGGTAGCCGGCCGGATAACCGCATTGCAGGATGCCCGAGACCATGCCGCGCGCGCTTGGCGGAATGGACTCCATGGCAAGCGAGCTGCCGAGGCCCCATTCGCCGCCCATGGCGATGCCGAACAGGGCGCGCAGCGCCAGGAATATGCCGAGATTGGGCGAGAAGGCAGCCAAAGCGCCGATCACCGAGTAGCTGACGATGTTGAGCATCAGAATGGGCTTGCGGCCGTATCTGTCGGCAAGCATGCCGAAGAAGAACGCGCCGATGAAACGCGTCGCCAAGGTCAGGAACAGCGCTTTGGAGACCGCCGGCACGTCGGTCTGGAATTCCGTTGCAATATCGGTGAGCAGGAAAGTCAGAAGGAAGAAATCAAAAGCGTCGAGCGTCCAGCCGAGGAACGACGCGAGTACGGTTTTCTTCTGCTCGGTGGTGAGGTTCAAGGCGGTCCTCCTTTTGCATCCCCCAAAAGCAACGATATGTTCCAGGGCGGGTAAAAGAGAACCGGACAGCTGCCGGTTTTAAGCCGGCGAGCGGTCACATTTGCGTCACCTCGAGATCGATGACCATCAGCCCCTCGGTGCCGCCTTCGAGGGCGGCGACCAGACGGGCGCCGGCGCGCTGATGCGCTTCGTGCACCAGATAGGCGTCGCGCGCGGCGGCATTTTTAAAGTCGATGGTGAAGCCGTGGCTGAAGCCGCGCGCGAACGGCTCCGGGCTGACATTGGCGCTGAATTCCACCTTGCCCATGCCGTCGATGACGGCGCGCAGCGCTTCGAGATCGGCGTGGATCGCCGCCCGCTCGGTTTCAGGAACGTCGTCGCGAAAGTGGACAAAGACGCAGTGACGGATCATTATCGGTGCCTCACGCCGCCTGGTTGCCCTTGAACACGGCCGGCGGCAGCGGCTCGCGGCCGAGAATGAGGTCGGAACCTTTTTCACCGACCATGATCGTCGGCGCATTGGTGTTGGAGGACGGGACGCGCGGCATCACCGATGCATCACAGATCCGGAGACCTTCGATGCCGCGCAGCCTCAAGTCCGGCGTCACCACGGCCATCGCATCATGGCCCATGCGGCAGGTGCCGACGGGGTGATGATCGGTCTTGGAGGTGCGATAGGCATAGTCGGTGAGGTCGGCATCGCTCTCTAGGTTTGGCCCGGGCAGCACCTCGCGAAGTACGTAGGGGGCAAGCGCCTTCTGCCGCATGATCTCGCGCGCCAATCTAAGGCCCTTGATCGACATGTCGCGATCATAGGGATCGGACCAGTAGTTCGGATCGATGAGCGGATGATCGGCCGGGTCGGCGCTCTTCAGCCGCACCGTGCCGCGCGAGCGCGGACGCAGGAAGGCCGAGTTCAGCGTCACGCCAGGGTTCTTCAGTTTTTCCACGCCGGCCTCGATGCCGGAGCCGAGGCCCAAATGGAACTGGATGTCGGGGGAGGCGGCCG
The DNA here is from genome assembly GCF_006440815.1 of Mesorhizobium sp. B2-8-3. Classification (NCBI taxonomy): domain Bacteria; kingdom Pseudomonadati; phylum Pseudomonadota; class Alphaproteobacteria; order Hyphomicrobiales; family Phyllobacteriaceae; genus Mesorhizobium; species Mesorhizobium sp. B2-8-3. Next base: position 109,713 of record NZ_VFTW01000013.1, read on the forward strand.
TCGGGTCGGCGTACCAGAAGCCGCCGGTCTCGAACAGGCTCGAGGCGACCGGCCCCTTCTTGAGCAGCAGGTACTGCAGACCGGCCCATAGGGTGCGGTGCAGCTTGGCGTAATTGTCGTAGGTGTGGTCGCCGGTGCATTCGGCGATCACGAACAGGTCGAGATGGTCCTGCATGTTGGAGCCGACGCCGGGCAGGTCGTGAACGGGCGTGACGCCGACCGATTTCAAATGGTCGGCCGGGCCGATGCCCGACTGCATGAGGAGCTTGGGCGAACCAATGGCGCCGGAGGAGACGATCACTTCGCGTTCGGCGCGCAGGATCGTCTTTTCGCCGCCAGGTTTGTCGACCACCTCGACACCGATGGCGCGGCCTTGCTCGACAACGATGCGGGTGACCAGAACGTCGGTCCGCACCGTCAGGTTCTTGCGCTCGCGGATCGGCTTCAGATAGGCGACCGAGGCCGACGAGCGCCGGGCGTCCTTCTGGGTCAGCTGGTAATAGCCGACGCCTTCCTGGGCAGCGCCGTTGAAGTCGGGATTGAAGGGGATGCCCATCTCCTGGCCGGCGCGAAAATAGGCTTCGCAGATCGGCAGCGGCGAGATCGGATTGGAGACGCCGAGCGGTCCTTGGTCGCCGTGAAAATCGTTGGCAAAACGTTGGTTGTTTTCGGCGCGCTTGAAATAGGGGAGCACGTCGCGATAGCCCCAGCCGGCGAGGCCTTCCTCCTTCTCCCAGGCGTCGTAGTCGCGGGCATTGCCGCGCGTGTAGATCTGCGCGTTGATCGACGAGCCGCCGCCGACGACCTTGGCTTGCGTGTACCAGAAGACGCGGTCCTTCATGTGCCTCTGCGGTACGGTCGACCAGCCCCAGGAGGCGATGCCCTTGGTCATCTTGGCGAAGCCCGCCGGCATGTGGATATAGGGATGCCAATCCTTGCCGCCGGCCTCGAGCAGCAGGACGGAATTCGACGGATCCTCGCTCAGCCGGTTGGCGAGAACGCAGCCGGCCGGACCGGCGCCAACAATGATGTAATCAGCCATTGTTCCTCACAAGCGTGGCACGGAGAGCGCGCCGTCGACATCGATGACCGATCCGGTCGAAAAGCCGAACTTTCCGGAGGCAAGCGCGGCCACGACGGCCCCGATATCGGCGCCTTCGCCCCAGCGTTTTGCCGGCACCAGGCCGCTTTCGATCAGCGCGTCATATTTGGCGGAAACGCCCGCCGTCATATCGGTTCGGATGATGCCCGGCCGTACCTCGAACACGCCGATTTTTTCAGCCGCGAGTCGCAGCGCCAGGTTCTTCACCCACATGGATAGGCCGGCTTTCGAGACGCAGTAGTCGGCGCGCTCCGGCGAGGCCATGGCGGCGCTCACCGAAGTGATGGTGATGATCGACCTGGCTGAAACGGCAGGCGTCGCCAGCATGGCCTTGGCGACGGCCTGGCTGAGGAACACCGTGCCGCGCAGGTTGATGCCTAATGCGCGGTCGAAATTCTCCGGCTTCAGGTCCAGCAAGTCGCCGCGCATGACGGCTCCGACGCCGGCATTGTTGACCAGGCAGCCGATGTGGCCGAAGGCTTTGGTCGCAGCATCAACGAGTGCAGCATGGCCTGCGAGATCAGCGATGTCGCAGCGATGGTAGGCAAACTTCGCGCCGCGCTTGGTGATGTTGGAGGCCAGATTGACATCGGGCTTCTCGGCAAGGTCGGCGATCAGAATGTCGAAGCCGGCGTCGGCCAATGCCTCGGCACAAGCGAGCCCAATTCCGCGCGCGCCGCCGGTGATAATGGCCGCCGGGCGGGTCATTGGAGACTAGCCTTGCGAATGTCAGCGCTGCCCCTCATCGCCCTGCCCGTCCTCCGCAGCAGCTGCGCTGCAGCTGCGGAGGGTGGACCGGGCACTTCTCCCCGTATAGTGACGGCGAGAAGGATGCTGTCGCCGGCGCTTTCTCCAATCGCCAGCGCTGCAGAATGAGTGCCAGCGTTGCGGCTAGCCCTCTTCTTCCCGTTTACGGGGAGAAGGTGCCGGCAGGCGGATGAGGGGCGGCGCCGGCCTATCATGAGGAAAGCTCCGTCCTGCGGATGTGGTCGGCGACGCGCAGCGCCTGCGCCGCGATCGACAGCGCCGGGTTGACGGCGGCCGATGTCGGCAGGAAGCCGCCATCGACGACGTAGAGGTTCTGGTGGTCCCAGGCGCGGCAGAGCGGATCGAGCGGCGAGGTGGCTGGATCGTCGCCCATCTTCACCGTGCCGCACTGATGCGAGGGCGTGCGCTTGTCGAAGGGCCGCGACAGCACGATCGGATAGCCGCAGGCGCGAAGGTTCTCGCGCATCACCTTGGCCAGGCCTTCCAGCGACTGCATGTTGGAGCGCCGCCACTGCATGACGATCTCCTTGCCGTCGACCATGATGCGGCTTTCCGGATCGGGAAGGTCCTCGCACATCAGGTACCAGTCGACGGCGCGACCGGCCATGTAGTCGAGCGCGAATTTCGGCATCGTCTTCACATTGGCCTTGAGCATGTTGCCGTCGATCTTGCCTAGCAGTTGCACATTGCCGAGCGGCTTGCCGCCCTTGCCGTCGGACAGATAGTAGTCGTTGAGCATCAGCGTCTTCTGGTAGACGCTATCGTTGCGGCGGCGCGGATCGATCGCCAGCATCGCGCTCGAATTGTGGTTCATGAAATTGCGCCCGACCTGGTCGGAGCTGTTGGCGAGGCCCTTGCCCCCTTTCTTGCTGATATTGGGCGACGGCGAGCGCAGCAGGATGGCGGCCGAGTTGATCGCGCCGGCGGAGAGGATCGCCAGCTTCGGCGACAGCATCTTTTGCGCACCGTTCTGGGTATAGTGGATGGCGGCGATCGACTTGCCGTTTGGCGCGGTTTCGAGCCAGTCGACATAGGCCCCGGTTTCGAGCCGGATGTTCGGATCCTTCAGCGCTTCGGTCAGCGGACCGGTCTGCGCGTCGATCTTGCCCTGGCCGGTGTTGGGAAATGCGTCCCAGCCCGTCTTGCCGTCTTTCAGCCAGGCCTCGATGTCGACGCCGAGCGGCAGCGATGCCGGATGCAGTCCGAGGCTCTTCAACTCGGCGCGGGCGCGCGCGATCGGCGGCTCGTCCGGCACCGGCTTGAAGGCGTAGGGGATCGAATGGAACGGCTCGGTCGGGTCCTCGCCGAGTGAGCCGCGCACGCGAAAAAGCTGCTCGGCTTTCGAATACCAGGGCTCGAATTCGTCGTAGGAAAACGGCCAGGCCGGCGAGACGCCGCCGAAATGCTCGAGCTCGGCAAAATCCTCCTTGCGGTAGCGGATCAGGACCGCGCCGAAGAACTTCGAATTGCCGCCGACATAGTAGTAGTTGCCGGGGTTGAAGGCAGCACCGCCGGCCTCGCGCCACATCTCCTTCGGCCGGTAGTGCTCGTCGACGAAGATGGAACGCGTCGAGCGCGCATGCGGTGTCGCGGGCAGCGGTTCGCCGCGCTCCAGGATCAGGATCGAGGCGCCGCTGCCGGCCAAGCCGGAGGCGATCGTGGCGCCGCCGATGCCGGAGCCGATGATGACGATATCCGGATTTTTCATAGATATTTGTTTTGCTGCATGTCGTTGCCCCAAAACCGGACCCACTTTTGGGCGACAGGCATCAGAGGATGCGCTTCTCGGTCGCGGGGTCGAAGAACACCGCCTTGCTGAGGTTGAAGGCTAAAGGCGTGCTGGTGCCGGGCTGGATCCTGGCATCGGCCCGCAGCCGCGCCACGACGCCCTTGCCGCCCAGATTGGTGACGGCGAAAGTGTCCGATCCGGCCGGCTCCACCACTTCGATATGGCAGTCGGCGGTGGCGATGTTCGAACCGTTGCGCTCGGCGCCTTCAGGGTCGGTCAGCGCCTCGGGGCGCACGCCGAAGATCACCTGCTTGTCCTTGAACGCCGACAGGCCCGCAGGCGCGGCGGGCATGGGCAGCACGATCGGCTGGCGCGCCTCGCGGTCCAGCACCACGGAGAGCCCATTGCCATTGCCGTCGATCTTGGCCGGGATCAGGTTCATCGCCGGCGAGCCCATGAAGTCGGCGACGAAGATGTTGGTCGGGTTGTTGTAGATCTCGGCCGGCGTGCCGAATTGCTGCACCTCGCCGTCGCGCATGACGGCGATCTTGGTCGCCAGCGTCATCGCCTCGATCTGGTCGTGCGTGACATAGACGATGGTCGTGCCGGTCGTGGCGTGCAGGCGCTTGATCTCGATGCGCATGTCGACGCGCAGCTTGGCGTCGAGGTTGGAGAGCGGCTCGTCGAACAGGAAGAGTTTCGGGTCGCGCACCAGCGCCCGGCCCATGGCGACGCGCTGGCGCTGGCCACCGGAAAGCTGGCTGGGCTTGCGGTTGAGCAGGTGGCCGATCTGCAGAACCTTGGCCACCTTGTCGATCGCAGCCTGGCGCTCCGTCACCGGCACGCCGCGCATCTCCATGCCGAAAGCGATGTTGCCGGCCACCGTCATGTTCGGATAGAGCGCGTAGCTCTGGAAAACCATGGCGATGTCGCGCTTCGAGGGATGCAGGTCGTTGATGGCGCGGCCGTCGACGCGGATCTCACCCTCGGTGATCTGCTCCAGGCCGGCGATGGTGTTGAGCAGCGTGGACTTGCCGCAGCCGGACGGGCCGACCAGCACGAGGAAGCCGCCCTTTTCGAGCTCGACATTGATGCCCTTCAGGATCTCGACATTCCCGAAGCGCTTCTTCAGCCCATCAATTTCAAGAAAAGCCATGATCGTTCCTTCAGAAAATAGGGTCAGCCCTTGACCGCGCCCGCCATCAGCCCGCGCACGAAATAGCGGCCGGCGACGACATAGACGATCAGGGTGGGGAGCGCGGCAATCATCGCCGCCGCCATGTTGACATTGTATTCGACGACGCCGGTCGAAGTATTGACGACATTGTTCAGCGCCACCGTCATCGGCATCACGTCGCCGGACCCGGCATAGGCTGAGGCGAACAGGAAGTCATTCCAGATGTTGGTGAACTGGTAGATCACCGTCACAACGATGATCGGCAGCGAATTGGGCAGCATGATGCGCCGAAATATCTGGAAGAAGGAGGCGCCGTCGACCTGTGCCGCCTTGATCAACTCGGTTGGGAAGGCCTCGTAGTAGTTGCGGAAGAAGAGCGTGGTGAAGCCGAGGCCGTAGACCACGTGGACGAAGACGAGATTGACGGTCGAATTGCCGAGGCCGAAATTAAAGCCGGTGGCGTTCTGCAGGGTGACACCGAAGCGGCCAAGGCTGCCCAGAATCGTTGCCATCGGCAACAGCACCGACTGGAATGGAATGAAGCAGGCGAACAGCATCATGGCGAAGACCAGGGTGTGGCCGCGGAAGCGCCATTTGGTCAGCACATAACCGTTGAGTGCGCCAAGCAGCGTCGAGATCAGCACCGCCGGCACGACCATCTTGATGGAGTTCCAGAAGTAGCCCTTCATGCCGACGCAAGTCAGGCCTGAGCAAACTTCGCTCCATGCCTTTATCCATGGTGCGAAGGTCGGGGCATGCGGCAGCGACAGCATGTTGCCGTTCTGGATCTCGTCCATGGTCTTGAACGAGGTGACCAGCATGACGAAGAGCGGCATCAAATAGAAGATCGCGAACAGCGCGAGCAGCCCGTAGATCACGATGCGGTTGAACGTTCTGGCACGGACGCCGCTTGTGGCCTGGCTGGCGGGTGAAGTGACGGCGCTCATCGCGACTTCTCCCTGAGCTCGGAGTAAAGATACGGAACGATGATGGCCGTGATGGTCATCAGCATGATCACCGCGCTTGCCGAGCCGACCGCCATTTCGTTGCGCTTGAAGGTGAACTCATACATGAAGTTGGAGGGCAGCCAGGCCGAGCCGCCGGGGCCGCCGCTGGTCAGCGCCACCACCAAGTCATAGGACTTGATGGCGAGGTGCGCGAGCACGATGAAGGCCGACAGGAAGACGGGCCGCAGCAGCGGGATGACGATGCGGCGGTAGAGCTGGAAGGTGGATGCGCCGTCGATCTGCGCCGCCTTCATGATCTCGCCGTCGATGCCGCGAAGCCCGGCCAGGAACATCGCCATGACGAAGCCGGAAGCCTGCCAGACGCCGGCGATCACCACCGTGTAGATGACGAAATCCTTGTTCTTGATCCAGTCGAAATGGAAGCTCGTCCAGCCCCATTGATGCAGCGTCTGTTCCAGCCCGAGGCCGGGGTCGAGGAACCATTTCCAGGCGACGCCGGTGACGATGAAGGAGAGCGCCATCGGGTAGAGGTAGATCGGCCTCAAGACACCTTCGCCGCGGATCTTCTGGTCGAGCAGAATGGCCAGGAACAGGCCGAGCGCCAGGCAGATTCCGATATAAAGGAAGCCGAAGATGCCCATATTGGTGATCGAGGTGTACCAACTCGACGGCGGGTCGCTCTCGAAGGTCCAGCGCCATAGCCGCTGATAGGCGCGGGGGCCGGTGATGGCATAGGACGGGAAGGTCTTGGAATTGGTGAAGGACAGATAGATCGTCCACAGGATGAAACCGTAGACGAAGACGATCGTCGCCGCGAAGCTTGGCGCCAACACGATCTTCGGCAGCAGGTCCTGCAGCCGCGAACGGACCGACGCGCCAGGGCGGGCGTCGTGCTCCGGTGTCAGCTTGATCTGGGTTTCGGCAACTGTGCTCATCCGCTTGTCCAGTACCGGTTTGTCACGGGACCGACCGGCGCGAACCGCGCCAGCCCGAGCAATCCCGGACCTTGCTTCGGTAGGAGACCTCCCCCGCCAGGGCAGGGGAGGCTCAGTTCAAGGCGCGCTTACTTTGCGTCGTCGATCGCCTTGACCAACTCGGTCACGGCTTCGTCGGAGGTCTTGATCTGACCATGGACGAACTTCGACACGACATCCTTGTAGGCGTTGGCGACGGCCGGCGGGGCGCCGTAGCCCTGCGCCAGCGAGCCGAACAACGTGCCGCCTTCATTGGCCTTCTTCAGGTCGGCGATGCCCTTCTTGCCGCAAGCATCGAAGTCGGTGTCCGGCACGTCGGTGCGGGCCGGGACAGAACCCTTCACCACGTTGAAGGCCGACTGGAAGCTCTTCGACAGGGTGGCAGTGGCCAGAGCGACCTGGGCGGCCTTGCGGTCGTCCGGAACGTTGAACATGCCGAACATGTCGGAGTTGTAGATCACCGAGCCGTCGGTGCCGGGGAAGCGATAGCAGAGGAAGTCGGTGCCCGGGGTCTTGTTGGCGGCGTGGAACTCGCCCTTGGCCCAGTCGCCCATGACCTGAACCAGCGCGTCGCCCTTGATGACCATGGCGGTGGCGAGGTTCCAGTCGCGGCCCGAGAAGTTCGGGTCGACATAGGTGACCAGCTTGGCGAGGTTGTCGAACGACTTCTTCATCGTGTCGGACTTGAGCGACTCTTCATCGAGGTCGTTCATCGCCTTCTTGTAGAACTCCGGACCGCCGGTCGACAGCACGACGGAGTCGAACATGGTGGCTTCCTGCCAGTTCTGGCCGCCGAGTGCCAGCGGGGTGACGCCGGCCGCCTTGGCCTTGTCGAGCAGGGCCACGAAGTCGTCGAATGTCTTCGGCTCGGTGCCGCCGATCTTGTCCATCACCGCCTTGTTGATCCACAGCCAGTTGACCGAGTGGACGTTGACCGGAGCCGCGACCCACTTGCCGTCATAGACGGAGAACTTCTGCAGGGCGGCCGGAACCGACTTGTCCCAGCCTTCCTTCTTGGCGGTCTCGGTCAGGTCGCCCATGACGCCGGCGGCGGCGTAGTCGAGCACGGTGTAGCCGAGCATCTGCGATGCGGTCGGATAGTTGCCGGCCGCGACCATCGCCTTCAGCGCGGTCATGGCGGCGTCGCCGCCGCCGCCGGCCACCGGCACGTCCTTCCAGGCATAGCCTTCCTTGGCCAGATCCTGCTTCAGCACGTTCAGAGCAGCCGCTTCGCCGCCCGACGTCCACCAATGCAGCATCTGCACTTCCTTGACGTCCGCGGCATGCGCCGAGAACGCAAAGCTCGTCGCAAGAGCCGTTCCGATAAGCAGTTTGCGCAACATGTACTACCTCCCTTGTTGCATACACATAACCGGCGGGTGTCCGCCGGGGTCTCCCAACTCAGCCGACCCACCACCCGGTGCGCTGGCCGCGATGAAACTGGATGGTCTTTTCCTCGGTATAGTCCTCGACAGCGCGTTTGCCGAGTTCGCGTCCCAGACCGGACTGCTTGTAGCCGCCGAAGGGCAGTTCGGGATAACCTTCCATGAACGTATTCACCCAAACCGTCCCCGAACGCACACCGCGCGCCACCGACATGCACGTGTCGACGCCGGCGCTCCACACCCCTGCGGACAAACCATAGGGCGTGTTGTTGGCAATGTGCAATGCCTTTTCAATCGTTTCAAAAGTGAGCACGGACAGCACCGGCCCGAACACTTCCTCGCGCGCGATCGCCATATCCTCTGTAACGTTACGGATGATGGTCGGATCGAGATATTGGCCGGCATTGGATGCAAGCCGGGCGCCGCCGGTGAAAACGTTGCCGCCGTCGGTTTTCGCCGCCGTTACATAGCCGGCTACCTTTTCCACATGATCGGCCGAGATCATCGCGCCGACCTTGGTGCGGTCGTCGAGCGGATCGCCGACGCGGACCTTTCCGGACAGCGCCTTGACCGCGTTGAGGAAGTCGTCGGCAATCGCCTCATGCACGATCAGGCGGCTGCCGGCATTGCAGCATTCGCCGGCGTTGAAGAAGCCGCCGAACACCGCGGCGTCCGCCGCGGCTTCGAGGTCGGCGTCGGGGAAGACGATCTGGCCGTTCTTGCCGCCGAGCTCCATCGAGACCTTCTTCAAGGAATCGGAAGCGGCGGCCATGGTCATCTTGCCGACACGGGTCGAGCCGGTGAAGGACACCATCTCGACCAGCGGATGGCTGACCATCGGCGCGCCGACATCGGCGCCGAAGCCGGCAAGGATGTTGACGACGCCTGCAGGAAGCCCTGCCTCGAGCAGGATGTCGCCGAGCACGAAGGTCGAGGCCGACGTCATCTCGCTCGGCTTCACCACCGCCGTGCAGCCGGCGGCGAGCGCGAAGGGCAGCTTCTGGCTGACGATCAGGAAAGGGAAATTCCACGGCGTGATGATCGAGACGACGCCGATCGGCTCGCGCAGCACGACGCCCAGCATATCGTCGCCGAGATTGGCGTAGCTTTCGCCATGCAGCGTGCGGGCAAGCGAGGCGGCATAGCGCCAGATGTCGATCGCGCCGCCGATCTCGCCGCGCGCCTGGGCGATCGGCTTGCCGGATTCCAGCGCATCGAGGCGGGCGATCTCTTCCAGCCGAGTCTCGATCAGGTCGGCCGTCTTCAGCAGAACCGCCGCGCGTTCCGATGCCTTGATGCGCGGCCACGGGCCGGTCTTGAAAGCCTTGTGCGCCGCCTGAACCGCAGCCTCGACATCCGCTGCGCCTGCTTGCGCATAGCGGGACACGACAAAGCCATGGCCGGGGCTGGCGCGCTCGATCGCGCGGCCATCGCGCGCTTCGATATGCTTGCCGTCGATCAGGAGCTTGTAGGTCTTGGGCGCCTGGGACGCCTCGGCCGGCATGGCAATGTTGAGCGGTGCGTTCATCGTCTCTTCTCTAGGATCTCGAAAAGGCCGGTTTCTGCTTGGCCTTGAAGGCGCTAACGCCGGTTTTCAGGTCGGCGGTGAGCGCTATGAAACCGCTGGCCAGCGCCTCGGTCGCGGCGGCGTTTTCCTCGCCCTCGGCAATGCCGATCATCAGCTTGGCGGCCTCGCTTGCCAGCGGCCCGCGCTCGGCGATTTTTTCTCCCCAAGCTTTTGCTTCGTCGAACGCCTTGCCGGTTTCTACGACACGGTCTACGACGCCGAGCGCAAGCGCGTCAGGGGCCAGCAAAATCTCGCCACCCAGCGCCATGCGCCGCACCACTTGCGCGCCAAAGCGGCGCACGGCGCGCTGCGTGCCGGACCAGCCGGGCACGACGCCGATGGAGGTTTCCGGGAAGCCCAGCTTCACCTGGGTTTCGGCGACGCGGAAATCGCAGGCCGCCGCCAGTTCCAGCCCGCCGCCCAGCGCATGGCCGGACAGCACCGCGATGGTCGGCTGCCGCAGGCGCGCCAGCCGGTCGAAGACGCGGTGGCCGTAGCGGACCCATTGCACCTGGAAATCGGCCGCGCTCATCGTCCCCCAGGCCTCGACGTCGCCGCCGGCGCAAAAGCCCTTGCCTTCGCCACCGATGAGCACGGCGCGAACGCCCTCGGCCAGTTCCGCTTCGTCAAGCGCTGCTTCGAGCGCACGCAGCATCGGGATGTCGAGCGCGTTGAATTTATCCGGCCGCCGCAGTGTGATGATGCCGACGGCGCCGTTCTGTTCGAAGGTGACGAGATGCTCAGCCATGCGCACCTCCGAGCGAAGCGCCGCCATTGAGCGACAGGCCGATCGGCCGGTCCTGATAGAGCGCCGCCGGCGTGACCTTGAGGTCGTTGGCGACGGCGAGCGGGATCTCGGCCTGCGCCAGCACGTCGCGCTCGAGGTCGATGCCGGGCGCCAACTCCGTCACCATCAGGCCGTCGGGGGTCAGCTTCATCACGCAGCGTTCGGTGACATAGGTGATGTCCTGGCCTTGCGCGACGGCGCGTTTTCCGGAGAAGGAGATGTGCTCGACCTCCTCGACAACCTTCTTGACCTTGCCTTCCTGGTCGATGCGGATCGCACCATTGGCCAGCGAGAGTTTCGCGCCGGCATTGAAGAAGCCGGAAAAGACGATCTTCTTCGCCCGCGCCGTGATGTCGACGAAGCCGCCGGCGCCGGCGGTGACATGCGGCCTTGCCGAAAGCTTCGAGACGTTGACCGAGCCGTGGCGGTCGATCTGCAGGAAGGACAGAAGCGAGGCGTCGAAGCCGCCGGCCTGGAAATAGATGAACTGGTGCGGCGAAGGCATGATCGCCTCGGCGTTGGAGGCGCAGCCGAACTTGAAGTCGAGCAGCGGCACGCCGCCGACCGCGCCCTGCTCGATCACCCAGGTGACCTTGCCGTGCTGGCCTTCTTCGAGAAGGATGCGCGGCACGTTGGCCGAGATGCCGAAGCCGATGTTGACGGCCATGCCGTCGCGCAATTCCATGGCGACGCGGCGCGCGATCACCTTCTGCACGTTCATCTCGGCATTGCGGAAGCTCGACAGCGGCCGGAAGATTTCGCCCGAGATCGCCGGATCGTAAGGGGTCTGCGTCGTCTGCAGCTGGTCGGGCGCCACCACGATGTGGTCGACCAGGACGCCGGGCACGCGCACGTCATGCGGTTTCAGCGTACCGTTCTCGACCACGCGTTTGACCTGCGCGATGACGATGCCGCCATTGTTGCGGGCCGCCAGCGCCTGCTCCAGGCCGCCGAGATAGGCGCCCTCATGCTCGTAAGTCAGGTTGCCGCGTTCGTCGGCCGTGGTGGCGCGAATGATCGAGATGTTGGGAACGATAGCGCGGAAATAGAGCCATTCCTCGCCGTCGAACTGCTCAACCGAAACGATCGGCTCGCTGGCCGCCGCATTCATGGCGCAGCCCTGGTGACGTGGATCGGCAAACGTGTCGAGGCCGACCTTGGTCAGCACGCCCGGGCGCTTGGCGGCGGCCTCGCGATGCATATCGAAGAGGATGCCTGAAGGCACATTGTAGGCGGCAACCGAATTGTCGCCGATCATCTGCCAAATCCGCGGCGGCTCCGACGAGGAGGGGCCGGACGGATAGGAGCCGCACAAAGTGCGCTTCAACAGGCCGGGCTTGGCGAGATGGTCGATGCCCTTGATGCCGTACATGTCGCCGGCGGCGATCGGGTGCAGCGTGGTGATCGCCTTCGGATGGCCCTCCGCGTCGAAACGCTCGCCGATCGCGGCAAGCACGGCGTCCGGGCAGCCAAGGCCGCTCGACGACGACACCGAGACGACCATGCCGTCCTTGATCAGGCTGGCGGCCTGGGCCGCGGAAACAACCTTGCTCAATTTCCGCTCCCGAGTTTCGGATCGATCGAAACAGTCTTGCCGGTCTTCGCCGACTGCAAAGCCGCTTCGGCGGAGGCCAGCGACAAGATGCCGTCCTCGCCGGTGGCCGAAGGCTGGCCTTCGCCGCGGATCGCGGCATGGAACTGGCGCAGCGAGCGGGCGTAGAGGTCCTCGCGGTCGAAGCTCAATTCTTCTTCGCCCTTGGCCGTGCGCAGCAGCACCGAGCCGACCGGCTTCTGCGTCATCACATTGGTGGCGATCAGGGAGCCTTCCGAGCCATGCACCTCGAAGCCGGTGCCGGCGAATTTTGTCGTGAAGCCTTCATGCGACTGCGCGATGACGCCCGACTTGAAGCGCCAGATGCACATGGCACCGTCCTCCAGGCCGCCGCCGGCCATGCCTGCCGACTGCGTGAAGGCCGAAATCTCGACAGGATCGTCGCCGAGCACGAAGCGCAGCGTGTCGGCATCATGCACGGTGATGTCGAGCACCACGCCGCCGCCGGCCTCGGGTTTGGCGATGCGCCAGCCCTGCAGGTTCTCCGGCAGGTAGACGGAGTGGAAGACGCGCGCCGCGACTGGCTTGCCGATACGACCGGCTGCAATCGCCTCGCGCATGGCGCGATGGGCGCCGGCGTTGCGCAAATGGTGGTTGGTGCCGAAGACGATGCCGGCGGCCTTGGCTGCCGCAACCATCTTGCGGGCATCGGCGCTGGTCAGCGCCAGCGGCTTTTCGCACAGCACATGCTTGCCGGCCTTGATTGCGGCAAGACCCTGCTCGAGATGCAGTTCGTTGGTGGTCGAGATGTAGACGGCGTCGATGTCGGCGTCGAGCAGCGCGTCGAGGGTCGAGACGGCGGTCGGAATGCCATTCTCGCCGGCATAGGTCTTGGCGCGCTCGGGATTCGAGCTCATCACGGCGGCGACCTCGCCATCGGCCTGCGCGCGGATGGCATCGATCACGAACTGTCTGGCGATCGTGCTCGCGCCGATCAATCCCCATCGCACGCTCATGCCGCGTCTCCCACCTGGCTGTTGCGTTCCGGGCCGCTGCTTTCCCGCACGACCAGGCTGACGGCGCCGATATGGTCCTCGGCGCGCGTGGTGCGCGACTGAATCATCTTCAGCATGACGTGGGCTGCGCGTTCGCCGAGACCCGCTGTGTCGACGGCAACGCTGGTCAGCGCCGGACTGTAGTGCTCGGCCTCGGCAACGTCGTCGAAGCCGACGACGGCAAAGTCCGCTCCTGCTTCCAGATTGCGACGACGCAGCGCCAGCATGGCGCCGAAGGCGACCGCGTCGTTGAAGCAGAGTGCCGCAGTTGGCGGTTCGGCCGCGGCGAGCGCCGTCTCCAGGCAGGCCATGCCTCCCTTGCGGCTGGTCTCGCCCTCGACGATCAGCCGGTCGGAGGCCGGAATACCGATCGTTTCGCAAGCCTCGAGGAAGCCGCCCAGGCGCTCGTGATAGACGACGAGATCGGACGAGCCGCCGAAGAACGCCAGGCGGCGATGGCCCTTGCGGATCAGATGCTCGGTGGCAAGCACCGCGCCGCGATGATTGTCCGGCGCGATCACCGGGATGCGGCTGTCGGGCAGGCGGCGCATGGCAAAGACGATCGGCACTCCGGCCGTCTCGATGCGGCGGAAGGCGCCCGGCGTGGTGCCGCGCGCCGGCGAGACGATCAGTCCGGCGACACCCTGCTCCATCAGCGATTTCAGCACCTCTTCCTGGCGCACCGGGTTTTCCGCCGTGTTGGCAATGAAGGGGACGACGCCCGCCGCCTGGAAGACGCGCTCCATGCCAACGGCAAGCTCGGCGAAGAACGGGTTGGTGAGATCGTTGATCACCATGCCGATGACGTTGGAATGGGCCTTGCGCAGATTGGCGGCGCCGCGGTTGTAGACATAGCCGACATCCTCGATCGCCTTGCGCACCTTGGTCGCGGTTTCAGGCCGGATCAGCCCGCTGCCCTGCAGCACGAGCGACACCGTCGATTTGGACACGCCGGCCTCGCGGGCGATGTCCAGGATCGTTGCCTTGGCCCAGCTGGCCATCCTCGTCCCGTCCTCCGTGTTTTTTGAACGAATTTATTGGAACGTTCTAATCATCGTTCGAAATCAGAGTCAATTGCGATTCCGATAAGATTCAAAAAATTGATTGGAGCGGTTCAAAATCTCAATGAATGCAAGGACTATCCTCTAGAGACACGATGCTTCACCGGCTGGGCCGCCTTGAATCATAAAGGTTCTTGATTTATTGGAACGTTCCATTTATAGCGGCCGCAACGGGAGAGTTCCATGGACATCATCTTGCCTGCGGCAAACCGCGGCCGGGTCAGCTACCGGCTCGTCGGCAAACCGATCGAACCGAGCATGGGCGCGCGATTTTCACGCATCGCCTATGCCGCCGCCCATGTCGTTGCCGATCCCATCGCCATGACCAATCCCTGGTCTCGGCCAGCGGTCGACTGGGACAGGACGATGGCGTTTCGCCATCATCTGTGGCGGCTCGGCTTCCGCATCGCCGAGGCCATGGACACGTCCCAGCGCGGCATGGGTTTCGACTGGGCGAGCGCGAAGGAACTGATCCGACGCTCGATCGCGGAGGCTAAAACGGTGCCGGGCGCCGACCTCGCATCGGGGGCGGGGACCGATCACCTTGCGCCGGCTGCGGCCAAGACGGTTGACGACGTCATCCGCGCCTATGAAGACCAGTTCGCCTTCATTGAAGGCGAGGACGGCAAGGCGATCATGATGGCGAGCCGCGCTCTGGCGGCGGTGGCCAAGGGGCCTGACGATTATGCCCGCGTCTACGACCGCATGCTCTCCCAGGCGTCGGGCAAGGTCATCCTGCACTGGCTGGGCGACATGTTCGATCCGGCGCTCAAGGGCTACTGGGGCAGCAACGACTTCGACGCCGCGCTCGACACGGTCGTCGCCATCATCGAGCGGCACGCCGACAAGGTCGAGGGCATCAAGATATCGCTGCTCGATGCGCAGAAGGAAGTGCTGCTGCGCGACCGGCTGCCCGGCGGGGTGGTGATGTTCACCGGCGACGATTTCAATTATCCGGAACTGATCGCCGGCGACGGCAGGCGGCATTCGCACGCGCTGCTCGGTATCTTCGACGCCATCGCACCCGTGGCAAATGCCGCACTGGCGAAGCTGGCAGAAGGCGATAAGACCGGTTACGACGCGTTGATGGCGCCGACCGTGCCGCTGTCGCGCAAGATCTTCGAGGCGCCGACCGAATACTACAAGGCCGGCATCGTCTTCATGGCATGGCTGAATGGGCACCAGGACCATTTCACCATGATCGGCGGCATGCAGTCGGCGCGCGGCATATGCCATTACGCGGAGCTCTTCCGGCTCTCCGACCAGGCCGGCCTGCTGGCAGACCCCGATCTTGCGACCGCCAGGATGAAGGCACTGCTGGCGACGGCGGGCGTCTGAGCCGATCCCCCGTGAGGGGATTTGCGTTCCGCCGGCAAATCGTATTCGCTTCCCAAATTCAGGATGAGCGCGGCAATGCGGCGATCGCGGCGGCTGCCAAGATCGGCGATCGGTCCGAACGAGACGCGTTCAATCGGCGAGTTCATGGTGTAGGCCGGCAATTATCAGGGAGAGCGCTTCAGCGTGAAAGGATACTGGCTCATCGTCGGAACCAAGATTTCGGACCAGGAGGCGCAGGCCGAGTACAGCCGCCTCTGGATGCCGATCGGCGAAAAATATCAGGCACGAACCAACACGACAAAGCAGCCGCCTCTGCTCGTCGAGGCGCGCGATGCCAAGCGCATGGTCCTTGTGGAATTTCCGTCGCTGGAGATCGCCAAGGCCTGTTACGCGGACCCGGATTATGAGGAAGCCATGCGCTTCGCGCTCAAGGCGTCGAACCGCGTGCTCGTGATGTTCGAAGGGGATCTCGAGTAGTTGTGCCGCCGGAGTGTTCTCCGCCAGATGGCTTGACTAAGTTATTCGGAAGGCGTGACAAGGATTGAACTTGTGACCCCTGCAATGTCAATGCAGTTCGTTCTCTGATTTCATTGCGAAATGGGCTCCAAATGAACGTGAACAGAGCAAAAACATTCGAAATATCTGTGCCGTTCCTGTGCCAGAGAGTGCGATCTTCCCTGTGTGTCAGCCAAAGGAAAAGGTGCCGTTTCGGCGGGCCGGCAAAATACGATACTCAATCGAGCGGTTATCGAATTCTTCGCCAATAACGGTCATTTGATAGCACGACACATGGTGTTTTGCCGGGGCGCCTCTAGAACACTCGGGATATCTACTTCAACGAAGGGGCAACAAAGATGGGCTACCGCGTTACTGCTGTTGGGATCGCGCTTATTTTTTTGGGACTTGGCGGAGGCCAGGCCGCCGCATGGGGGAACTCGAAAACCCTCGAAAGGACAGCGCTTTCGGGGAAGGAAATCAAAGTCTACGACGGAGCTAGCGTTAACCCCGACTGCTCGAACGCGGGCCCGGTCGATCTGAAGGCGGTTTCCGGACCGAGTCACGGGAAAATCTCCATCGTCAACGCGAAGACGTTTCCTCACTTCACCAAAAGCAACATTCGATGGAAATGCAATTTCCGTAAGGTGGACGGCATAAAGGTGCTGTACCGGTCCATGTCAGGGTTCAAAGGCCATGACCAGATCGCCCTGTCGGTACACACATACGATGGCGCATCCTACAGCATCACGATCAACGTGAAGGTTGAGTAGCGCAATTCGCGTTCCCTCGGAGGGCACCACGGCCACCACCCGCCCGTTCACCATCGCCGCGGACGTACCTTGAACGCTATTGATCCCGTCTCAACCTACATCGCCGCCATCGGCGCCGTGATGCTCGCCATCGCAGTTTGGCGCTACCGGCAGCGCGATTATGATCGGGATGGCAGCAAACGCTCTCATGGCCGTGCTGCTCTTGCCGCCTTAGTTCAGACGAGCCCTGTCATTATGATTGAGCAACATTGCGCAAGCCGCGTATCCGGCCAACGAAACCAGTGGAAAGGCATAGAAATCTATATCAATGCATGGATGCTAATTTAGCCTTCTCTTTGGCCGACTCACCCTTACCGAGTCGGTTAGGCCCGGCGGTTCAACCCAACGCAAACCCCAACGCGGAACTGTCGGGCCGCTCTATGGGGAAGGCGTCCAGCTCTTGCGCTGCTCCGACGCGCTGGCGCCCTTCGTTGCCGACAAGGCGCCCAGGCTGAATTAGCTGGCCAGACATACGATACCCGGCCTGCGGGAAGTCGGGGGACTAGGGCAGACAGGCCGGGCCCTTACCCCGGATTGCTGCGCGGGGCAGGCGAATATTATGCGCCAATTGGCAGGTTTCTGCATCAATGATTTTAGTGACAACTAATGAAATTAGGCCGCGCAACGAAAATCCCGCCGACAGAGGCCTACGGGCTGTTCAGCGAGGGGAATCCATCGCAGCACGGCTGCGTGCACTTTCACAAATATTAAGACGCCGCCTGCTCACGTCGCCACCGGGCGCGACCAGTGGCTGCAATGCTCCTAGCCGGTGTGCTCGGGGTCTAGTGGCGGAGATCGGCGAAGTTATTGGAAGGATGGTGGGCGTGACAAGGATTGAACTTGTGACCCCTGCAATGTCAATGCAGTGCTCTCCCGCTGAGCTACACGCCCATCCGAAGCCGCGCATACACCACTTTTGATCCGGCGCGTCAATAGCGGGAATGTGGAAAGACGGCTTCCGTTTGTCGCATCGGCGAAGCGCCTGCCGATGGGGCCTCAATGCGAACCAGAGACGGCTCAGGCCGCCTGCAGCATCTTCTCGACCTCGTTGACGAGGTCGCGCAGATGGAAGGGCTTCGACAGCACCTTGGCGTCCTTGGGTGCCTTGGAATCGGGATTGAGCGCGACCGCGGCAAAGCCGGTGATGAACATCACCTTGAGGTCCGGATCGATCTCGGTGGCGCGGCGGGCGAGCTCGATGCCATCCATCTCCGGCATGACGATGTCGGTCAGGAGCAGCGAAAAAGGTTCCTCGCGCAGCCGCTCATAGGCACTGGCGCCATTGTCGAAATCGCTTACCTGGTAGCCGGCGCGCTCCAGCGCCTTGACGAGGAAGCGGCGCATATCGTCATCGTCTTCCGCCAGCAGAATGCGTGCCATCATATCCCGTCCGAATCACCCGCCCCAAGCCTGCCGCCGGGCAAGACCGTTAACCATCCTGTATATGCGGTCGCGCCGGTAAACATCAAGTGAATGAAGGGCATCCGACATCCGGCTCGAGGCGCGGTTTCACCGCCTGAAATGCTGGACATGCCGGACGCAAGATGGCAATTTCATGCCATGATGCAGTGCTGTTTCCTGGTTCGTACAAATTGAAGACGGCAGCCGAGGATTTTTCGGTCGTTCCACCCTTCGAAATCCGATCGGGCGCCGAACAGCGCGTGCCTTTCCTGTTCAACTCACCGCATAGCGGCCGCCACTATCCGGAGCGCTTCCTGGCCATGGCGCGGCTCGACCGCAACGCCATTCGCCGGTCGGAGGACTGCTATGTCGAGGAGCTCTTCGGCGGCGCCGTGGCGCTCGGCGCGCCGTTGCTGGCCGCCAATTTTCCGCGTGCCTATCTCGACGTCAACCGCGAGCCCTGGGAACTCGATCCGCGCATGTTCGCGGAGCCGGTGCCGTCCTTCTGCAACATCCGCTCGGCGCGTGTCGCCGGCGGGCTCGGCACGGTGCCGAAACTGGTCGGCGAGGGGCTCGATATCTATCCCGGCCGGTTGCCGCTGGCCGAGGCGGTGGGACGCGTCGAAGCGGTGTACAAGCCCTATCACGAGACGCTTAAGCGGCTCCTGACCAGGACGCATGCCAGGTTCGGCTATGCCGTGCTGATCGATTGCCATTCGATGCCGGCCTCGATCCGCGTCGGCGACAATGGTGTGCGGCCCGACTTCATCATCGGCGACCGGTTCGGCATTTCGGCATCGCCGGCGCTCACCGAGATGGCCATCAGCCTGCTTGTCGACATGGGCTACTCGGTCGCGCACAACAAGCCCTATGCCGGAGGCTTCATCACCGAGCATTATGGCAGGCCGGCAAGGCATCTGCATGCGCTGCAGATCGAGGTCAATCGCGGGCTTTACATGGACGAGCGGACGTTCCAGAAATCGGCCAGCTTCGACGCTTTGGCCTGCAACCTGACCCGCTTCTCGGCCGATTTGATGTCGATGCCCGACCATCATTTCGTCGATTTGCCGCTCGCGGCGGAATGACGGCGCGGTCGGCGCGCCGGGTTCTTATAAACGCAATTCCGGACGGAAAACCGCTTCACACTTTTCCTGGAATTGCTCGAAAAAAAGACCGCATCGTTTTCACGACACGGTCGAAGTCTAGGGAGGAAACGCCCAAGGAGGGCATGGACAGGAAAACCTGTCCGATGACAAAATTATTGTGCGCCGCACAAATGTCAATCGACAGCAGGCTTTTTTAATTCAATATGATGTGGAAATTCCGCTTCGGCGGCTCAGATGTGACATTCGGGCAACAGAAAACGGGCATCTGGCCGGTCTTCAGCGCGCCTGTTCCGTGAGAAAGAGCGGCTGGCAAAGGCCGCGATGGGGAGAGCGACTTGGATATCAGCACCGATTTCATGCGGCGCATCGCGCATGCCGCCGCCGCCGAAACCTTGCCGCGCTTCCGCAGCCAGGGGGTAGTCACCAACAAGCTTGCGGGAAGCTTCGATCCGGTGACGGAGGCCGATCGCGAGGCGGAGCGCGCGATCCGGGCGCTGATTTCCGCCGAATATCCCGAGCACGGCATTCTCGGCGAGGAACATGGCAGCCAGAACCTCACCAGCCGGCATGTCTGGGTGATCGACCCGATCGACGGCACCCGCGCCTTCATTTCCGGCGTCCCGGTGTGGGGAACGCTGGTCGGGTTCACCGTCGACGGCGACGCGGTCGCCGGCATGATGTCGCAACCTTTCACCGGCGAGCTGTTCTACGCCAACGCTTCCGGCTCGCACTACGAGGGACCGGGCGGCCCGCGCAGGCTCGCGACCCGCAAGACGACCGACCTTGCGCAAGCGACGCTGTTCACGACCACGCCGGCCCTGTTCAAGGGCGATGCGCGCAAGCGTTACGACCAGTTCGAGACAAAGGTGCAACTCGCCCGCTACGGAACCGACTGCTACGCCTTCGCCATGCTGGCCGCGGGCAGCGTCGACATCGTCGCCGATCCGGGCCTGAAGCCCTACGACATCGTGGCGCTGATCCCGATCATCGAGAAGGCCGGCGGCGTCATCACCACTTTCGAAGGCGGACCGGCGGAAAAGGGCGGCGACGTACTGGCGGCCGCGACGCCCGAGCTTCACGCGGCGGCGACGGCGGCGCTGCGCGGCTGATGCGCCAAGCGGCAAGGGCTGGTCGCCGCAGGATTTCGATCGCGCTCAGGGAGCGTCGCCGGTGCCCGGAATGAAGGCGTCGAAAGCGGCCAGGAGCTGCTCGCGGTAGATGTCCTTCTCCTGCAGGATTTCGTGCTCGGCGCCGTCGATCATCAACAGCGAGCCGACGCGCAGTTTCCTGGCATAGGCTTCCACCGCCCTGGTCGAGACCACCCGGTCGGCGCCGGCGGCGACGATCAGCATCGGCACCTTCACCCTGGCCATGAAATCCGGATCGCTGACGGCTTCCGCGGCGGCGGCGGCGGCCTTCAGCCAGCGGATCGTCGGGCCGCCGAGCGCGAGCTGCGGCCAGGCCTCGTAGATCCCGACATTGCGTCGGTAGCGCTCGGGATCCGAGGTCACCTTGTTCATTTCGAAGGGCGGCGGCACTTTCGGCCGCGGACCGAGCGCGGCATAGAGCCTGCCGAGACCCAGCGCGCAGAAGACCGCGCAGACGCGCCGCACCGTGCTTATCGAAACCGGCAGGTCGGGCACCGCGAGGAAGGGCGTCAGCAGCACCATGCGGCGCACGCGGTTGACCATCGATGGCGAGGCAAGCAGCGCAATCACCGCGCCCGTGGAGTGGGCTAGGATGTAATAGGGGCCGCGGCAGTCAGGCAGCACGATCTCCTCGAAGAATTGCTCGAGGTCGCGCGTATAGTCGCGAAAGCTGCGGACATAGCCGCGCTGGCGGTCGCGCAGCAGGCGGCTGGAATCGCCCTGGCCGCGCCAGTCGAGGACAGCGACGCTGAAGCCGCGATCGGCGAGATCGCGAATGGTCTCGAAATATTTCTCGATGCATTCGTTGCGCCCCGTCAGCAGAACCACCGTGCCCTGCAGCGGGCGGCTGACAGCGGCAAAGACGCCGTAGCGGATCTTCTTGCCGTCGCGCGTGATGAAGAAGCCGCCTGCGGCATTCTGCGGCGCGGGATTGTCTTCTGTGCGATGGAAAAGATCCGTCATTCGGCGCGTCGATGGTTGCTCTTTTGCCCGGACGGGCGAGGCGTCGGCATGGTGATAGACGGCCAGGCGGCAAAAGCAAAGGCGTTGCGAGGATTTACGCGGCTGCCAGCGCAGGGGGAAGGCCGGAAGTGCCTGCGGCGCACTTCCGGCCTCTGTCGATCCGGGAGGAAGGGACGTTGCACCCGGTTCGGCCTCGTCGCGGCGCAGGGAAAGAGGCGCCGCTTGTCTCTGTGTCTTGACGCAATTCCGGACGGAAAACCGCTTCACACTTCTCCTGGAATTGCTCGAACGTGACCAAAGCCTAGCGCTGCATGACTGAACGGATGCCGAAGCGGTGGTTCATCCACCGTTCATGAACGTGGCCGCATTGCGACCGCGAAGAAAACCTTGAAATGGCTTTTTGAGCTTCCCAAATGAAGGTTGTGGCCGCCGATGTCGGGGCCGCTGGCCCATCCGGAACGCCTTTCGAGGGTTTCGCACCGGTCACACGCAAACCATGTTGCTCAAAAGGAGAACACCTATGCGTCACGTTGATTTTTCCCCGCTTTATCGTTCGACTGTCGGCTTCGACCGGCTGTTCACCATGCTCGACTCGCTCGGCCAGCCCGAGACCGCGCAGACCTACCCGCCCTATAATATCGAGCGCACGGGCGAGAATGCCTATCGCATCTCGATGGCCGTTGCCGGCTTCTCGGAAGACGAGATTTCGATCGAAGCCCACCGCAACGTGCTGACCGTCAAGGGCGAGCGCAAGGAAGAGAACAACAGCGAGGGTTCGGAGCTGCTTTACCGCGGCATCGCCTCGAGGTCCTTCGAGCGCCGCTTCCAGCTGGCCGACCACGTCGAAGTGGAAGGCGCCACGCTGAAGAACGGCCTGCTCTTCGTCGACCTTACGCGCAACATTCCCGAGGAGCTCAAGCCGCGCAAGATCGCGATCACCTCGTCCTCGGACAAGGCCAAGCAGATCGAGGCCAAGGCCGCCGCGTAACCCGCGGGCTCCATCGCAGACGACGTCTCCCTCCCGAGACGAAAGCGGCGCCGCGCGGCGCCGCTTTTTATTGTGCCACCGGCAACGCGCCGCTCTGGCTCTTTTGAAGCATGCAGCGGCGGATCATGAAGGGCGATGTCCGATTTTTCCCTGCTGCTGACGCTCACCGTCGCAATCACTTTCCTTTTGGCCGGGATCGTCAAGGGCGTGACCGGCATGGGCCTGCCGACGCTGGCGATGGGATTGCTGGGCACGATCATGCCGCCGGTGACCGCGGCATCGCTGCTCATCGTGCCTTCCTTCGTCACCAATGTCTGGCAGCTTTTCGCCGGCCCGAGTTTTTCCGCGATCCTGCGCCGGCTGTGGCTGATGATGGCGGGCATCCTGATCGGCACCATCGCCGGTTCGCGGCTGCTCGCCAGCGACAACGTCAAATGGACGACCGCCGGCCTCGGCGCGGCATTGATCGTCTATGCCGCCTACAGCCTGCTCGCGCGGCAGCCGACGGTGCCGGCACGCGCCGAACGCTGGTCGTCGCCGTTTGTGGGTTTCCTCACCGGCCTGGTCACGGGCGGCACCGGCGTCTTCGTCGTGCCTGCCGTCCCCTACATCCAGGCGCTGGGCTTGAGCCGCGATGATCTCATCCAGGCGCTCGGCCTCTCCTTCACGGTGTCGACGATCGCCCTGGCGCTAGGCCTTGCCTCGCATGGCGCCTTCGAGGCCGGGCATCTGGCGATGTCCTCGCTCGCCGTGCTGCCGGCCTTGCTCGGCATGTGGCTGGGGCAGGTGCTGCGCCAGAAAATCAGCCCAGCGACTTTCCGTCGGTGGTTCCTGATCTTTCTGGTCCTGCTCGGCGTCGAGCTGTTGCTGCGGCCCTTCCTCGCCTAGCGCACATTACCGGCGCTTCGCCGCGATAACGGCCTCCACGTTCTGCCGGTGAACGGGTTCATAAGGCGCAAAATACTCAACCGCCGTTGCCGCAAAAATGTCGGCGCCGAAGGTCCTCAAATCCTGCTTCGCCAGGTCGGGGTCTTGCCGGCAGGCAAGCAGCTTTCGGACATAGGCCTCGGTCCCCGCGATAAAGCTTCTGTCATAGCCGCCGGCTTCGATTGCCTCGAAGGAACCGTGGTTGGGCAGGATTCGATCAAACCGCCAGCCAGACATGCGCTCGAGGTCGATCAAGTGTTCCGCCAGACGCTCCGGTTCCGAGACATAGGTGACGGAATCTTCCAGCGTATCGCCCGCAAGCAGCAGGCCAGCTTGGGGCATCAGCAGCACCGTGCCGTCATGGCTGTGGATTTCGACCTGGCGCAGTTCGATCGGGATCGCTCCCACCGCCAGGCTGAGGCCGTTGTCGAACGTCCTGTTGGGCATAACGAGCGGCTTGATCGGCGGGTTGCCGCTTTCGATCTCGGCGCGGCCGCGTTCGAGTGCCGAGGCAGTCAGGGTGTTGGCGATGATCTCGCAATCCTGGAACACCTCGTTGCCGGCGATATGGTCGTCATGCCAGTGGCTGAGAACGACGCGTATCGAGGTCACGCCCAGCTCTTCGAGGGTTTTCCGGATGAAGCGGGCATGGGGCAGGGATATGTGCGTGTCGTAGACGAGCGCCTGCGATCCATCGACGATCGCATAGGTGCAGATGCCGAGCGTGTAAGCGCCGTCGTCGAGCCAATTCGACTCGTCGGACCAGATGCGTACGCCATCGGCACGGCCATCGTAGAAGCCGAGTACGTTCGGCGCCGGACGGATCAGCCGCATCGTCGAGCCGGGAGGCGGTCTGGTCATCAGCTTGCCCTCGACTATAAAAAGCTCAAGCCAGCAGCTGACCGAGACGGTCGATCTCTGCCGTCGTGGTCGCGAAGCTGGCGACGAAGCGGTAGATCGCTTCGTTGTCGCCGAGGTGGCCATCGAAACCCTGCGGCACGCCCCATTCATAGAATTTGCCGCCTGCCGCCTGCAGCTTTTCCGCCGTGGCCCGACCGAGTATGGCGAAGACCTCATTGGCCTGCGGCAGCCAGGCGAGCTTGCCGGCCGGCGCATCCTCGATCGTCTCGGCCAGGTGTGCAGCCATCGCATTGGCATGGCCGGCCATCCTCAACCACAGATCGTCGGTGAAATAGGCCTCGAACTGGGCCGAGATGAAGCGGGCCTTGGAGAAGGTCTGTCCGGCGCGCTGGCGCAGCAGGCGCAAATCCTTGCCGACGTCCGGATTGAGGACCACGACCGCGTCCGCCATCCAGCAGCCGTTCTTGGTGCCGCCGAAGGAGATGAGGTCGACGCCGCTCTTCCAGGTCATTTCGGCCGGGCTGACGCCCGTCGCGGCAATCGCATTGGCGAAGCGCGCGCCGTCCATGTGCAGCAGCAGCTTGTGGCGGCGGCTGACCTCGGCGATCGCCTTGACGTCGTCGACGCTGTAGACCGTGCCGACCTCGGTCGCCTGGGTCACGGTGACCGCCATCGGCTGGCCAGCGGGCGCCAGATCCTGCGAATAGCGCCTTATCGCGCGGTCGAGAGCCTCCGGGTTCATGCGTCCCAGCGGTCCCGGCACCGGCGCCATGCGCGCGCCGCCGGTGTAGAAACCCATCGCGCCGAACTCGTCGACATTCATATGCGCCTCGGAATGGCAGAGCGCGACGCCGCCTATTCGGTTCAACGCAGCCATCGAAAGCGCGTTGGCCGCGGTGCCGGTCGCGGCGAAGAAGACCTGAACCTCACGCTCGAAGACCTCGCTGAAGCGGCGATAGACGGCGCGGTCCAGGTCGCCGTCGCCATAAGCGACGGCAGTGCCGGCGGCATGGCGCGACAGGTTGGCCGAAATGTCGGGGTGGACGCCAGCCCAGTTGTCGGATGCAAAGAACATCGAAAGGTCCATATCGTGATTGGCAAAAGTGGCGGGACTTGACCGCTTCGGCAGTCGAAGCGCAAGGGCCAATCATCGGCAAAGCGGTGAAGCCAGCAAATCGAGACAAAGGACCCGGACCAAAGCTTGCGTTTCTTGCGCTTGTCACGAAATTTTGTGTCGCGGCGCCGCCAAGTTTTTTGTGAATCGGTCTTGTGTGGCCGCCCGATTTCTGGCATAAAAAATTTAGGACAGTAGTGCTGTCTTATTTTGTCGCACAAAACAGGCTGGACTGGCGTATGATCGCTGCCATTCCGGCCATTGTCGCGAGCGGCGGGTAGACGGCCCGGCTCTGACCTGTACGATACCGGATGCGAACCGGGCGTATAGCCGTTTGGTTCGATTGATTTCGCGAGACGTGCAGCAGGATGAAGGGGAAGCGTCATGCTTCCCAAGGCAAACCAGCGCCCTGAGACAGTCGGGGCCAAGGTGGAGAACGGAGGATAGGACGATGACGGAACTGACGCCATCTGCGATCGACGGCCATGCCGCGCAGACGAAAGCGGCAGCCGTTAAAAATACCGTCCTGACCAAAGAGCTGCGAACTGCCAACGGCATGGCCGCGCAGGGCCTTTACGATCCGCGCAACGAGCATGACGCCTGCGGCGTCGGCTTCATCGCCAATATGAAGGGGTTGAAGTCGCACCAGATCGTCGAGGACGGTCTGGCGATGCTGGAAAACCTCACCCATCGCGGCGCCGTCGGTGCCGATCCGCTGGTCGGCGACGGCGCCGGCGTGCTGGTGCAGATTCCGGACAGCTTCTTCCGCGATGAAATGGCCGCCAAGGGCGTCGAACTGCCGCCGGCCGGCCAATACGGCGTCGGCCATTGGTTCATGCCCCAGGACGCGGCACTGCGCGCCCATATCGAAGAAGTCATCGCCGAATCGGCGCAGTCGGAAGGGCTGCCGCTCATCGGCTTCCGTGACGTCCCGGTCGACAATTCGTCGCTGTCGAAGGCGCCCGATATCGTGGCATCCGAGCCGTTCCATCGGCAGGTGTTCATCGGCCGCACGTCCGACATTACCGACGACGAGGAGTACGAGGCCAGGCTCTATCTGCTGCGCAAGGTGATTTCGGGCCGCATCTATGCCGAGAACGACAACAAGGACATCGGCGCCTATTGCGTGTCGCTGTCGGCGCGCACCATCGTCTACAAGGGCATGTTCCTGGCCTACCAGGTCGGCGCCTATTACAAGGATCTCACCGATCCGCGCTTCGAAACCGCGCTGATCCTCGTCCATCAGCGTTTCTCGACCAACACCTTCCCGTCCTGGAAGCTGGCGCATCCCTACCGCATGGTCGCGCATAATGGCGAGATCAACACGGTGCGCGGCAACAACAACTGGATGGCGGCGCGCCAAGCCTCGGTCGATTCCGAACTGTTCGGCAACAACATCTCGAAGTTGTGGCCGATCTCCTATGACGGCCAGTCGGACACGGCGTGCTTCGACAACGCGCTCGAATTCCTGTTCCAGGGCGGCTATTCGCTCAGCCACGCCATGATGATGCTGATCCCGGAAGCCTGGGCCGGCAACAAGCTCATGGACGCAGACCGCAAGGCTTTCTACGAGTACCACGCGGCGCTCATGGAGCCGTGGGACGGACCGGCGGCGGTGGTCTTCACCGACGGCCGCCAGATCGGCGCCACGCTCGACCGCAACGGCCTGCGTCCGGCCCGCTACATCGTCACCGATGACGACCGCGTCATCATGGCGTCGGAGGCCGGCGTGCTGCCGGTGCCGGAGGAAAAGATCGTGCAGAAGTGGCGGCTGCAGCCGGGCCGCATGCTGCTCATCGATCTCGCCAAGGGCCGCATCGTCTCCGATGAGGAGATCAAGTCGGAGATCGCGACCAGGCACCCCTACAAGACCTGGCTCGCCAACACGCAACTCATTCTCGAAGACCTGAAGCCGGTCGAACCGCGCGCGCTGCGCAAGGATGTCAGCCTGCTCGATCGCCAGCAGTCCTTCGGCTACACGCAGGAAGACACCAAGCTTCTGATGGCGCCGATGGCCACCACCGGCCAGGAAGCGGTGGGTTCGATGGGCACCGACACGCCGATTTCGGCGATGTCGGACAAGTCGAAGCTGCTCTACACCTATTTCAAGCAGAACTTCGCCCAGGTCACCAACCCGCCGATCGACCCGATCCGCGAGGAGCTGGTGATGAGCCTGGTGTCGTTCATCGGCCCGCGGCCGAACATCTTCGACCTGGTCGGCACGTCGCGCCGCAAGCGGCTCGAAGTGCGACAACCGATCCTGACCAATGGCGATCTGGAGAAGATCCGTTCCATCGGCCACACCGAAGACCGTTTCGATACCAAGACGATCGACATCACCTACGGCTCGAACGAGGGCGCTGCCGGCATGCAGGGCGCCATCGACCGGCTCTGCGAACGGGCCGAGGCGGCGGTCGCCGGCGGCTACAACATCATCATCCTGTCCGACCGCCAGGTCGGGCCGGACCGCATCGCCATTCCGTCGCTGCTGGCGACGGCGGCCGTGCACCATCACCTGATCCGCAAGGGCCTGCGCACCTCGGTCGGGCTGGTTGTGGAATCCGGCGAGCCGCGCGAAGTGCATCACTTCTGCTGCCTGGCCGGTTACGGCGCCGAGGCGATCAACCCGTATCTTGCCTTCGACACGCTGCTCGACATGCACAAGCGCGGCGAGCTGCCGGAAGAGGTCGACGAGTACGAGGTGGTCTCGCGCTACATCAAATCGATCGGCAAGGGCATCCTCAAGGTGATGTCCAAGATGGGCATCTCGACCTACCAGTCCTATTGCGGTGGGCAGATATTCGACGCCATCGGGCTGAAGTCGGATTTCGTCGAGAAGTATTTCACCGGCACCGCGACGCTGATCGAAGGCGTCGGCCTGGACGAGATCGCCACCGAGACGCTCAGCCGCCACAGCGATGGCTTCGGCAGCGATCCGGTGCTGCGCAACAACCTAGAGGTCGGCGGCGAATACATGTTCCGCATGCGCGGCGAGGCGCATATGTGGTCGCCCGATGCGGTCGCCACCTTGCAGCACGCCGTGCGGCAAGGCTCCTGGGACACGTTCAAGGACTATTCGGCGCAGATCGACAGCGCAACCGCGCGCGCCCAGACCATTCGCGGCCTGTTCAAGCTCAGAACAGCGGAAGAGACCGGCCGCAAGAAGGTCGCGATCGAGGACGTCATGCCGGCGGCCGAGATCGTCAAGCGCTTCTCGACCGGGGCGATGTCGTTCGGCTCGATTTCACGCGAGGCGCACACCACGCTGGCGCGCGCCATGAACGCTATCGGCGGCAAGTCGAACACCGGAGAGGGCGGCGAAGAGGCCGACCGCTATCTGCCGCTGCCCGGCGGCGGCAAGAACCCGGAACGTTCGGCGATCAAGCAGGTCGCGTCCGGACGGTTCGGCGTCACGGCGGAATATCTGGTCAATTCCGACGTCATGCAGATCAAGGTCGCGCAGGGCGCCAAGCCCGGCGAGGGCGGCCAACTGCCAGGGCACAAGGTCGACGCGACCATCGCCAAGGTCAGGCACTCGACGCCCGGCGTCGGCCTGATCTCGCCGCCGCCGCATCACGACATCTATTCGATCGAGGATCTGGCGCAGCTGATCTACGATCTGAAGAACGTCAATCCGGCGGCCGATGTCTCGGTCAAGCTGGTGTCGGAGGTCGGCGTCGGCACGGTTGCGGCGGGCGTCGCCAAGGCGCGCGCCGATCACATCACCATCTCCGGCTATGATGGCGGCACCGGCGCTTCGCCGCTGACCTCGCTCAAGCATGCCGGCAGCCCGTGGGAAATGGGCCTTGCCGAGACGCACCAGACGCTGGTGCTCAACGGCCTGCGTTCGCGCGTCGCGCTGCAGGTCGATGGCGGGTTGCGCACCGGTCGCGACGTCATCATCGGCGCGCTGCTCGGCGCCGACGAGTTCGGCTTCTCGACCGCGCCGCTGATCGCCGCCGGCTGCATCATGATGCGCAAGTGCCACCTCAACACCTGCCCGGTCGGCGTGGCGACGCAGGACCCGGTGCTGCGCAAGCGCTTCAAGGGCACGCCCGAGCACGTCATCAACTTCTTCTTCTACGTGGCGGAAGAGGTGCGGGCGCTGCTTGCCGAAATGGGCTACACCCATCTCGACCAGATCATCGGCGACACCGACCTTCTGGAAAAGCGCGACGTCATCCAGCACTGGAAGGCGCGCGGGCTCGACTTCTCGAAGATGTTCTTCAAGCCGGACGCCCCGCATGAGGCGCTGCACTGGACCGAGCGGCAGAAGCATCCGATCGACGACGTGCTCGACCGCAAGCTGATCGAGTTGGCCAAGCCGGCGCTGGACGCCAAGCAGCCCGTCACCATCGAGCTGCCGATCCGCAATGTCGATCGTTCGGCCGGCGCGATGCTGTCGG
This sequence comes from Mesorhizobium sp. B2-8-3, assembly GCF_006440815.1. Classification (NCBI taxonomy): domain Bacteria; kingdom Pseudomonadati; phylum Pseudomonadota; class Alphaproteobacteria; order Hyphomicrobiales; family Phyllobacteriaceae; genus Mesorhizobium; species Mesorhizobium sp. B2-8-3. The sequence continues at coordinate 139,397 of NZ_VFTW01000013.1, forward strand.
GCGAGGTCGCCAAGCGTTTCAAGCATAAGGGCCTGCGTGAAGACACGATCCATGTGAAGCTCACCGGCACCGCCGGTCAGTCCTTCGGCGCGTTCCTGGCGCGCGGCGTCTCGTTCGAGCTTGTCGGGGCCGGCAACGATTATGTCGGCAAGGGCCTGTCGGGCGGTCGCATCGTCATCCGCCCGCCGGAAGAAGCAAAGATCGTCGCTGCTGACTCGATCATCGTCGGCAACACGGTGCTTTACGGCGCTACCGAAGGCGAGGCCTATTTCGCCGGTGTCGCCGGCGAGCGCTTCGCGGTGCGCAATTCGGGCGTGGCCGCCGTCGTCGAAGGCGTCGGCGACCATGGCTGCGAATACATGACCGGCGGCATCGTCGTCGTGCTCGGCAAGACAGGCCGCAACTTCGCCGCTGGCATGTCGGGCGGCGTCGCCTATGTGCTGGACGAGAAGGGCGATTTCGCCGAACGCTGCAACATGGCGATGGTCGAGCTGGAGCCGGTCCCGGAAGAGGACGACCTGATGGAGAAACTGCTTCACCACGGCGGCGACCTCGACCACAAGGGCCGCGTCGACGTCTCCGGCGACATGACCAGCCATGATGAGGAACGGCTCTACCAGCTGATCTCGAACCATGTGCATTTCACCGGTTCGGTGCGCGGCCGCGAGATCCTCGACGACTGGCAGAACTTCCGGCCGAAATTCCGAAAAATCATGCCGGTGGAATATCGCCGCGCATTGATCGAGATGGAACGCATGCGCATGAGCGTGGCGGCGGAATAAGCATCGGGCAGGCCGGAGAGATGGCTCTCCGGCCGGCATCCTCGCCAACAATCCTGACCCCGAGAGCATGACCCCGACAAGTGGGAACCGGTTTTCGGGCGAAGGTCATGCTCCAACAAGGTGCGGTTGCCAGGGCAGCCTTAAGGGGTTAACGGGTGCGCCGACAAAAAGCGTGCCTTCGGACAGCAGGGACTGGACTATGGGCAAGGTAACAGGCTTTCTCGAGATCGACCGGCAGGTGCACAAGTACCAGCCTGCCTCGGACCGCATCCGGCATTTCCGCGAATTCACATTGCCGATGTCGGACAAGGAGGTCGAGAAACAGGCCGCGCGCTGCATGGATTGCGGCATTCCGTTCTGCCATGGGCCGACGGGCTGTCCGATCCACAACCAGATCCCCGACTGGAACGACCTCGTCTACAATGGCGACTGGGACAACGCGATCCGCAACCTGCATTCGACCAACAATTTCCCCGAATTCACCGGCCGCATCTGCCCGGCGCCTTGCGAAGAAGCCTGCACGCTGAACCTCGAGGACATCCCGGTCGCCATCAAGACGGTGGAGCAGGCGATCGCCGACAAGGCCTATGAGACCGGCCACATCCGGCCCTACCCGCCGGAAAGGAAGACCGGCAAGCGGGTTGCCGTCATCGGCTCCGGCCCGGCCGGCATGGCGGCGGCGCAGCAGCTGGGCCGCGCCGGCCACGACGTGCATGTCTATGAGCGCGAAAGCCGTCCCGGCGGGCTGATGCGTTACGGCATTCCGGACTTCAAGATCGAGAAGCACTATATCGACCGTCGCATCGAGCAGATGCAGGGCGAGGGGGTGACCTTCCATTGCGGCGTCAATGTCGGCGTCGACATGAAGGTGGCTGACCTGCTCGGGGAATTCGACGCCGTGCTTTATTGCGGCGGCTCCGAAACGCCGCGCCCGGCCGGTATTCCGGGCGCCGATCTCAGCGGCGTCTATGACGCCATGCCCTATCTGGTGCAGCAGAACCGTCGTGTCGGCGGCGAGCCGATCCAGTCGGTGGCGTGGCCCTCGCACCCGATCATCGCCGGCGGCCAGCATGTCGTCGTCGTCGGTGGCGGCGACACCGCGTCCGACTGCATCGGCACCGCCTTCCGCCAGGGCGCGGTGCGTGTGACGCAGCTCGACATCCGTCCGCAGCCGCCGGAGAAGGAAGACAAGCTTGCGGTTTGGCCGTACTGGGCGACCAAGATGCGCACCTCGTCCTCGCAAGCCGAGGGCGCCGAGCGCGAATTCCAGGTGGCGACGCTCGAGTTCATCGGCGAGGAAAGCCAGTTGACCGGTGTGCGCTGCTGCGAGGTCGACGACAAGCGGAAGCCGATCGCCGGCACCGAGTTCGTCATCCGCGCCGATCTCGCCTTCATCGCCATCGGCTTCGCCGGACCGGCGGGCGACAGCCTGATGAAGGAGCTCGACGGCGAGATCAAAGTCGTCACCGACAGCCGCCGCTCGACCAATGTCGAGGCCAACGATCGCGACTACAGGACCAGTGTCGACAAGCTCTATGCGGCGGGCGACGTGCGCCGCGGCCAGTCGCTGGTGGTGTGGGCGATCCGCGAGGGCCGCCAGGCGGCGCGCTCGATCGACGAGACGCTGATGGGATCGACGGTTCTGCCGCGTTAAATTGGGCTAACGAGCCGCAGCCTTTCGCGAAGCGCAGCCTAGCTAAGCAACAGCTTTATCGCCCAATAGAGGCCGATGGCCATCTGGACCAAGAACGCCGAAAATCGAGCCTTGACAGCGGTCGGACTTGTCGACGTCAAATGAATGGCCGACTGCACCAGCCTCGCGCCTAGAAACCAATATGCGAGCGGATCGGTAATCGGGGCGCGCGCGCTCATTATGGCCAGGGCCATGAGACCTCCGAATATGGGAAGGCCTTCGATGCAATTGGCATGGGCGCGCGCCAGCCGCTGCAAGAAGGGCGAAAGACCGGCGTTGTCCGGTGCGAAGCCATTCGCGGGGACGCGGCCGCTCACCACAAGATGGGTGCGCAGGATTTCCATCCATATGAGCAATAAGAGGGTCCAAGTCACGAACCCAAGCAAGGCATAGCCTGTTGCCGACATATTCGCCCCCCGACTTTGACTTCGGCCAAAATCCAACAATGTCATTGTTCGGCTTGGCGCGAAATTGCCGCTGCGCAGGAATGTCGGTCACGGAGTCGCCGGCGTCGGGTCGGACTCTACAGCCGCGGTCGCCGGCTGCGGCTTCGGCGGCCAGGAAAAATCGTCGGCGCGGCCAGGCGAGGCGGCCGGCGCCTTGCCTTCGATGATCAGTTTTTCGCCGGGCAGGTTCGGATCGGCCCTGGCCGGCTGCGCGGCGCCCAGCAGTTCGGTGCCGCCGTCGAGCGACGGGTCGCCGAGCAGCATCGGCGCGGTGCGGTTGACGATGACGGGCGCCGCAGCCGGCTTCGGCGCCTCGACCGGAGCGCCGGCCGGCGCCGACACGGTCGTGACGCTTCCCGGCGCCGCCAGGCCCAGGATCTTGGCCAACGGCTTTTCCGTGTAGAAAGCGAGCTTGCGCTTGCCGGCCTTGGTGACGTTGATGCCGTCGTCGGAACGCAAGCGAACCGGCTGGCCGTTGATGTCCGGGCCGGAGGTGACGAAAGCGCCGTTCTCGTCGACGAAGCCGTCCCAGACATCGACGAATTCGCCGCCATGCTTTTCGGCGGCCGAGTGATAGATGTCGTTGAAGGCAAGCATGTCCGAGTTCATCTTCGACACGCGGAAAGCCGGCATGCCGACCCATAGGAACGGCACTTTGGTGTCCTGGATGGCCTTGCCGAACGCATCGGTGCGGCGCTCGTATTCCTTGGTCCAGTTCTCCGAGCGGGGCTGCTCGCGCACCTCGCCGACCCGCATCTGCTGGCGGTCGTTGGAGCCCAGCATGACGATCACGGCCGACGGCTTCTCGGTCTCGATCAGTGACTTGATCTCGACCGGCCAGTTATAGAAATCGTCGCGCACGAAGCCCGACGACCCGTTGCTGCGGGCAACGATCCTGACGGCGGGATTGTCGGCAAAGGCAGTGTCCAGGCCTTCGGCCAGACCGCCCGCCAGAAAATCGCCGACCACCAGCACGACACGGGCGTCGTTCGTCTTCTCGACGATCGGCGTTTCCGGCTCGGCCGGTGGGCGCGGCTTGGATTTCTTCTTCGGTTTCGGCCTTGATTTCTGGATTTCGACCGGTGGCTCGACGCGTTCGCTGCGGCGCGGGAACAGGAGGTCACGCAACGACCAGCCGCGGCTTTCCTCCTGCGCGAATGCAGGTGCGTGGAAAGCGCCGGCGGCGGTGACGACAAGCACGGTCAGGGCGAGAATCAGGATCGGCGCCCGGCGAATGCCCTGCCTGATACGCGCGACCGACACCAAACACCTCTCCATCCCTTGGCGCATGACTAGGCAGACGCGGGAAGTCATGCGCAACCGAAGCGCTACAGCATCCTTGCCCTATTTGAAAGGATGCCTGGCGGCGTGGACGGCTCTACTGCTTGCGGAGCCATTTGAGCACTTCCATGCTCGGATAGCCATCCTGGTTCAAGCCGACCTTGGCCTGATAGGCCATGATGGCGGCTTTCGAGCCATCGCCGATCTTGCCGTCGAACTTGCCGTCATAATAGCCGTGATCGGAAAGCCGCTTCTGCAGTTCCTGTCGTTCCTCGAAGCTGAGCTTGGTGAAAGGCCGCTGCCAGTCCTGCACCAGGCCGTTGCCGCCGGCGATCTCGTCGGCCAGAAGGCCGACGGCCAAAGCGTATTTGTCGGCGTTGTTGTAAGCCTTGATGACCGAGAAATTCCTGATCATCAGGAAGGCGGGGCCGCCCCTGCCGTCCGGTACTTTCAGCGTCGCCTTGTCGGTCAGGTTCTTGAATGGCTTGCCGCTGGCCCGGACGACGCCGAGCGCCTGCCATTGGGCGATCGTCTTTGCGCCGCCGGGCAATTTGCCGGCTGGTATGGAGACCTCATAACCCCAGGTCTTGCCGGCCTGCCAGCCATTCTTCTTGAGCAGATTGGCGGACGTCGCCAGCGCGTCGGGGATCGAATTCCAGATGTCACGCTTGCCGTTGCCGTCCATGTCGACCGCATAGCGCTGATAGCTGGTCGGGATGAACTGGGTCTGGCCCATCGCCCCGGCCCAGGAACCCATCAGATGGCTTTCGTCGATGTCGCCGGTCTGCAGGATCTTCAAGGCGGCGATCAGCTGGGTACGGGCATATTTCGAGCGCTTCGGGTCGCCATAGGCGAGCGTCGCCAGCGAACGGATGACATTGCGCATGATGTCGTCGCGCTTGAGGATCTCGCCATAATTCGATTCCATCGACCAGATGGCGAGAAGAACATTGCGGTCGACGCCGAACCGCGCCTCGATCCGGTCGAGCCACGGTCTCCATTTCCTCGCCATCGACTGGCCGTTGGCCACCGACTGGTCATGCACGCGGTTGTCGAAATAGTCCCAGGCGGGCGCGGTGAATTCCGGCTGGGTGCGGGCTTTTTCCAACACGACCGGGTCGGGCTCGATGCCTCTCATGGACTGATCGTAAACAGCGCCCGAAACGCCGCCCGCCACCGCGGTGGCGCGGAAACCCGAGACCCACTGGCGGAACCCGGCATCGGCGAAAGCGGGTCCGGCGGGCATCAGCAAGGCCAGCGTGAGACCGGCGGCCGTCGCCAGTGCCGTCAGGCGCCTCGCGGTGTTGCGAACGGACATCATTTCCTCCTTCGTCAAATCAGGAAGGATCATTCAACGCCGAACCGGGTTAGTATTTAGTTTACCATAGGTGCCGCCGGGAACGAAAAGAGGTGTCGCGGCTTTTAGCTCTCACATTCAACTTTGGCCGTTCGGTAGTCCAACATTCCGGCGTGAAAATGATTCCGGCGTGAAAAAGCGCGGGGGGATTGCGGAGCGCGTCGCCGAGCGGATAATTGGCCGAAACGCAGGGGTGTCAGCATGAAGCGCGTTCGCAAGGCAGTTTTTCCGGTCGCAGGCCTCGGCACGCGGTTTCTTCCAGCCACCAAGGCCATCCCGAAGGAAATGCTGACCGTCGTCGACCGGCCGGTCATCCAATATGTGGTCGACGAGGCGCGCGAGGCCGGCATCGAGCATTTCATCTTCGTGACCGGGCGCAACAAGGCGGTCATAGAGGACCATTTCGACGTCCAGTTCGAGCTGTATGACACGCTGGCTCAACGCGGCAAGGACGACCAGCTCGCCCGACTGCAGCGGCTCCAGCCAGCGCCGGGACAGACCAGCTTCACGCGCCAGCAGGTGCCGATGGGCCTCGGCCATGCCGTCTGGTGCGCCCGCGAGCTGGTCGGCGACGAACCGTTCGCGCTGCTTTTGCCGGACATGATCATGCAGTCGGAAAAGAGCTGCATGAAGGACATGGTCGAGCTCTATGGCGAGACCGGCAACAACATCATCGCCGTGCAGGAATGCGATCCGGCGGAGGCGCATAAATACGGCATTGTCGGCCGCGGCGAGGATACGCATCACGGCTTCCGCATCACCGGCATGGTGGAGAAGCCGAAGCAGGGCACAGCGCCCTCCAACCTCTTCATCAACGGCCGCTACATCCTGCAGCCGGAAATCTTCGGCATCCTGGAAAGCCAGGAACGCGGCGCCGGCAACGAGATCCAGCTGACCGACGCGATGCTGAAGCTGGAGAAAAAGCAGCCCTTCTACGGCTATCACTACAAGGGGCGCACCTTCGACTGCGGCTCGCCGGAAGGTTTCGTCGAGGCCAATGTCGCCTTCGCGCTCTGGCGCAGCGACATGAACGCAAGCATGGCCGGCGTCATCCGCACGCTGCTGGACGAGGTGCAGCCGGTAGAGCGGCGCGGCGCCGCCTCTTAACCTATGTGAGGCCGGCCTGACCTGAATCTCGACATAGGCTTGGTCGTCACTGCCTTCAGCGCTGGACCTTCAGGCCGAGATAGACGCTGTTGGCCGTGTAGTCGCGTCCGGGCAGGTTGCTGGTCAGCTTCTCCGTCCGCACCCTGGTGGTGACCCCGGCATAGCGGTTCAGCCACCAAGTCAGCCCGGCCTCGGCGCTCAGGATCAAATCGTGGCCGTCGGAGCCGGTGTAATCGCGCCAGTCGAGGCCCAGCGCCGAGTTCGCCGTCAGATTGGCGCGGATCTGGCGCTCGCCGGTCAGACGGCCCGAATAGAGGATATCGCCGCTCTGGCCTGCCGTCGTGGTGGTCTCTACTTCGGTCTTTCCGGTGAGCCCGATCGTGGTGCCGCGCTCGGGCGACCATTTGAGGTCGGCGTCGATGGACGGCCCGGCGATTGCCGGGAGGCGGCTGTCGTCTAGCGCCTCGCGCAGCCAGCCGACGGAAAATTCGCCCGAAAGCTTGTCGCCCATATCGAGCGCGAGGCCGGCGCGCGCGCCAACCCTCTTCGAGGCGCGGTCGAAGCCGTCGGTGTCGAGGCGCAGATCGTAGACCCGGCGGCCGAGCTCGACTTCCGTGAAGGGTGTCAGCGCCGGCGATATCTGGTAGCCGGTGCGCAAGGTTGCCGTGTAGAGCGTGTTGTCCTGATCCTTCTGCGACAGTGTGGTGCCGTCGGTGAGCTCGGCGTCGCCATAGAAGTCATGCGAAACGGCGCCGGTCAGCGTGTAACGCATCTTGCCGACATCCTTTTCGATGCCGAGGCTGCCGTCCACCGTCTGGCGCAACGGCTGGTGGTCGACGCCGGCGATCGCATCCGGCGCGGAGGCCGATTCGGGTGCGGCTTCGTAGCCCAGCTTGGCGATGGCGCGCAGCTCGTTGTCGAGATCGACATTGAGCTGGCCTTCGATGCGGCCTTGCGCATCGTTGATCTTTTCGCCCGAGACGCTGTTGCGGAACTGGCCGTAGCCGGTGATCAAGGCTGAATTCTCGCGCCAGTCGGAGGTCGCGGTGAAACGCAGCGCCGTCTCGGACAGAACCGCCGATTTGCCGGTGCTGCTGGAATCGGCGTTGGAGGTGGCCGTGAAGCCCTGCTCGAGCGTCGGCCGGAAGACAAAGGTGCCGACCTTGACACCGGGAGCGGCGAAGGGATCGTCCTCCGGCTTGACCTTCTGGCCTTCGATGGATGCGGTGCGCTCCTGGCCCGGGTCGAGCTTCTGCTTGTCGACACTGTCGATGGTGACGGCACGGCGGTTGCTGCCGTCGTCCTCGGTCGCTGCAGCGTCAGTCTGGTCGCCGGTGGCGGTGGTCGCGGCGGTGGTCGTGCCGTCGGTAGCCTCGCCCGCCTTCTTCTTGGTCTTCTTCTTGTCGGCGGTCTTGGTGTTCGACTTGGCGTCAGCCTTGGCGTCCTGGGCACGCTGAGCAGCCGTCGAGGGCCGGCGGGGTTTTGCCGGCGCCTTGGTGTCGGCCAATGGATCGTCCGTTGCCTGCGGCTGGTCGAAGATGCTGTCTGTCGCGCCCGCCGTCTGATCGTCATCGGGAACGGCGCCGGGGCTCGACGGCTGGTAGGTCGTCGGTGCCGTGTCCGGGACAGCCGCGGCCGCGGGCGCGGTCTGATCCAGCGACCCTTGTGCCCTCAACTGCCTGGCCTTGCGCTGCTGGTCGGCGAGTATGGCCGATTCGGAGACCTCGCCGCGCAGCTCGGTTTCCTGCGAAAATGCCGGCGCGGGACGCAGCAAGGCAAGCGCGCTTGCCGTCAGCAGCAGTGCCGCAACGGCAATGCCCCTTCGACCGATTTTCGTTTCAGACTGGCCCCCGGACATCGTCACCACTGCTTGCGCGGCGCGGTTGCGCCATACTTACCGAACCGTAAATGCGGATGGTTAACGGAGGGTTGAGACAGCCGCCTTGAAGCCGCCCGGATCGGCAGCCGCGGCAATTCCGTTGGACAGGGGCGCGGCAAAGCGCTAATCGCTTGCGCCATGCATGCGGGGTCCCCAGAGAGAAAGCAGCCGGACAGGCAGGCCGCGATCGAATCGGCGCTGAGAACGGTGGCGACGGAGCAGACCGGCGTGGCGGCCCTGGCCGCCGCGCTCGCAAACGGGCTGACCGAGCCCTTTGCGGCCGCGATCGACCTGATCTCGCGGATCGAGGGCCGCGTCATCGTCACCGGCGTCGGCAAGAGCGGCCATATCGGCGCAAAGATCGCCGCGACGCTTGCCTCGACCGGCACGCCAGCCTTTTTCGTCCATCCCGCCGAGGCCAATCACGGCGATCTCGGCATGATCGCCAAGGACGACGCCATCATCGCCATGTCGTGGTCGGGCGAAAGCAAGGAATTGATGGGCATCGTCGCCTATTCAAGGCGTTTTTCCATCCCGCTGATCGCCATTACTTCCGGCGAGAGCTCGGCGCTGGCGCGTGCGGCCGATGTGGTTTTGCTGCTGCCGGTCGTGCCCGAGGCTTGTCCGCACGGGCTGGCACCGACGACGTCGACGCTTCTCCAACTCGTGCTGGGCGACGCGTTGGCCATCGCTCTGCTCGAAGCGCGGGGCTTCACGCCGGATCACTTCCGAGCCTTGCACCCCGGCGGGCAGCTTGGCGCCAACCTGACCCTGGTGTCGGAGATCATGCGGACCGGCGATCAGGTTCCGCTCGCCCTGCTCGGCACCAAGATGCCGGAAGCGGTGATGACGCTGTCGCAGAAGAAAGTCGGGTGCGTCTGCATCGTCGATGCGAGCGGCAAACTGGTCGGGATCGTCACCGACGGCGACGTTGCACGCAATCTGCATCGCAATCTGGCCGACGTGACCGTCGATGAGGTCATGACCCGCACGCCCAAGACGATCGATCCGCAGACGCTGGCGGGCACGGCGATCGCCATGCTCAACGAGCACAATATCGGCGCGTTGGTCGTGATCAAAGACAAAATGCCGGTGGGCGTGGTTCATTTCCACGACCTGCTGCGCATTGGCGCAGCCTAGCCACTCACTTTTCCTGGAATTGCCTTAGCCTCAGCCCGTCCGATACCTGTCTCGGTTCAGGCCGCCTCGACCGTCAGCTCAAGGTCGGTGTCGGCGGCGCCGACAACGCGCACTTGCGTGCCCGCGGGCAGGTCAGGGCCCGAAACGCGCCACAGCGTGTCGCCGAGCTTGATGCGGCCGCGGCCGTCCTTGATCGGCTCGGCCAGCGTCGCCAGCTTGCCCACCATTTGCGCGCCGCGGCGGTTGAGCAGCGGCTGGTCGGCATCGTCGTGGCGGCCGGCCATCAGTTTCTTGCCGACGAAAGCCGATATCAGCGACAGGATCAGGAACGCCAGCACCTGCACGTGCCAGGTCCAGAAAGCGGCGTCCCATATCGCCAGCGACACCGCGCCGACGATGAGCGCGGCGATGCCGATCCACAGCATGAAGACGCCCGGCGCGACGATCTCCATCACCAGGAGCACGAAGCCCAGAACCATCCAGTTCCACGGGCCGAGTTCGGAAACGATACGATCGAACATGGGAGCAGCCTCCTATGATCTCAGTTTTCGTTCGGCCGAACCAGCGGCGGGCGTGCTGCCTGCCGCTGCGCCCCAGCCGTACCTTCACTCCTGAAAACTTCCTTGGCGATCTCGCCGATGCCGCCGAGCGTTCCGATCAGCGATGAGGCCTCCAGCGGCATCAGCACGATCTTGCTGTTCGTGGCCGAGCCGATCCTGGTCAGCGCCTCGGTGTATTTCTGGGCGATGAAGTAGTTGAGCGCCTGGACGTCGCCCTTGGCGATGGCTTCCGACACGACCTGCGTCGCCTTGGCCTCCGCTTCGGCCGAGCGCTCGCGCGCCTCGGCGTCGCGAAAGGCTGCTTCCCTGCGGCCCTCGGCCTCGAGGATCTGCGACTGCTTGAGGCCTTCGGCGGCCAGGATCTGGGCGCGCTTGTTGCGCTCGGCCGTCATCTGGCGGCCCATCGATTCGATGAGATTGGCCGGCGGATTGATGTCCTTGATCTCAACGCGGGTGATCTTGATGCCCCACGGATGCGCCGCCTCGTCGACGACACGCAACAGGCGCTCGTTGATGGCGTCGCGGTTGGACAGCAATTCGTCGAGGTCCATCGAGCCCATGACGGTCCGGATGTTGGTCATGGTCAGATTGAGAATGGCGTTCTGCAGCCCGGCCACCTGATAAGCGGCCTGCGCGGCATTGAGTATCTGGTAGAAGGCGATGCCGTCGACACCGACGATGGCGTTGTCGCGGGTGATGATCTCCTGCGTCGGCACATCGAGCACCTGCTCCATCATGTTCATCTTGGCGCCGACGCGCTCGAAGATGGGGTTGATGATGTTCAGGCCAGGCGTCAGCGTCTTGGTGTACCGGCCGAAGCGTTCCACCGTGTAATTGTAACCTTGCGGCACCGTCTTGATGCCTTTGAAAAGAAGGATGATAACCAGGAAAACAAGAACGACGATGGCAATATCGAAACCGCTGAAGCCCATTTCGTATCTCCCTCAATAGGCACCGACTTCACGGAATCACTTAAGTGTGTTTCCGCAACGTTACAATCAGGTGATCGCTAATATTGGTTAGCGGAGGCTTTTGCGCACCGGTTTCAAGCTAAAGCGCGTCGCGCTGAAACGGATTCAGTCGACACGCTTTAAGTCTTTGCCTTGATGCATGTCGCTGTCCCAGAACCGCTGCACACTTCTGGGCGACATGCATTAAGGTTTGTTGATATTCAGGATTCCCATCTTGGCTTGGTCGTGATTCAAGCTTTTGATGGAACGATTCGTGCTGAC